>JBJXEY010000040.1:0-2545 GCA_046153355.1 Burkholderiales bacterium
TCACGCGCTGGCATTACGGGCTGGGGCGCAGCGTGCTGTTTGCCTCGGATCTGAAAAATCGCTGGTCCGCCGACTGGCTCCAGTGGGATGGCTACGGCAAGTTCTGGTCACAAGTGGTGCGCGACACGCTGCGCCGGGAGACAGGCGAGCAGGTGATATTCCGCGTCGAGCGCGAGGGCGACGAGGCCATCGCGCGGCTGCGCGTCACCGACGAAAGCGGGGCATGGCGCAACAACTTGATGCCGCGCCTGCGGATGACCCTGCCGGGGGGCGTGCGCCGGGAGCTGCCACTGCGCCAAAGTGGTCCCGGGCAGTACGAAGTGGCCCTTCCGGTTGCCGTCGCCGGCGACCGTCCCTATGCGTTCGAGCTGGTGAGCGGCCCGGGGCTTCCATCGAGCATCGCGCGGCGCGCCGGCACACGCGCGCTGTTCTACCCGTATTCCGACGAATTGCGCAGTCAGCCACCCGATCTCGAATTGCTGCAATCGATTGCGGAGAACACAGGGGGCAAAGTCGGCGCAAGCGTGAAGGAAATCTTCGATCCGCAGGACGATCAGGGCGTGAGTCGCCGGCCGCTGTGGCCCTGGTTCGCCGCTGCAGCCCTGCTGCTTTATCTTCTCGACATTCTCATGCGACGCGCCCCCTTTGTGCGCCGCCTGTTCGAACGCGCATAGGGCGGCCGGATCTCGTGCCTCGACCGGGCCGCCCCAACCATCGCCACGCCATGGCGGCAGATTTTCAAGCGCCCATCACTGTGCGGGATCACCACGCTAGGGAAAATTGCGGGCTTGTTTGCGCTACCCGATCTTGGCATTAACAACCTGCCAGTCGATTATGAATATGTGATGCCGTGCTGATCGTCAGTGTGCGCTGACACTCTCCGTAACTTCGGCATCACTTGAGTTGCAAATGTTGAGCACGAAAAGGAATGGCAAAGGAGCGAGCTTTGATCCTTTAATTGGCAATTTGCTAATTAAAGGAAATGGCTGAATTCATTAATTGCCGCTGCGTCAGTTAACGCTTTTGTGGGTCCGACGCCCGGTCTGACCCTGTAACACTTGAACGTACTGCACGACTAGGCTACGATCCGTGAAATTTCACGGGGGCCATTTGGTGGATGCAACAGCAGTAGAACGGCAGAAGCGCCGCTTGGCACGATTGGCATCAGAGGGTGTAAAGGCGACGTCGGTGCTCGTGCACCACGGTTGCAATGCGGCATTTCAAGAGCTTCGCCCTTACTTTGCGGATCCAAAGCAAAGCGAGTTGCTTGTGCAGTTGCTGGGCGAGTTGAAGTCCCGCGCTACGCCAACAAATGTTTCGCAGATTCCGCAACTCAGCCCTCTCCGATATCCCGGCGGGAAAACATGGTTGGTTCCCGAGATTAGGGCCTGGATCAAAGGACTCCCCAGCCGCCGGAAGTTCTTTGTTGAACCATTCGCCGGTGGCGCGATCGCCGGACTAACGGTGGCCGCGGAAAACCTCGCTGAGGGTGCGATTCTGGTTGAACGAGATCCTGCTGTAGCAGCACTTTGGGCTGTAGTCGTACACGGTAACGAAGAAGATGTGGAAGCACTCTTCAAACGTGTCCTGTCATTCGAGATGACAACTGCTGCTGTCGACCGTGTCCTAAATGTCTATTCTTCGACACTAGTCGATCGAGCATTTTCAACAATTGTGAAGAACCGTGTGCATCGAGGCGGAATCTTGGCGCCAGGCGCAAGCCGCATGAAGGCGGGTGAAAATGGAAAGGGCTTGATGTCCAGGTGGTATCCGGAAACGCTCGTAAAGCGTATGCGCGCAATTCGCGCAATTCGCTCACGATTACGATTTGTCGAAGGTGACGCGTTTGCCGCAATCCGTAAGTGGCGCCATAGAAAACAAGCGGTGTGGTTCGTTGATCCTCCGTACACGGCAGGTGAGAAAAAAGCCGGTTCACGTCTTTATGCATACAACGAAGTTGACCACGAACGCCTTTTCTGCGAGATCGCAGAATGCCGTGGCCCCGCGATGCTAACCTACGACGATTCGAAAGAAGTTCGACAACTGGCCAGCAAATACGCATTCCAAGTTCGCGAGATACCGATGAAAACAACACATCACGAAATTAAGAATGAGTTGTTGCTCCTTAAAGCCTGAACACTTTCTTTCCCAGTCGGGAGTTATCTTCGATATCGGCAATCAACGATTGCTCAAATTTGTCTTTGCCGATTGATTCTGTCGCGTTGAGTGCGGCAATCGAGTCTTCAAGACGGGAGTAGTGCACAGAGCCACGAGTCATATGACCGCTACCGTCATAGTCTGCAACAAGCCATACGACCTCGGAGTTAGCCAATTTATTCCCGCCAGATCCGATCACCGATTGCAGAGGTCCCATTTGATCGAAGAAGTAGCGGTCGATAAGTACGCATGTTTTTGCGCCCCAGTTGCGTAGCTCAGGAACCTTTACTCTAAGCTGCGGGGCCAAGCGCTTTGGGCCCGAACTTCGGTAGTCCGGTCGCCGGATTTCATTCGGAAAGGGAATGGACCGTGGTGGCGCAGATTTCCA
>JBJXEY010000041.1:0-2534 GCA_046153355.1 Burkholderiales bacterium
GCACCGCTTCTTTTTCCAACACCATTCCACTCGCGCCCTTCTTGATCAGAATCCAGCATAACCAGTTGGCATCGTCGCGATATGGATAATCTTCGCGATAGTGGCAACCACGGCTTTCGGTACGAAACAGTGCCGCACGCAGCCGCATCTCGACATTGAGCACCATGTTGGCGGCTTCGTGTACCAGGCGCAGGTCATGCATATTTCGTGCGTAGAGCTTGGGCACGATATGGTCGCGTTGAAACTCAAGCAAGGTCAGTGCCGCGGCCAAACGATCGCCGCGTTTGATGTGCAGCATGTAATACGGCGACACCAGATTCTGTAGGAGCGCAATTAGCCAATGCGCGGTGAAGCCACCCTGCCGTTGTGACGGGGCGAGCAGCCTCGCTTCGATTTCGCCGACAACATTTTTGTCGGGCGTGACCGAACCTTCAGCGAGCGCGTATTTCGCCGCCGCAATGCCGGCGCGCGCACCGGTGACCGCACAGTTGGCCGAGGACAACCCCATAGCCGCATAGGTCGCGCCACTTGCCATGCTGCCCAGCGCATCCCCGGCCGCCCATAGGCCGGGCACACCGCTAAAGCCGTGCAGATCCTTCGCCCACACGCCTTCGGCCTTGTGAATGGACATGCCCAGCGCGCCGCCACCCACCCAGGGCATGACATCCAGCGACTCTCGCGTGGGGAAAAAGGTGAGCGGTGCGCGCCCAGCGTGCGCCTCGAATTCGAGATCGGGATACAGCGTGCCGCGCTGGCGAACCTCTTCGCCATGCGCATTAATGATCGGTCCGTGCGGCGGCCCGAGATCCTCCAGTTTGGTGCCACCGAACTTGATGTTCCAGTTGAATTCCGCCGGTCGCAAGGCATTCACTGGATGCGGATCCATGAATTCCTTGCCGGTAATGGCGGCGCCGGCGCGATATGCCATCGCATCGCCATCGCCGGTGAGCATATGGATGGGCCACTGTGGTCCCTTCAATCCTGATGCACCGCATGCCAGCACCACGGCTTTGCAGCGAAACTCAACTAAGGAAATCTCATCCTTCCAGGTGGAGACGCCCAGCGCGCCAATCACCTTGCCCTGTTGTTGGATCAAGTCAAAAATCATGGTGCGGTTAAACAGCCGCACCTGGCGTTTGCGCATCTGTTCGCGCAGCGTGTCGGGAATCGCCATGGGCGGCATGAACAGCGTCTTGGTGGGCCCAAGCACACCGGGCCGCCGATACAGGCTGCCATCGGGGTTGTGCGAAAACGCCACACCCCACTCCACCATCTCGCGATAACGATCATGCGATTCGACAAAGCCCACTTCGGTCCAGCCCTGGTGCGCCACGTACTCACCCACGCGCGCCACGGTGGCGAGCCACGCGCCCAAGTCGTCGCCCCACTCTGGGTTGAACACCAGATGGCTATCGACATAGGGCGACTGACCTGATCGGCCGATGGTGCCCTTGTCCGCCACCGCCACCGTTGCACCGCTGTCATGCGCCTTGATGGCGGCAAAACCACCGGTGATGCCGCCTCCAATCACCAGCACGTCACATTCAACGATTCGGCGCTCGATCATTGGCGAGGCTTTCTCATGGGTGTGCAATGTCTCATCTTCAATCCAGTTGAATATTGAGTCTTTGCACCACCGGCGCCAGCGAGTCCCTCGCCAATCGTTGCAGCGCCGCCAGTTCCGCCGGCGTGCTGTGCGCGGGCTCACCGCCCAGCAGATTTTCCGCTGCCTGCACAAACGCGGCGTCCTTGACGATGCTACCCAGATCGCGGTTGAGCTTTTGCACGATGGCATCGGGCGTTCCAGCCGGTGCGTAGATCGCGAACCACGCCTGCTGTATGCCCTCCAGACCGTCCTCGGCAAGTGTTCGCACCGCCGGGAAAAGCGGATGTTTGCGACTGCCATCCACGGCGATCACGCGAATCGCGCCGGCCTTGACCGCAGCGCGAACCGGTCCGCCGGTTCCCATATAACCAACTTGCAACTCACCGGCGGTCAGCGCGGTAAGCACGTCCGGCGGACCTTTGTAGGGAACGTGCACGATATCGATCTGCGTTCGAAACTTGAGCAACTCGATACTCAAATGCGGTGACGAACCGACGCCAAAAGAACCGTAATTCAACACACCCGGTTTTTCCTTGGAAAGGCGTATCAGATCAGCAACCGACGTTATGTTGCTCTTTCCGCTCCCAAGTAGCGCCGAGCGCACCCGCATCACCAGCGCCACCGGGGCGAAATCCTTGACCGTGTCATAGGGCAGTTTCTTATAGATGAGTGGATTGACGCCCATGGCCGAATCCGAACTGATCAACAGCGTATAGCCGTCAGCCGGCGCCTTGGCGGCGATGTCGACACCCACAATCGTCGCGGCACCCGGCCGGTTTTCCATCACGATCGGCTGGCCCACCGCCTCGGCCAGACGCGGCCCCAATTGCCGCGCCACCAGATCCATGCCACCGCCGGCAGGCGCCGGAATGATCAGCCTGACCGGTTTAGAGGCATATCCTTGCGCGACAACTGGCAAGGAGATCGA
>JBJXEY010000049.1:0-13449 GCA_046153355.1 Burkholderiales bacterium
CGAAATGCGAAAGGTTGATTGGTTCGTCGCCCAAACGTACCGCGATGACATGTTCCCAAATGCGCCAGCCGCCCCCTGACGACGACTTAGGCCCGGCCTCGGCCTTGCAGAATTTGCGCGCCAACGCCAAGTGGGCCGGTGTTTGTTGCGCGAGCAATACCAATGGGTACAACCAGCCAATACCGTCGGTGAGCAGATTCTTGCGGCGCCCCAATTCGACCTGCAATGACTTGATAGCGCGCTCGAACGCCGTCTGCGATTGTGCCCATTGCCCTTCCTGCGCGAGGATCGCCGCTCGCACGGTGTCAAACGCACCGCCTTCTTGTTCGCCGACGGCGGCCAAAGCCTTTGCCTTGTCGGCGCGCAGTAGCAGAGCCATTCCCAAGCGCCGGCGCACGAACAAGGGAACTGTATTCCGCGCCGAATCGAGTTTCTCTAGGGCCCATTCCAAGCAGGGCAAATATCTGAGCGACCACGAATCGCAAACTCTAGCGCAGGCACTAGCAGCGATATCCCAGCGCCATTCGGGCGCGATACGCTCAAACAAATCGGCATCGAACTCCTCGATACATGCCGCGTACAACATCGAATTCAAGTCGTGATAAACCGAGAGGCGATTGCGAAACGCCTGCAATTCGGCCACCGGCGCGCCGGAGAAAAGTTCGAGGCAAAGGTAAGGCAACACGCTATCGTTGTCGCCATGAAAAGATCGATAACCCGGATACACCTGCTGATAGGGATTACCCTCTGCTTGCCCCAAGGCAAGTTTGAGCGCGTTCGCGGGCACCGCATCGAGCAGCCGCCGATAAACCAAGGGACGCACACCACTTTCCAACCGCCAGAATCCCTGGCGATGACCGTGCTCGACGATGAGCCCCGCCTTTGTCAACTCGATTTGCGCGAGTTTCACCTTCTCCTGGGTAAATGTCGCGCCGCTTGCGGTCTTGTCGGTGAATTGCCGCACCAGGTTGTAGTGCGCGCTGCGCGGCCGCCAGGTCCAATACAAGGCCATGGCACGCGCGACGATGAGCGCATCAGGGGAAATTTTTTCAAGCGATACGGCGGGATTCACGGCAATAGCGTCTTCTGGTCACGCGCAGCGGCGATGTTACGACACGTGACGACCACACATGGCCCCGACGACAATTAAAATGTCTCAACCGAATCACTGCGAGGAAACGAAATGAAATTGCGAAGCTTGCCCATTTTTGCAATTAGCTTGTTTTTACTTGCCGCGCATACCCAGGCACAAGACTGGCCGCGCAGGACCATCACGCTGATCGTCCCCAACGCCGTGGGCGGCGCCTACGACGCGGCGGCGCGCCCCTTGGGCCAGACGCTCGCGCAGGTGTTGGGCCAGCCGGTGGTGATCGACAACCGCCCCGCCGGTGGCGGCATTGCGGGTCTGGTGGGCACGCAACAGGCGACGCCCGACGGCCACACCTTGCTCTTTACCGGACAAGGTCAGGTATCGCTATATCCTGAGTTGCGCGCCAACCTCCCCTACGAACCCACTCGCGATCTGTCACCCATCATCCGCATTGGGGCGCTGGAGAGTTTTGTCATGGTGGGCGCTTCACTGCCGGCGCGAAACATGAAGGAATTAATCGATATCGTGCGCGCCAAACCCGATACCGTGACCTTTGGCACCTGGGGCGGCATCAGCACCAGCAATATGCACATCGAATATTTAAAGAAGGCGCGCAATATTCAATTTTTCGGTGTGCCTTATAAAAGCGCGGCGCAGGCCTTGAATGCCGGCGTATCGGGTGAAGTGCAGGTCACTATGTTTGGCCAAGGCCCGTCGATCCCCCTGATCAAGGGCGGCAAGTTTCGCGCCTTGGGCACCACGGGCACCAAGCGCTCTTCCGTCATGCCCGATGTACCCTTATTAAAAGAAACAGGGGTCGGCTGGGATTTGGAAACCGGCTCGTGGGTCGGCATGTTCGCGCCGGCGAAAACCCCGCGTGCGGTGATCACCCGCGTCAATGCCGAGGTAGGTAAGTTGTTATCCGATCGCGTCTATACCGATAAATTTCTTCTCTCCATCGGCTTTCAACCCGAAGAGCCGAACACGCCGGAACAATTTACCGAGTTTTTAAAACAGGATCGACAGACATACGCCAACCTGATCAAACTCACCGGGATCAAAGACGAGTAGGTGGCAGTTCAATGAAATCCTGGCGCGTGTTGGTTTTGCACGCGTCGGTCTGTCTACTCTCACAGGCTCAGCGAAACAGGGCGAGTATGCTTTCTATCTGCAAATGCTCGCTCATCGAATCGGCGAGGCGCTCAATACTCGCTTCGCGCAAAGCGGCGTAATCCTGAGCGAACGCATTCGACAAGCCTGCCCATCCAAGCAGCGCCGCGCAAGCCTCGGGATGATCGAATAGTCCGTGGATATAGGTCCCGAGGATTTGACCATCGGCGGAACAAGCGCCATCGGTTCGGCCATCGTCGAGGCGAATGGCGGGGGTATCCAATGCGGGCCCGCTGCTTACCCCCATGTGTATTTCATAACCCGCTAGCCTCGCACCCGAGGCCACCAGACAGCCCTCGACCTGGCGCAATTGTTTTTCGGCCATCAAGGTCGTCGCGAAATCCAGCAATCCAAGACCTTTATGGCTACCGCGCGCACCTTCGAAACCTTGCGGATCGTGCAGCACGCCCCCCAACATTTGCATGCCACCGCACAACCCCAGCAACTTACCGCTATAACGCAAGTGTCTATGAATTTCCGCGACCCATCCCTCGCGCTTCAACCAAGCAAGATCCGCGGCCACGCTTTTGGAGCCCGGCAGCACGATCAAATCGGCACTAGGCTTTTGCATCCCTGGTCCAACAAAGCTGAATTCCACCTGCGGATGCGCACGCAAGGCGTCGAAATCGGTGTGATTGCTAATGCGCGGGAATACTGGGGCGATGACGCGCAGGCGCTCACCCGTCCGCGGCTTTTGTTCGTCCCTCGCGATGCCGTCTTCGGCATCCAAATGCAGCCCCTGCAAATAAGGCAAAACGCCCAACACCGGTTTGCCGGTCTTATGCGTCAACCAGTCCAGTCCCGGATCGAGCAAGGTTTTATCGCCGCGAAAGCGGTTAATCACAAAGCCGCCGATGCGCGCCTGCTCCGAAGCCGACAAACACTCAAGCGTGCCCACAAAATGCGCGAACACCCCACCGCGATCAATATCGGCCACCAACAGCACTGGGCAATCCACCGCCTCGGCGAAACCCATATTGGCAATATCGCGATCGCGAAGATTGACTTCGGCCGGGCTACCCGCGCCCTCCACCAATAGGCAATCGTAAGCCGCTTGCAGGCGCCGGTAGGATTCAAGCACCGCCGCCATCGCAATAGGCTTGTACTCATGATAGGCGCGAGCATCCATATCCAGACGCGGCTTGCCGTGAATAATGATCTGCGCGCCAGTATCCGAAGAAGGCTTCAACAGCACCGGATTCATGTCGCTGTGCGGCGCGACTCTTGCGGCTTGCGCCTGCAAAGCCTGCGCACGGCCAATCTCGCCGCCATCGACGCTCACCGCGCTATTTAGTGCCATGTTTTGCGGCTTAAACGGCGCGACGCGAACACCTCGCCTGGCAAGCACCCGGCATAGACCGGTGACCAGCGTGCTTTTTCCGGCATCCGAGGTGGTGCCCTGAATCATCAAGGTGCCGCGTAGCGGGCTCCGCGGCATCGCGTCAGCGTACCCGCGGTCGGCGCGCGCGCGCGGCATCGATGTGTTCGCACATGGCCTGCACGCCATCGAGCAAACGTGGCGTATGGCGGCTGATGAGATCGGAATGAATAACGAACAGGTTGTCACGCAGGACGGCGTCGATACGCGTCCACTTCTTCCAGTTATCCAGGTGCCCCGAGGTATTGACCTCAGCGGTCGCACCACCGATGACCTCGGGATTCGCGGCGAGCACCGCCTCGGTCGAAACCACCGGTACCAACGTTTGCAAATTTGCGAAGACGTTCTCCCCGCCGCAGAGGCGAATCATGTCGCTGATGATGTGCTCGCCATTGATGGTCATCAGGGGCTTTTCCCAAATCTGGTAGAACACCCGCAGCTTCACGCGCCCCGAATATCTGGCGCGTAATTCGGCTTCGCGTTTCTCGAACTCACGGGCCGCGGGCAGCGCAATGGCTTCTGTCTGGCTCAGGCGGCCAAACTGTTCGATGGAGCGCGCGATATCGGAAAGCGACCGTGGCTCGTTGTAGTAGACCGGAATACCAAGATTCAATAGGCGGTCGAGTTGCCGTTGCGCGTTGCCATGCTGCCAGACCACGATCAAATCGGGCTTTAGCGCCACGATGCGCTCCAGATCCAATTGCGCGCTATCGCCAATACGCGGAATGCGCTTGGCCGCCTCGGGAAAATAACTGTACTCCACCGCACCGACGATACGCTCGCCCGCGCCCGCGGCGAACAACAATTCGACGATGTGCGGCGCAAGCGTGACGATACGGCGCGCGGGTTGCGCCAACGTCACCACACGACCGCTGTCGTCGGTCAGACGGATCTGGGAAAAACAAGAATTACTGATAAAAAGTAATGCCGCACAGAATAGCTGCAACGCGAGTCCCCGCGCCCTTCTCAACCCGATGCGCAGCGCATCGCTCAAAGTTCAACGCCCTTTTGCGCGCGTATGCCTTGGTTAAACGCATGTTTGACCAAAGTAACCTCGGTGACGGTATCTCCGGCATCGATGACTGCTTGCGGCGCGCCACGGCCGGTTATCACCACATGCTGCAGCGGCGGCCGCGCGCGAACCGCCGCCAGCACCTCATCCACCTCAAGATAGGCGTATTGCAAAACGATGTTCAACTCATCGAGCACAATGAGCCCCACGGCGGGGTCGGCGAGCATGCGCCGCGCGTGTTCCCAACCCTCGCGCGCCTTGGCGATATCGCGCTCGCGATCCTGCGTGACCCAGGTATAACCTTCGCCCGCGGTGTGGTATTCGACTTCATCGGGGAAACGCGCGAAAAATTTCGCCTCGCCGGTTTTGATGGCGCCCTTGATAAATTGCACCACGCCAACCTTCATGCCATGCCCCAGGGCGCGCGCCGCCATGCCAAATGCGGAACTTGACTTGCCCTTGCCATCGCCGGTCAACACGATGAGTACGCCGGCGTCGCGCTGTGCCGCTTGCATGCGTTGATCGACCGCGGCTTTGAGTTGCTTCATTTGCGCTTTATGTTCGGCCTCGCTCATGGAGCCCACCTCGGCGCTTGGCTTAGGAACATCGGTCGATGCTTGGTCTTGATCTTTGGATAACATGGTTACTCCGGTATAAAAAGGGTTTTACCCGCGTGCTCGATGCGGGTGACGCGATGCCCGAAGGCCCGCGAAAGGATATCTTCTCTCATTACCTCGGCCACGGGGCCAAGGCTTACTGCACCTTGTGGCCCTAAAACCATGGCATGCGTTGAAAACCTGACCGCGAGGTTGAGATCGTGAACTGAATACAGCAGGCCCGTGTTTCGTTCGCGGGCAAGCCCCGCCAAATGCGATAACACCATGATCTGGTGATGCAGATCGAGGTGAGCCAACGGCTCATCCAGAAGTAGTAACGGTGTCTCCTGCGCAAGCAGCGTGGCCAAGGCAACGCGTTGCCGTTCGCCTCCAGAAAGACTCAATACGTCGCGATTGGCAAATCCTGCCAGATCGACGGCAGATAAAGCTGCGAACGCAATATCGCGCTCATGTTCTCCCTCCCATTGCCAGCGATTCAGATGCGGGTGGCGCCCCATCATCACGCACTCCTCGACCGAGGCGCCAAACGCATCGTGAATGATTTGCGGCAGAAATCCACGTAATTTGGCTAATTCGCGCGGTGCCCATGCGGTTAGAACGCGCCCGGATAAAACGATCGATCCACTTTGCGCTTCGCGCAAACCCATCACGGTATGAAATAGCGTCGTTTTGCCGGAACCGTTGGGCCCGAGCAGACACCAAACTTCCCCCGCACCTACCTCGACAGCGAGGTTTTTAATCAGGGTACGTCCCCCAATTTCAAGGTTCAAATTTTCAATGGTAAGCAGCGCTGTCATACGCTTCGCGCGCGGCGCGTCATTAAAAACATGAATGCGGGGACGCCAAGCAAAGCGGTGATCACTCCTACCGGTAGCTGCTGCGGCGCAACCAGCGTGCGTGCCGCAGTATCGGCCAACAATAACAACGCGCCGCCTGCCAACACCGAGGCCGGCAACAGGATTCGCTGGTCATTGCCGATGGCCAGACGCAGGGCATGCGGCACCACCAATCCAACAAAGCCGATGGTACCCGCAGTGGTCACGGCAAGCGCGGTCGCCAATGCGGCGCACACGTAAATGCAGCGGCGCAACCACGCAACGCGCACCCCCAGCGCATGCGCGCCGGCCTCGCCGCGCAGCAGCACATTGAGCTCGCGCCCCAGTGGATAGACCGCGGCCAGCGCCAACACCAAGGTGACCAACGCTGGGGCGAACGACTCAGCGCCGTTTAAATCGCCCATTAACCAGAACAACATGCCGCGCAATTTAGCTTCGGGCGCCAAGGCAAACATCATGGTGATGATAGCGCCCCAACCGGCGGCGAGCATCACCCCGGTCAATAACAGTCGCGGCGAAGCATCCACGCCACCATACAAAGCGTGTCGCGAAAAATCGCGCCGCACCAAGGCGAATAACAAAAGCATCGATAGCAGCGCACCACCAGCCGCGAAGACATTGGTAGCCAGCATCCCCAGTCCCGCCAACATGGCCCCAAGCGCGCCAACCGCCGCGCCTCCGGACAAACCCAGCACGTAAGGATCGGCCAAGGGGTTGCGCAACAGGATCTGCATTAAGGCACCGGCCAGGGCGAGCAGGCCGCCGGTGGCGAAAGCGGCCAAGGCACGCGGAAGACGCAGGCCCACTACGATTTCCCGCTCGATACTGGCCTCGGGCGAAAACAAGGCACGAAGCAAATCCGTCGGCGCGACAAAGGTGCTGCCACTGGCCAGAGCGAGCGCGAACACTGCCAACGCAAAAGCTGCAAGGCTCAACCAGATAAATAACGCGCGCCGCATTGGCCCGCCTACTGCTGCCAGCCAAGGCTTATAAATAGGCCCCGTCCCGGCACATTGAAGCCTTGCGCCAATTGATATTTTTCGTCGAACGCGTTATCCAAGCGCGCGGCAATGAAACTATTAGCACTTAGGTTACGACGCGCGGTGAAATGCGCGAGCTTGTAGGTTCCCAACGTCACCGCCGCGCCACTGACAATATCGTTATCCGCGCGGTTGCCCGCCATAACAATGTCCGAACCGAGGCGCCAGCCGGCGTAGTCGGTGCCAATAACAAGATTACCAAATCGATTGCCACGCCGGCGCAATGGCGCGCCGGTGACGCTATTGACCGGGTCTTGCACGGTGAGCCCGGCGCGCACATCCCATTGGGCGATTCGCCCGGTATAACTTAACTCGCTGCCCTCGACGCGCGCACTGGCGACATTCTGCGCGGTAAAGGCTGGCGCCGGCGCTTCGATTAAGTCGCGATATAGGGTGCGATAGGTCGCAAGGCGTAAGAGGTTCCCCCCTTCGGCATACTGCACCCCGACTTCGTTACTGACGCTTTTTTCCGGGCGCACATTAGGATTGCCGAAGCCGGGAAAATACAGTTGATTGAAGGTGGGCGCGGTAAATGCATTGGAGCGCATGGCGGTGAGCTTCCAATTCGAGTCGATATCGAAGCCGTAGCCCGCCAACCAGGTGTTGGCTTTGCCGAAATCGGAATAGTGATCGCCGCGCAGATTCGCCTGAAAATGATGCGCGCCAAGTCTGCCGTTGTAGCCCAATACTGCTGATCTGACATCACGCCCGGTAACCGGATAGGTGGTGGAACTCTCCACCCGCTGCGCTTGGTTTTCGACCCCGGCATTTAGCGTATGCATAGGCGCAAGAACAATCTCGTTGTGCCATTGCAACTGGGTGTTGGTCGAGTCGGTTCGTGCCGGCGTGGCGCCATTGGTTCGGCTGCGTCCCTTATCGCTGCCCTGCGCAAGCGTTACGCGCGAATTCCAAATGGCGTTGATCCGGTTATTGGAATAGATGGAGTAGCTCGACACCGCATTACTGGAACGATTAATGTCGCTCGCCGCGCCAAAGGCGCTGTCGAAATCGACCTCGCCGTAATTTTGATACGCACGCAGCCCCACTTCGTGCCCCTCGGCCAGGCGATGCGCGATCTGCCCGGAAAAACTGCTATTGCGATAACCGTCCTTGTCCGGATTGGCGCGTGGCGCCAGTTTCGGATCGATCGCGGAAAACCCCGAGGTCTGAAAATCGGTGAGATTCAAACTAAAGCGCGTATTCGCCACACTGCCCCGATAACCCGCGGAAAGACTAGAGGTGCCGCGCGCGCCGATCATCGCCTGCGCATTCGCGCGCGGCGTGCCATTGCCCTGCTTGGTGAATATCTGCACCACGCCACCGATCGCGCCATTGCCATACAAGGCCGACACATTGCCACGCACGATTTCGACGCGCTCGATTTGCTCCAACATCACACCTTCGATTTGCGTGGTGCCCAGGGTTGCGGAACCGGCACGAATACCGTCGATCAACACCAGCACCTGACGCCCATCACCACCGCGCAGAAAAATACCGCTGACATTGCCCACGCCACCGTTTTGCGTGAACTCCAAACCAGTCTCGCGGCGCAAAAGGCTTGGCAAATCGGCCAATTGCGATTCGCGAATATCTTTCTGCGTGATCACCGTGGTGTGGGCAATGGTGTCGGTCAATTGCTGCTCGATACGCGATGCGGTGACCACCACCGCGTCGCGAAGATCCGGAAGTAGCGCTTGCGCCCAAGCGATGGGCGATGCCACGGCCGATGCAATGCTAAAAAACGAAAAGGAACGAAAACCGGGGAACCGATGATGAACCAACAAAACACTTCTCCTACCCAAGACACCGCGCACAGGGGCTACCCAAAAACGCGCAATGGGCCGTTGGGCCCAATGCACGCGCACGTGCCTATCTGTCGCAAAACACGCGTCCCCGCGGGCCTTGCCTGAAATGAAGCATCGGAGAAGACAACGACGAAAAGCAAATGCCGCGCGCAAGCGCACGGAACTGGCGTCTCGAAGGCAGCCTCCCGCAACCGCTTCGCCTGTTTTTGGGCCGGTCTCCGGACTGACAAGTCTTGATGCGCCGCCTTCCCGCGGCCAATCGCCGCAGTGGCTCGAGGTTCGGAGAGAACCTCGCGACGCACCCGCACTTGCTTACCGTTGCGGGGGCAGTACAGGTTGCCGAAAAATCGGTCCCTGTTTCCCGTTTCACCCAGACCACGTGGGTCTGGACACCTAAAAACTTGGGCGGATTATAACCGCCACCACCAAACGAACCGCTGTATTTGACTGATTTAATCGGCGCCTACATGGCACCCGCGAATATGATCGGCCATAACTGCGGTGGACGGCGGCGCGTTACATGGTGCGGGGCGACACCGCGGCGGCGCGTGGGGCGCCGATGACCGCAGCGCGATCAGGCTCGCAATCGATGATAAGACATTGAATCCCGCGCCATCCCAATTCGATCGTCATGGCTTCACGAAACCAAGACACTCAAGGGCTTTAACGATAGCCGCGCCCGAGACGCCCGGCAGTTTAGGCATTCGCGGGTAGAGTGAACATCGTGACCACCGGATGCCCTGGCGTGGAAAGCGGAAACTCCGACAAATACAGAGCGGTGGCCTCTTTTAGGTTGGCGACTGCGTCTTCGACGGTTTCACCTTGCGTGGTAGTACCCGTCTCTGGATTTAAGGCGATGGGGCTCACGTTCCCCCAGTCCATACTGCTACAAGCTGGCAAGGTCTCGTCTAGAAATTGCGTCGATCAAGACCGGGCACAGCAACGGGTAGCTCCTTGCAGCTTGAAAACTGTCAGAATTACTAATATACTTCTGACAAACCATAGCAATAGCCATGCATACCCTCTCCAAGCAAATCCTTGATCTCGCAGCCAAATTGCCAGAAGGCACGCCTTTGGCCGCCAAAGAGCTGCTGCACCTGGGCAACCGGGCAGCGGTGGACCAAGTGCTGTCCCGCCTGACGCGGCGTGGCAATTTGTTACGCGCGGGCCGAGGTATCTATGTCCTGCCTGTCGAGGGCCGCTTTGGCACTCGCGCGCCCTCGGCCGCCAAGATGGTCGATGGCTTGGCGAACCAGCGCGGGGAAACCATCGTTTCGCACGGTGCCACTGCGGCGAATGCGCTGGGCCTGACTACGCAGGTGCCGATGCGCGCGGTCTATCTGACCTCCGGCCCCAGTCGCCGTTTGAAGTTAGGTGCACAGCAGGTCGAGTTCCGGCACGCGCCGATTTGGCAACTGATCTTTCCTGGTCGCGCTGCCGGCGAAGTGGTACGAGCGCTGGCTTGGCTGGGTCCGAAAAAAGCCGGCGAAGCGATCCAGAAACTACGCGCGAAATTGCCGGCATCCGAATTAAATGAAGTCGCGGCGGCGCGCGCACGGCTGCCGACATGGATGGCCCAAGAGGTCAGCGTCCTACTAACCAATGCCTGAGTTTTTCCAACTCTCCGCCGCAGAACGGCTGGACGCGCTCAACGCAGTCGCCGACATATCTGGCTTGCCGCCTCATCTGCTGGAAAAAGACATATGGGTCGTCTGGTCTTTGCACCAGATCTTTACGTGCCCGTATGCGAACCATCTCGTATTCAAAGGTGGCACATCCTTGTCGAAAGCCTACGGAGTGATCCGGCGCTTTTCCGAGGATGTGGATCTGACTTACGACATTCGTGCCATAGCGAGCGATCTAGTTGGCAATTCCGATGCGCCTCTGCCTGCGACAAGGAGCCAGGAAAAAAAGTGGAGTAAGGAAATTCGTACACGGCTGACGGACTGGATTACCACCGAGATTGCTCCGCGGATCAAGCAAGCCATCGATCACAATGGTTTGCCGGCAACAGTGCGTGCCGAGGACGGGAAGGTGTTTATCAATTACGCACCGCTGGTTACTGGAACAGGCTACGTTTCGCCCGCCGTCATGCTGGAATTCGGCGCCCGCTCCACCGGTGAGCCCAGCGAATCACGTGCCATTCGCTGCGATGCCGCTGCATTCCTTAATGCCGTGGAGTTTCCGACCGCAAAACCGCAGGTCATGCGCGCCGAGCGAACATTCTGGGAAAAAGCCACCGCGATTCACGTGTTCTGTGCTCAAGGCGCATTCCGTGGTGGTGAGCGCTTCGCGCGCCACTGGCACGATGTAGCTCGCCTTGATGCCGCTGGCTTCGCGGAGGCGGCGATCGCGGACAAAGCACTTGCAAAAGCAGTTGCCGATCACAAGAGCGTGTTCTTTGCCGAAAAAAACCTGGGTGGCGACGCCATTGACTATCACGCTGCCGTCGCGGGTGGGCTCCAACTCGTACCCGATGACAATGCCCTAGAAATATTGGCTGCCGACTATCAACAGATGGTCGATGACGGATTATTCCTCGGTGACGCCGAGCCTTTCGCGGCATTGCTGGACCGATGCAGGGCGATCCAGGAAAAAGCCAACGCAACTCGGCCGCAAAAATAGTCCTTGTTCGAAATCGAATGCGAGTGCGCTACCTCGCCTCCAACGCCACCATTCTCTCCAGCGCTTTCTCCAACTCCGCATCGATCACCGCGCAGCGTAGGTTCATGTCTTTTGCCCGCTTGGGATCATCGCGATACACCGTGCCATCGGCGAGCGCCGTGGTGAGTGCGGCTTGTTCGGCTTCAAGCGCGACAATTTTCGCGGGCAGTTCGGAGAGTTCGCGGGCTTCCTTAAAGCTGAGTTTCGCTTTCGCCTTGTTGGGTGAGGAACTCGCGCTTTCTTTCGCGGAGGTCATGACATTGGTGTCAGACGACGCCTTAGACCCGCCGCCCATTGCGTTTGACGCAGAACTCTTGGCCGCGTCGCGCAAAACGTTCGACGCCGCGGATTTGGCCGCCTTGCGGCTGGCACGCAACCAGTCGTTGTAGCCACCGGCATATTCCTTCCACACCCCGTCGCCTTCGTAAGCGATGGTTTGCGTGACCACGTTATCCAGAAACGCGCGGTCGTGGCTAACGAGAAACAGCGTGCCCGAATAATCCTGGAGAAGCTCCTCCAACAATTCCAATGTCTCGATATCCAGATCATTGGTGGGCTCGTCCAACACCAGCACATTGGCCGGCCGACTGAACAAACGCGCGAGCAGCAATCGATTGCGCTCACCGCCGGACAGAGACTTCACCAGCGCACGCACGCGTTCCGGTGGAAACAAAAAATCACCCAAGTAGCTGATGACATGTTTTCGCGCCCCATTGATCTCGACGTAATCGCCGCCCTGGCTGATGGTGTCGCCTAGGGTCGCCTCTTCGTTTAGCGCCGCGCGGAACTGATCAAAATACGCGATCTCCAATTTGGTACCAAGTCGCGCTTTGCCACTATCGGCCTGCAGCTCACCCATGATGAGTTTCAAGAGTGTGGTCTTGCCGGTGCCATTGGCGCCAATCAAACCGATCTTGTCGCCGCGCAATAGCCGGCAGGAGAAATCCTTCACCACCGCTTTGCCGTTGTAGGATTTGGATACGTTCTCCAACTCGGCGACCAATTTCCCCGAGCGATCGCCTTCGGCGACGTTCAACTCGACTTTGCCGGCGCGCTCGCGGCGCGCCGCGCGCTCCACGCGCAAGGCTTCCAGGCGCCGCACACGGCCTTCGTTACGAGTGCGCCTTGCCTCGATGCCTTTGCGAATCCATACCTCTTCCTGCGCCAGCACCTTGTCGAACTTGCGATTCAACTGCGCTTCGGCGGCCAGCGCTTCGGCCTTGCGCGTTTGCCAGACGGTGAAATTGCCGGGGAAGGAACTGAGCAAGCCTCGATCCAATTCCAGGATTTCATCCACCACCTGATCGAGAAAACGCCGGTCGTGCGTCACGCACAACACACTGCCAGCAAAGCTCTTCAGCGTTTCTTCCAGCCACTCGATGGCATCCACATCCAGGTGATTGGTGGGTTCATCGAGCAACAACAAATCGGGTTCCGACACTAACGCACGCGCCAGGGCAACGCGTTTGCGCATGCCGCCGGAGAGCGCATCGACTTGTAAATCTTCGGCCAGTTCCAGGCGCGACAAGGTGGCATCGATGCGATGCTGCAAGGTCCAGCCATCGGTGGCATCCAGCTTCGCTTGCACCGCGGAAAGTCGCGAGAACAGGACTGCATCGTCATGACCCGCCGCCATTTCATGCGTGACGGCGTGATACTCAACCAGCAGATCGCGCCCGGCACCCAGGCCTTCGGCGACCGCATCGAATACCGTTTGTCCGGCGCTAAAGGCCGGCTCCTGCGGCACCACGGCAAGTTTCAGTCCGGGCGCGTGCCACACCTTGCCATCGTCGGGCGTGGCGGTGCCGGCAATGACGCGAAGAAAGCTCGATTTCCC
>JBJXEY010000056.1:0-15423 GCA_046153355.1 Burkholderiales bacterium
TTGTCTTCGGGCGAGCGCATCAAGGCCGACGCGTTAATTGGCGCCGATGGCGTGCACTCGGTGGTTCGCCAACGTATTGTCAATGACGGCGACCCCCTGCCCTCGGGCGCGATGATTTATCGCGCCGTAATTCCCGCCGAACAAATGCCGAAGGACCTTCAAAACCCCTATCCAATCATGTGGGTAGGGCCGGGCACGCACATCATTTATTACCCGGTGCGCGATTGGAAAGTATTCAACTTTGGCGCCACCATCGTCACCGGCGCCAGCAGCGTCGACGAAGAAAGCGATGCGCCGCCCGCGGAGGCCCTGCCCTTGTTCGAGCACGGTTGCGATATCCCCCTTCGGGTGATGCGCATTCCGAAAAGCTTCAAGCGCTACCTCATTCGCCATCGCGAGCCCACAGAGAACTGGACTCACGGCGCGGTAACGATGATCGGCGACGCCGCGCACCCGATGGTGCAATACGTCGCGCAAGGCGCGGCGATGGCGCTGGAAGACGCTATCTGTCTTGCCGTTTGCCTGGATGAATTGGATGGCGACTACGCAAAGGCTTTTACACGCTATCAGGACATCCGCATCGTGCGCGCGAGCCGCGTGCAGATGTCATCGCACCTGATGGACAAGATCTACCACGCCAGGGGCGTGGCGCGGCGCGTGCGCAACAGTTTGTTCGAAGGGCGCACTACGGATGAGCATTACAATCGCTTAGCCTGGCTTTACACCGCGCCGCCGTATGTCAAGTAATTGCCCTTTGAAGCAATCGGAGGTCACCATGCATTGGCAAAACACCGCGCTGTTCGCCTTGATCATGCTCGCCGCCAACATGGTGGCCGCGCAGCAAAATAACCCCAACCTTGAATTGCCCAATCAGGTTGTCACCGTGAACCGCGGCGATTACACCATCGCGGGGTTGGTCACGCACGCCGAGGGTCAGAAAAAATTCAAATATGGAATCGCGATCTTTCCGGGCTCCCCGGGGATTATGAAAATCACCGAGGAGAACGGCCAGCCGCGCTACGGGCAAACCGGGAATTTTCTGGTTCGCTCGCGCCGGCACTGGGTGGATGAGCAAACACTGGTTGTCGCGGTGGATGCGCCCTCGGATCAGTGGAATTTTTTCAATCAGTTTTTCAGAGCTACGCCTCGCTACGGCGCCGATGTCAAAGCCTTGATCGACGACGTGACGCGGCGCTACGCCATCGAGGATTGGACATTCGTTGGCACCAGTGAAGGCTCGGTTTCCGCATTTCATGCCGCACGCATGAATGCAAGTCTCGCCCAGCGGGTCATCTTGACCTCGTCGGTATTCTTGCCGGGCCGCAACGGTCCGGCACTCGCCACGGTCGATTGGGGCGAACTGCGCGCAAAGCTTCTTTGGGTGCACCACGCCGAGGACTCCTGCCGATTCACTCCGTATCACGAGGCGCAGCGCCTTGCAGAGAGAACCAAGAGCCCGTTGGTGACCGTGCGCGGTGGCGGGCCTTTCCGGGGCGACCCCTGCGAAGCGTTCTACCCGCATGGCTTCGTGGGCCTGGAGCGCGAAGTGGTGCTGGCGATGCGTTCCTGGATCACAAGCGCAGTGGTGCCCGCCGACATTGCCAAATAACTGGCGTCCTGCATGAAACCTGATTCCCCTCACGACATTGACAATGAAACAGGCGAGGCGGAATATCGACGCCAACTCATCACCGGCGACAGGAGAAGGCATCATGGCATCCACTACCCAGAAGACCTCGAATAAACCGAAAGTCGCGATCATGAACGCGGTGCACGACCTGCCGGTGCTGGTGGCGCGCGACCAGGGGTTTTTCAAGGACGAAGGCTTGGACCTCGACTTTGTCACCACGCCGGGCATGGCGCAGGTGACCACTTCGCACAGCGTCAAATTCGATTCGATCTTCGACCGGCCGTTGGATTCCGTTTACAACGATGGCGGCATCGACCAGTACCGCATGTGCGAGTGGGGCATCATGAAGCGCGCGGTCGAGGCAAACACCGAAGGCTTGCGCGGCCGCAAGATCGTCGCTTTGGGCGCGTCCATGTCGATGTTCGCCATTGTGGTGGCGCGCGACTCGAAAATTTATGAACCTGAAATGCTGAAGGACAAATTGATCGCGGTCACGCCGAACAACGGCTCGCACTTCACCACGCTGAAAATGATGGAAGGTTTCGTCGAACCGCAACACGTCAAGACCACCAGCGCGGGCTCGATGTTGAAGCGCATCGAGGCGATGCGCGATGGCAAGGTCGCCGCGGTGAGCCTGATGGAGCCGTGGATCAGCTATGCGCAAAAGCTGGGCTTACGCATCCTGATCGAATCGCACTCCACCCGCAGCGAAGCCGCCGGCGACGATCTGGACGGCCCGACGCTGGCGAAAATGTTCCGCGCGCAGGCGCGCGCCGTTGAAGTGCTGGAAAAGGACGCCAAGCCCTACGCGCACTACCTGGCGAGCGAGACCGGCGGCCTGCTCGCGCCCGACGAATTGCAAACCTGGCGACTGCTGCACGCCGCGCCACAGCCCTACACGCGCGAGCGCTTCGAGGATACCTATACCTGGTCGCTGAAATGGAACATGGTGGTGCCAGGCGCCACTTTTGAGAACACCGTCGACAACCGCGCTTTTGCTTAGGCAATTTCCAATTTCGCGTAAGGGGACTGTCATGCTCAAATCGAAATTTCCGACCGCAAACCCTCTTTGGGCCGCGATGGCGCTATGTGCCCTCGTCAGTTGCAGCGTTCCGCCCGCAAACCAATCGTCATCGCCGCAAATGGGCGCGAGCTCCTCGGCGGATAAAGGCGGCCAGGAAGAATTCGGCCCGTATGAACTGGTGGACAACTGGCCGCAGCCACTGACGGATGGCCCCGACGGCGTCAAGCATGAGGGCTGGACTTGGGGATCGGTGGGCGCGATATACGCCGAGACGCCCGACCGCATCTGGATCGCGCAGCGCGGCGAGTTGCCGCTGCCGCCCAAAGCCAAACCCTGGACGCCCTACAGCATGCTGACACCAGCGCGCGTGGCTACCGGCAATGACGATGGCCTGAACCCGACCTGCGGCGCCGAGCCCAAGCGCGGCTGGGAGCGCCGCTACCACCATGTGATTTTCGTGGTCGATCGCAGCGGCAAAATGATCCAGTGGTGGCCGCAGCACGACAACCTGTTCAACGCGCCCTGCGGCCGTGGTCCACACAAAATCAAAATGAGTCCCTACGACCCTGACAAACACGTGTGGGTGTTCGACGATCAACTGCATGTGATCCACAAATTCACCTACGACGGAAAACTGGTGATGACCCTGGGCACCAAGGGCCAGCGCGGGCGCGACGGCGGCCGCTTGTTCGACCGGCCCACCGATATCGACTGGTTGCCCGATGGCACCTTTTTTGTCTCCGACGGCTACGGCGGCACGCGCATCGCCAAGTTCGATAAAGATGGAAAGTTCCTCATGGATTGGGGCAGTGCGCCCAAGGATCGCGCCAATCCAGGGCCCAACGAGTGGAATACCGTGCACAGCATCGCCATCAGCAAGGATAGGCGCTTGTTCGTGGTCGACCGCGGACATCGCCGCATGCAGGTGTTCGACGAAAACGGAAAATTTCTTGATATGTGGAGGACGGGCACGCGCTCTTCGCCTTTCGCTCATTTCATATCGACGGACCAGTATCTCTGGGTCGCCGATGGCGGCACCAACCGAATCCTGAAATACGACCTCAACGGAAAATTTCTCTACGGCTGGGGCGGGCCAGGCGGTCAGCCCGGTCAATTGAACGGCGCGCATTCGATCACCGTCGATCAGGAAGGTAATTTATACCTCGCCGAAGTGTTCAATGGCCGGGTGCAGAAGTTCCGTCCGAAGGCGGGCGCCGATCCGGCGAAGGTTGTCGGGCAGGAGTTGCGCTATGGCGCGCGATAAGTCCCGGTAGCTGGCGCAAAGGGCGAGACGCCGCGAAGCGTATCTACGGGGCGCCTCGACTGTGCCTCGCAATTTGCCCGACCTCAGCCCCGTAAATGTTTCCCTTCGCATCCACCGTCGTACCCTCAGGCCCGGCCCGCTTTCTCGCTTCATCCGCGGGGATGAAGTAACGCACCACGCCATCGCTCAATGTGCCGATGCGGATGCCCTGCTTCCAACCAGGGTGGGGCACCACGCGATTGGATTCGGAGTCGGCCACGATAATCATGCCATCGTGAAAATTGATGGTGCTGGGGCGGCCGTATTGTTTCCACTCGGCGATGTAGTTGCCCTCTTAATCGAGAATCTGCACCCGCATGTTGCCGCGATCGGCGACGAACAGGCACCCTTGCGGGTCAAGCGCGATGTCGTGCGGCGTGCGTAAATCACCAGGACCCACACCGTATTAGCCAATTGACTTGATGAACGCGGAAGGCTGACCGCCCGGCGGCGTATCTGGGTTAGTGCCGCAGCGATACGCCACCCACAACGATTCGCCGTCGTTGTCGATAGTCACCGCGCTCAAGGTGCCCCAGCTTCTCCCCTCGGGCAGCGCGCCCCAGGGCGCGACGGTCTTGTATGGGTTGGGAAGGTCGTTGACGGGCGGCGCGAACTGCGCATGAACACCCGCAGCCCAGAGCCACAATATGCCGATGGCGAATCGATTGTTTGGCATAGACGCTTCCTTTATATCACTTTTGGATTAGAGTTCAATGCTCATTGAAGCCATAACTAGCACTATAAAAATAATCTTTAACTTTTATATGGATTAGAGTCTGGACGACCAACCCATGATCGGCCCAAGGATAAATGCATCCAAAGATTCCAAGCCCAGCCATTCGGCCACCAGCCCTGGGCCGAGCGCGGTCAATTTAAAGAGATCGCTGGTGAGGAGGAAAAACAAATAGGTCCCTACGCCAAAGGCAATCGTTATTTTGCGAGGCTCGCGTGCGGCAAGCCACAGGAACAGGACGGTGGCGACGGCGCTGCCCACCTTGAATCCGAGCAACACGATAATGGCCGCGAATAGTGCGCACCAGATCACGATGGTGGTCTGCCGACGGCGCTGCACCGCCTTGGGCGGTTCGTGCTGTGCCGCTTCCTCCATGGCCTGCGCAAGCGCCTCGAAATCGTGAAGGCTGGTGGCCGCCTGCACCGTTGGCGGTGCCTCGGTACGATGCGCAGACGCAGACGAAGGCGCAACTGCCGTGTTTCTTATCCGCACCAGCTTGCAAGCTTGCATGACGAACTGAAACAAGGCCAAGATCAACACCGGAACGCCGATGGCCCAGGGGAAAAGCCGTGTCTCAAAGGGCCATTGGCGCGCCTCCCACAAGGCCCAAGCCGCCACCAGGGCAACCAAAACGCCGGGCAACAGATGGGTAGCGTCGATGGCGTTCTCGTCCGCTGGGCGCGTATGCGCGCGCTGTTTGCTCAATGCCTGCCAGGTACTCCACGCAATGATGCCCAGCGCGGCAAGCAAAACCAGGATGACCACCGGCCGCGAGAGCATCTCCAACCCGTAAGCCTGGTAGGAAGTAAATAGATTTTTCTCCACCAACGTGCCAAGAACCAGACCGAGAATCAACGGCGGACGCGGCCAATTGAAGTGCACCATGGCGAAACCCAGCGCACCCGCGCCGAGGGTGATGAACATCGCAAACCAGGAGTGGGTTTCCACATAACCACCGAGAAGTATCAGGACGATGATGGAAGGAAGTAGCAATGCCCCGCGCACTTCGGTGATCTTCACCAACTGGTTGATGAAAAGAAAACAGATCGCCACCGTGATGACATTGGTGACCACGATGATCCAGACGAACGAGAACACCAGATCCAGGTGCTTGGTCAGCATGGCGGGGCCGGGCACCAGGCCTTGAATTAGAAAGGCGCCCAGAAGAATGGCGAACGCCACATTCCCCGGCACACCAAAGGCGATGGTGGGTATGAGA
This sequence comes from Burkholderiales bacterium, assembly GCA_046153355.1. GTDB lineage: Bacteria > Pseudomonadota > Gammaproteobacteria > Burkholderiales > SG8-39 > 2-02-FULL-62-17. The sequence goes on from JBJXEY010000056.1 coordinate 5,910, forward strand.
CCGCCGCCGAGCGAAGAATTATTCGCAGCACTGGGCGCGATCACACCGCGCACGTCGCCTTTGCCGAATTTTTCGCGATTGGATGCGCTCTGCACCGCGAACGCATAGGCCATCCACTGGCCGATGGAGGCGCCCAGGCCGGGAATGATGCCCATGAACGTCCCCAGGGCGCTGCATTTCAAGGTGAGACCCCAGTGGCGGAAGGTATCTTTCACGCCCTCCATCACGCCGCCCACTTTGCCGATGCGTTGGTGCGAAATACTGCTGCCCTTGGCCCAAAGATCAACGATTTCTGGCAAGCCAAATATGCCCGTGGTGATGGCGACCAGACTGATGCCTTCCCAGAGTTCCAGCCGGCCGAAGGTATAGCGCTCGATTCCCGACAGCGAATCCAGGCCCACCATCGACAGCATCAATCCGAGTCCCCCGGCGATGATGCCCTTGAGAATATTGTCGCCGCTGACCGCCGCCATGAACATCACCCCCAACAGCGCCAGCGCAAAAAATTCGGGTGAAGCAAAGCCCAGCACCAGCGGTCGCACGATGGGAATGGCCGCGGCCAGCAGCAACGCGCCGACAATGGCGCCCAGCAGGGAACTCATCAGCGAGGCGCCCAGGGCGCGCCCGGCTTCGCCGTTTTTCGCCATGGGATGCCCGTCGACAATGGTAGCCGCCGAGACGGCTTCGCCCGGCACGCCAAATAGGATCGAGGTGATGTCCCCGGTGGTGCCGGTAACCGCGAGCATGCCCAAGAGGAATGCGAAGGCGGACACCGGTTCCATGCCGAAGGTGAAGGGCAGCATCAGCGCCAACGCCACCACGCCCCCCAGGCCAGGCAAGATGCCCACGGCAAAACCCATCGCGGTACCCAGGAGCATCAGCGGCAAGGTCGGCCAAGTAAAAACCTTGAACAACCCCGCCGCGAAAATCTCTAGCATTGACGCAGGGTCCAATCGGCGATTTGCCCTGCGGTTGCGCGCCACACGCCGTTGTGCTTGCAAACATAGGCAAGCGCATCGTCAAGGCATTGGATGCGCTGCGGTTGACCGATGAGCCATGGATGAATGCTCAGGGTCAATAGCCGGCCACTATGCGCGCCATCGGCATACAGCGTGTCGAAGGCATCCTCGACCATGCGTTGCCAGCGCGGCATGGTCACACGACGATGCCAATGCGCATATACATCGTCCAGTTCCACCAGCGTCGGTATCGACACCAGCTCGCCCTTGGGCACGGTCATCCGATAGGGTTGCTCGTCGTTGGGCCAATCGAGGACGTACTTCAATCCAAGTTCGGCCAACAGCGCCGGAGTTCGCGCGCTCTCGCCATATTCCGGACCGAACCATCCGGCCATTTTGGATCGAGTCGCCGTCTCCACGGTCGAGATGGCACTTTGAATATGCGCGCGCTCCTCGTCCTCCGACATGCGGCTGGTGATCATCTGCGTCACGCTGTGGCCGTGGCCGGCAAACTCCCAGCCGCGCGTCTGGCACTCCTTGACGATGAAAGGAAAGTTCGCGGCGGTGGTGGCATCAATGGCGGCGGTGGCCGTGATGCCATGTTTATCCAATACTTTCATCAAGCGAAATATGCCGACGCGATTGCCGTAATCGCGCATGGAATAAATGGAGACATCCGGCGAGGGCCCACGCCCGCGATTGCCCGGAACCGACGCGGGTGTGAAGGCGCCCGGCACGGTTTCGAAATCGTAGTGCTCCAGATTGACAATGACGCACAGCGCCACCCGGGCCTCATTCGGCCAGCGCAACGGCACGCGAAACGGCAATGGCGACCATGCGTAGTGCTCGTGATCCATGCCGGGTTTGCGATTGCCTGGCATGGTGCTCACTTCGCGCCCGCTGATGCCGCGCGGGCGGCGACATGTGCGGACACGGCGTCGTAGTAATTGTCCATATAGTATTTGGCGATTTCTTCGGCGGTGGTTTTCCACACGCCTTCATGGGAAAGAATGTAGCCAAGCACCTGGTCGAGGTATTTGGCGCGGTGCGGCTGCGAACAAAGATAGGCGTGCAGCGAAATGCACATCACGCGTCCGCTTTCTTCGCCCTCCTCGTACAAAGTATCGAACTGGCGCTTGATCATGTCGGCAAAATCATCGCCTTCCCATGCCGAGCCTACGCCGGTGCCGATCACCAAGGAGTCGCTGATCTGCAGGCTGTAGGGCAGAGAGATGAGGCGCCCTTCCTTCACCTTGAGGGGGAAAGGTTGGTCATCTTGAAACCAGTCGGCCTGGAACAATAACCCCGCCTCGGCCAGCAGATCCGGCGTGCGCGGTGTGTTGGATTGCGGCCCGGGCCCAAGCGCGCCCACCACGCGCTTGCCGGTGAGTTGCCACACCGTGTCGATGACATCTTTGTAAAAGGCGCGCTCCTCCTCCTCGGTGAAGCTCCACAGAAAACGCGAGTTGTAGATGCCGTGACTCATAAAGCCCCAGTTGCGATCCACCATCGCCTTGCAGATTTCGGGAAAGTGCTCGAGCACCGCCACGTTGAGGCACGCGGTGCAGGGCATGCGGTACTTGTCGATGGTCTCTAAGAGGCGCCAGAACCCCACGCGGTTGCCGTAATCCTGATGCGCATAGGAACGCACATCGGGATGTGGCGACCGGGGCCACTGATCGCGCAGTTTGTCCTTTGGCGGCGTGTATTCGTAGAACATCACGTTGGGACTGATCCAGAACGCCACGCGCGCGTTGTTGGGCCAACGGATCACCGGCCGATCAATGATGGGGGAGTAATCGAGCCGGTCGGAAAATGACGGGGTCTTTTGCATGCGTGCTTACCTACCCGCGGCTAGGTGCGCTGTCGATACGGATTCACGGCGCGGGAACCCAGTTATCGGGGCGCGCCTGAGAACGCTCAGCGATCAGATCCTGCCACGACGCGCCCTCCGGCAGCAGCATGGCCACGGCGCGAACATGATGCGTATCAGGATCGATCGCCGGAGGAACGGTGCCCTCCTGTTCCAATGCTTTCGCCGCGCGGAGCATCAACTTTCTAAATCGAAGAATGCCCAAATCCGATGGACCTAGGTGCTCCTGGCTTCGATCAAAGATCGGCCCCATGCTCTCCACCACCGCGCGATCCTGTCGCCAGAAACCGCGCAGCCCGGTGAAGCTGGTATTGCGCTGCGCATGGCGATCGAGTTCGAACTCGTTAGAGCGACTGGCCCTGGCGCGCCAGCGTCCGCCTGCTTCCGGCGTAGCAGGCAAGGTGTCATCCGGGCCGTAGTGCTCATACAGGCCCGACTTCAATTTGAGGTGCTCCGCTTCATTGAGCGCGCGCCCGCCGTGATACTGGATGCTCCACACCAGCGTGACTTCATCGTCCATGGGCTGCCAGATATTCACGTGGATCGGCGCATCGCCACTGGGCGGGATCATGGTGTAGTAAGGCAGCACCATCGCCGTGGCGCGCCAATAAAAGAGATCCACGGTTTTCGGACGGCGCGCACCTACCCACATACCAAAGTCGGTCTCCAACACTTCGATGCGCGGCTGGCGGTTGTGACCGATGGTGTCATAGCTGCCATCGGCGCGTTGACCCATGCCGAACCCAGGCACGCTCTTGTCAAGCGCGCTGTGCAGAAAGCCCACATGGCTGGAATCCAGATCGCCCTCCAGCGCCTGCGCCCAGTTGCATTCGTGGTAGCGCTTGGTCATGTATCGATTGGCGTCGGGTAGATTCGCCCACTCCAACGCGGGAAGCGGCGGCGGCGCGCCCTTGCCTAGATATGCCCAGATGATGCCACCCGCTTCGCGACACGGGTAGGCGCGCGCGCGCACCTTGTGCTTGAAGTCGTGCTCCGCGGGCTCGTTGGGCATATCGACGCAGCGGCCATCGACATCGAACTTCCAGCCGTGATACACGCAGCGTATGCCGCCGAATTCGTTACGACCGAAATACAGCGACGCCCCGCGGTGCGGGCAGTTTTCCTGGATCAATCCGATCCTGCCCTCGGTATCGCGAAACGCAAGCAGGCTCTCGCAAAGCAGGCGCACGCGTACCGGATCGCCATCATTGCCGGATAACTCATAGGAGTACAGCACCGGATGCCAATATTGGCGCAGCAGCTCGCCCATGGTGGTGCCCGGACCGACTCGCGTCAGCGTTTCGTTTTCTTCCTTAGAGAGCATGTTGGCGTCTCGATTGCGCTAGCGGTTGGCGGGAAACATCACAGGCTGGAGGCGCGTTTTGATTTTCTCCGGCATGTTGACGAATTCGGAAACCATCTTCTGCACCTCGCCCGCAGAGATCGGGTCAACCACAAGTTTGGCCTGCTCCATTGAGGCGATGAAGGTTTTGTCCGTCATGGTTTTGGCGAACGCATTCTCCAGCGCACGGGCGCGATCCTCCGGCACTCCGGGCGCCAGAAAATACAAAAACCCGAAGCGCTGCGGCAGGATGGCCCCCAGGCGCAATGCCTCGCGGCTCTCGGCATCTTTGGCCAATGCGGTGAGCACCGGCACATTGGGCGCACGAGGATGCGGTTTTTCGCTCGACTGCGCGATAATTTTCCAATCGCCGCCTTCTACCTTTTCGCGATACAGGCCGCGCAACTCGTCGATATTGTTGAAGGTGGCATTCACCTCCCCCTGATCCATGGCAAGCGCTATTTTCGCGAATCCATCGTAACCATTGACAATCTGGTAGTTCAATCCCACGGCGTCCTTGGCGAGCGACGCGGAATTGGCGATGGCGCTCGCCGGCGCGGTCGATCCGATCTTGACCGTTTTCGCCGCGTTAGCGCTCTGGAGTTCCTCAAGTTTGGTCACACCGGCCCCCTTGGTCACCACCAGCATATGAACGATCGGCGCGGGCACGCCCAGGATGCGCATCTTGTTAGCATCGAAGCGGGCGGCGGGATTACCGAATAATTGATTGCTCAATATCGGGCCCGAGACATTGCCGATGACGGTGCCATCCTTGGGCAAGGTGTTGTAGATCTGGTTGAGCGCGAGCATGCTGCCGGCGCCCGGCATGTTTTCGACAATGACGGTGGGATTGCCGGGAATCTCCTTGCCGATATGCCGGGCGATGGTGCGTGCGGTGATATCGAATGAACCGCCCGCACCCAAGCCGACAACGATGCGAATGGTCTTGCCGCGATAGAAATTGGCTACCGCGGCATCGGCGCCGGCTTGCGCAAACACCGCCAATGGCCATAGCAACGCAGCGGCTATCGCGAAGCCTGCCAGTGGCGCATTCCGTTTCGCGGTTTGTTTATGACTGAATGAGGCGCATGTCATCTGAAGCACTCCCTTCGAAGGAAATCCGGAAAACGAAAAACTCGTCGAGCCGCGGCCATTCTAGTTTAAGTCGCCAACTCGAATCGTCGTACTCCCCTGCCCCAATGCCTAACGTAGTCACATTACTCGACGGTGATTCCAGCCTTCTTAATCAGCGCACCCCATTTGGCGGTATCGGCGGCGAGCAAGGACTGCAGCCCCGCCGACGAGGCCAATTCGCGCGACGCCGGCTGCAGCCCGAGCTTTTCGTAATGCGAAATCAAATCGGCATCGGCAAGCCCTGCTTGGAGTGCGGCAACCAATCGTTCGATCACTAGACGCGGCGTGTTTTTGGGCGCGTACATGCCCGTCCACGGCAACACTTCGAATCCCTTGAGCCCGCCTTCCTCGAGTGTCGGCACACCGGGCAAAGTGGCCATGCGCGCACGCGCGGTCACACCCAAGGCCTTCACCTTGCCGCCGGTGATGTGGCGCGCCGCGGTGGAACTGGAATCGCACAACAGATCCACCTGCCCGCCCAACACATCGTTCAATGCCGGCGCGGTGCCCTTGTAGGAAACGGCGGTGAATTTGACGCCCACGGCTGCCTGAAAAAGCAAAGCGCACAAACCCGAGGGCCCGCCGATACCCGCATCGGCGATGGTGACGCGATCACCTTGCGTCTTGGCATAGCTCAAAAACTCCTTCATATCGCCAACCGGCAATTCGCGTCGCGCCACCATCACCAGCGTGGAGTAAGCCACCACGCCAACATATTCGAAATCGGCAAGTGGGTTGTAATCGAGCTTCTTGTACAAGGAAGGATTGGTGGCCATGCCCATGTTGTGATAGAGCAGCGTGTAACCATCGGGCGCCGCTTTCGCGACCTTCACCACGCCAATGTTGCCGCCCGCGCCGCCGATGTTCTCGATCACCAGAGATTGCCCAAGATGCTTTGCCATTGGCACCGCCAGCGCGCGACCATACACATCCGCAGGGCCCCCGGCCGCGTTGGGGATAACAACATTGATGGGGCGCGCTGGGTAAGACTGCGCCGCGACCGAGAGCGATAGGCACGAGATACCTGCCGCCGCGACATACCATGGTGTTTTCATAAATCGTTCCTGCCAATCACAATCGATGCGATGCCACTCATGGTACCTGACGTTAAACTTGCCGACGTACCCATCCGCCCATCGAGTTTATTGCCGTCGTCGGGAGAAACCATGAAATCGAACACCCCCACTATCCGTTTGATATTCGCATTGCTTGGCACGGCACTGGCCGCTACGGCGAACGCGCAGTCCTACCCCACCAAGCCGGTGCGCATGATCCTCACCTACTCGGGCGGGATAGAGGCCATCGCACGCCTGATGGCCGCGCGCCTCACCGAATCACTTGGACAAACCGTGTTGGTCGAAGGGCAGGCCGGCGCAGGCGGGTCAATCGGCGCAACCACCGTCGCGAAAGCGCCGCCCGATGGTCACACCATCCTTTCCACCACTGGTAGTACGCAAGTGCAGCGCGGTTTTCTTATCAAGAATGTGCCTTACGACCCGGTGAAAGACTTCACGCCCATTACCCTCTCGTGGGAAACCCTGATCGTGGTGGGCGCGTCCAATAGCGCACCCTTCAGCTCGTTTCGCGAAATGCTCGCCTATGCGAAGGGCAATCCGGGAAAGATCTCGTATGGCACATCGGGGCTGGGCACCAGCCACCATTTGGCGCTGGAGCAGATCAATCTGCTTGCGGGAATAGATATTGTCCACATCCCTTACAAGGGCGGCGATCAAGTCATCACCGATGTCATCGCTGGGCGCATACAAGCTTCATCATCGCCTTTATTCAGCCTAGAACCCAGTGTCTCCGCGGGCAAAGCGAAGTACCTCGCGTTCCTGAATTCGAAACGCTTCGAAGGTACGCCCGACGTACCCTCAGTGCGCGAAATCGTCCCCGGCTTTGAAGCGCCGCCGCTTTGGTCCGGGTTCTTTGGCCCGCCCAACCTGCCAGGGGCGATCGTGAAGCGCCTTCATAGTGACATTACCCGGATAGTCGATACCACCGAAGTGAAAGCGCGTTTGTTCTCTGGCGGCTTATTGCTAGTGAACAGCACGCCTGAAGAACTGGCTGCGGCTATAAAGCGCGATATTCAGACTGTGGCGGGGATTGTGAAGCGGGCGAAGATACAGCCGGACTAGGTCTTCCATCGAAGAATTGATTTGCCAACGACCAATTCCCGAAAAAACACAACATGGCCAAACACAACATTGAGATCGAATTGATCAAAAGCAAGTCGAGCTATCTTCGAGGGCTAAAGCGCGTGGCGTGGTTCTTCGACAATCCGCCGAAATCGGGCTCCGCGGAGGAAACCGAATTCGAATTGTTGCTCATGATGGTGGATCGCTACGAGTCCGAACATCATCCCGTTCCACCGCCCGACCCGATCACCGCAATCGAATTCGCCATCGATCAACGAGGGCTTAGCACCGCGGACCTACAAAAAATTCTGGGGTCTCGCCAAAGGGTGCATGACATTCTGAAACGTAAACGCCACCTGTCTTTGGATCACGTCCGAAAACTACATGAATTTCTCGGCTTGCCGGCCGAGGTTCTGATCAAGGCCTATTGATGGGATTTCGCTTAACCGTTTATGGCTTTGACCAAAGCATTCAATAACTTGGAATCTTGAAGTCGCAAAATGCGACCTCAAGTTGGCCTACTCCAACTGCACCCCCGCCGCCTTAAGCTCCTTCACCATCCTGCCCGCCTTCTCCACGTCGGCGCGCATCGCCACCGCAAATTCTTGCGGCGTATTGGCGACCACCACGGCATTCTCTTCGTACTTGGGGCGCACTTCGGGGCTGGTGAGCGCTTTGACCAAGGCGCTATTGAGGCGCATCAAGACCGGTTGCTGCAAACCGGCAGGGCCAAATACGCCGACCCATGAAGGGGATGTCAGTACGTCTGGCATGGTTTCGGTGACATCGGGCACATTGGGCAAACCAGCGAATCGCTTACCTGGCCCGTAAATGGCGACGATGCGCGCCTTGCCCGAGGTGATGAAGGCGCGCATCTGCTGCAATGGGTGAAATGACACGTCGATTTCGCCGGCGACCAGCGCCTGACCCTGCGGACCGCCGCCTTTGTAGGGCACGTGCACCATGTCGATACCCGCAGCGCGTTTGATGATCTCGGCATCCAGATGCTGCACCGAACCCACGCCACTACTGCCGTAGGAAAGTTTGCCGGGATTTTTCTTCGCATAGGTAATTAGCTCGGCCATATTGGTCACGGGAAGCGAGGTCTTGACCACCAGCGCGCTGACCGTGCGTTGAAACTGGGTGATCGGTGTGAAATCCTTCAACGCATCGAAAGGCGTTTCGCGCGTGATGAAGGGGCCGCTCACCATGGTGCCGGAGCTGGTGGCGAGCAAGGTGTAGCCATCCGGCGTGGATTTCGCCACGATCTCGGAACCGATATAGCCATTGGCGCCGGGCCGATTCTCCAGCACAATGGATTGACCCAAATCGGCCTGCATCAAGGGTTGCATGCTGCGCAAGGTCACGTCCACACCGCCGGGCGGAAACGGCACCACGATGCGAATCGGTTTCGCGGGAAAGGTTTGCGCCAGCGCAGTAAATGGTGCCAGCGATATTGCAGTCGCAACTGCGGCTGTCGCAACTCCCGCGGTTGCAACCGCGCGCGTCGCGGCGCCAACAATTTTCCTTGCCCCAACACATCTCGCCTCAACAGATTTCATTTCAACACCCATGTACTCCTCCTTCGTTATGCTCCGATACACTATCTCCGCAATCTATTTCGAGGTCAACCATGACGATCGCAAGCCCCTCACATTCGGCGTCGACCCATCCTGCCATCGCATTTCCGAAAAACGCATGGTACGTCGCCGCCTACCCGGAAGACATCGGCAACGAGATGTTCGCCCGCACCATCTTGGGAGAACACTTGGTGTTCTACCGCCCGAAGGATGGTCAACTTGTGGCGTTGCAAGATCGCTGCCCGCATCGCCTGGCGCCCTTGAGCCGCGGCCAGTTAATCGACGATTGCATCGAATGCCCCTACCACGGCCTGCGATTCGCTAGCGATGGGCGATGCAGTTTCAATCCACATCATCCGGGCACCATTCCCGTCAAGATGAAAGTGCCCACGTTTCCGGTTGTCGAACGCCACGGCCTGGTGTGGATCTGGATGGGCGATGTCACGCGCGCCGACGCGGCCCACATTCCCGACCTTGCCTATCTCACC
>JBJXEY010000059.1:0-3677 GCA_046153355.1 Burkholderiales bacterium
TCCAGTTGCGCCAAATCATAGGGATTCTGCGGCGCGAGCCAGGGCGCGAAAATCGCTGCGAGAATCAATACGGCTAACGTCGCTAGTGCCGCGAGCGCCATGCCGTCGCGTGCGAAACGCGGCGCCAGGCCGGGCTGGGCGAGTGATGCGTCGTTCACCGCGCTGTTCATCGTAATTCCCCAGCCAAACGCACACGTGGGTCGAGCGCGGCGTAGGCCAGATCGACGATGAAATTGATGGCGACGAACATCAGCACTGTGACGCAGAGATACGCCACAATCACCGGGCGATCCAGCACATTGATGGAATCGATGAGTAGCTTACCCATGCCAGGCCAGGCGAAGATGGTTTCGGTCACCACGGCGAATGCCACCAGCGAACCGAATTCCAGGCCGACCACCGTCACCACTGGAATGAGGATATTGCGCAACACGTGTACACCGATGACGCGCGCTTCGGTCAACCCTTTGGCACGGGCGAAGCGCACGTAATCCAGAGAGAGTGCCTCGCGTGCGCCGGCACGTACCAGCCTCGTGACCAGAGCCAATTTAAATAAGGCGAGGTTGAGTGCCGGCATCAGCATGTGTTGTAGCCCGTCGGCGGTGAGAAAACTCAACGGGATTCCGGCTACCTCTACGGTAGTGCCGCGTCCGCTGGCCGGCAGCCAGCCCAGATTGACCGCGAACACCATAATGAATATCAATCCGACCCAGAAGGTGGGCAGCGAAAACCCTAGGATGGACCCGGCCATGATGGCGCGGCCGACGAAGCTCTTGGGTTTTAATCCGGCGAGTAACCCCAGTGGAATGCCGAATATCACCGCGATCAAGGTAGCTGCGACCGCCAGTTCCAGTGTCGCAGGCAGGCGTTCCAGGATCAGCGTGACGGCGGGTACCTGAAAGGCGAACGACACACCCAGATTGCCGCTGGCCGCTTCGCGCAGAAAAACAAAATATTGCCGCCACAATGGCTGGTCGAGGCCCAGCGATGCAGAGAGGCGCGCGGCATCGGCCTGCGTGGCATCGGGTGGGATCATGATGGCCATCGGATCGCCGATGGCATAGACCCCGGCAAACACCAGAAGCGACATGATGAGAATGACCAGGAGCGCCTGCGCCAGGCGCTCGAGCACGAAGCCCGCCATCAGCGAATCGCCCTGGGTGAAGTTGTCACGTTATTCATGACGTGACTGATCGCTTCCGCGAATGCGTGCGTTTTCACTTCATGTGATGCGCGAAAGTGTATTCATCGGTGCGCGCCACATAATTCATATTGGCCTTCATGGCCCAAATGGCGATCTGGTGATGAATGGGGATGACTGCCTGATCCTTCAACGCAATGGCCGCGGCTTCACGCGCAATGGCTTCGCGTTTTTTCTCATCGGTGGTGGCAAAGCCCTGATCGAGCATTTTGTCCACCGCCGGATTGGAATACTTCGACCAGTTCCAGGCGCCGTAGCCCTTATCGGCATTGGGCGCGGCGAGCAGCGCGCGAATGGCGAGATCCCCCGAGAACGAGCCCCATCCCAGCATGGCGAAACTGAAATCGCCATTGCGTGCGCGGGGCAGATACACGTTGATCGGCATGGTTTCAACCTTGGTGCTGATACCCACGCGCGCCAGCATTTGTGCGACGCTTTGCGCGATTTGGTCGTCATTCACATAACGATTATTCGGCGCATGCAAGGTGAGTGCGAAGCCATCGGGGTAACCGGCGCGCGCGAGGAGTTGCTTCGCCACCTCGGGTTCGTTGGCCTCGGGTTTGATCGAGGCGACATGCCCGAACACCGGCGGCGAGACGATGTTGGATGCAGGGATCGCGGCGTTTTCCATCAGCCGCTCGACAATCGCCTGGCGATTGATAGCCTTGGATATAGCCAGGCGCACGTTGACATCTTTCAAAGGATTTTTGGGCAGTGGCTTACCCGAGCGATCAGTGACGAACGGGGACACATCGCGATATTGATCGGCATGAAAGAAGATGGTGCGCCAGGATACTTTTTGCGCCAGACGAAATCGTTTGTCGCCGCGAATCCGCGCGAGGTCGGGTGTGGGGATGGCTTCAATCGCCTCGACATCGCCTGAGAGCAAGGCGGCAATGCGCGCCGGGTCATTGGGGATAATGCGAAAGGTCACCTTATCCCAGGTGGGTGCGCCGCCCCAGTAGCCGGGGTTCTTCGCCAATTCCACCCGATCACCGCGCGCGAAACGTGTGAAGCGGAAAGGGCCGGTACCGATCATCGCCTTGCCGTTGTTGAAATCCTCGGTCGAGGCGTTGCTGGCGGCTTGTTTTGAGACGATGAAAAGCGAATTCAGATCGTAGGGCACCATGGCGTAAGGCGTCGCGGTTTTTACCCGCACCGTATAGGGGTCGATGGCGCGTCGCTCGGTCAAGCGTTGCACGAAGCTCGCGTACTGGCCATTGGGCAATTTTTCGGCACGCTCCATCGAGAACAACACGTCGTCTGCCGTGAACGGCGAGCCGTCGTGAAATTTCACATTGCGGCGCAGGCGAAACTCCCAGGTGGTGTCATCCACCGCGCGCCAGGATAGGGCAAGGCCGGGTGCGATGCGCGCATCGGCATCCACATGCACCAGTGCGTCATACACATGCCAGCCGATATTGTTATTGGGAGAAATGTTGACCGCGTGCGGGTCCATCGAGGTGATGTCGGCGGCGATGCCAATGCGCAGGTCCGCAGCCATGGCGCTGGCCGTGAACAGGGCGGCGGCACATACCAGCAAACGGATTGGTGTTGAAATCATAACTTTCCTCCAGTTGGTATCAATTGAAGTCTAGCGGGAATGCGTGAACACGCTCAAGGATTATTCTCACACCAGTCGCGCCAGGCCTGCCGGTAAAGCTCTTCCAATGAACCGGTGAAGCGCGCCTCCTGCATCAAGGGGGACGCGCGCATACGTTCCCGCATCCCAAGCCGAAGCGATGCGATGCGCTGCGGTGATGCGGCCAGCGTTGTTGCGATCTCGAAGAACGCGTCCCGGTCCTGCGCCACCAAGTCCGGCAGGCCCACGGTTCCGAGCAGGCTCGCGCCGGCACGCGAAACCGGTGTTTCACCCTTTCGTGATATGACCGGGATGCCCATCCACAATACTTCGCAGGTGGTCGCGCCGCCGCCGCAGGGAAACGCATCCAACGCGATGTCGCAATCACGGTGCAGTGAGCGAAACGCGCTCGGCGCAAGCCTGCCGCGCAGTTCGATGCGGTGGCGCGCGATGCCCGCCGCGGCAAAGGTGTCGAGGATGCGATCACGGGTTTTCCCATCCGGGACGGTGACCATTAACAATCGCGACTGCGGTACCCGTTGCAACAACGATGCCCAATCTTCGAGCAAAGCCTGATGAATTTTGTGAAATCCGTTGAGCGAAGCAAACGTCACGTAACCGTTTTTGCCTGCTGGCGCGTCGGTTAGTTCTTCAAAATCTCCCAGCGGCCGATAACACCACAAGCTATCTGGCATGCGTAATAGCTTCTCGGTGTACAACGCATCGCCCAACGATGGTGGATCGAATTCGTGGTCAGTAATGCGGTAATCCATGGCGCTCATCCCGGTGGAGGCGGCGAATCCCAGATAGGTAAATTGTAGCGGCGCGGGTTTGCGCGCCATGGCGAGTAGGCGGTTGCCGTAGGTGTGGCCGTTCAAGTCGATGAGAATGTCA
>JBJXEY010000076.1:0-4300 GCA_046153355.1 Burkholderiales bacterium
GGTGACTAAAAGCGATGTCGTCTACGACCTGGGCTGCGGCGATGGTCGTATCCCAATCGCTGCGGCGCGCCAATTTGGCGCGCGCGGCGTGTGTGTGGATATTGATCCTAAGCGCACTGCCGCGGCCATCGCCAATGCATTCAAGGCAGGGGTGGGTGACCGGGTCGAGGTGCGCAACGAGGATCTGTTCGAAACCGAAATCGTCGGTGCTAGCGTGGTGATGCTGTTTTTGTGGCCCGAGGTGAATATGAAGTTGCGGCCGCGCCTCCTGCGTGAGTTGGTGCCCGGAACGCGGGTGGTGTCGCATTTTCACGATATGCAGGATTGGCCGCCGCAGGAAGTGGTGCGCATTCGCGCCAATAATTTCGAGCGCAATTTGTATCTGTGGGTGATTCCGCCACGCTGATTCCTGGCCAATCAGTGCGAAAGATAGATCATCTATGAATAAAAAATGCTACATAGGGCACGTCTAATATAGATAGTGTATTCAAAAATCTGTCAATTTATAGTAAAGGTAAGTAACCATGAACCAACGCGCGATCCGTTTTTCCCTGTTCGATTGGTTGGATGAGTCGGGCCGTGGCTACGCCGAAACCTACGAAGAACGCCTGCGTTTGCTTGAATTCGCCGACGATCTGGGGTTTTATTCCTATCTGCTCGCCGAACATCACGGCACCTCGTTATCCACGACGCCGTCCCCCACGGTGTTCTTAGCCGCTGCCGCACAGCGCACCGAAAAGATCCGTTTGGGCGCGCTTTCCTGGGTGTTGCCGATTTACGATCCGTTGCGTTTGTACGAGGAGTTTTGCATGTTGGACCACCTCACCAAGGGCCGCATGGAGATGGGTCTTTCGCGCGGGTCGTCGTCCCACGAAAGCCAGCGCCATGGAGTAGTACGCGAGGAATCCAAGGCGCGTTACGAGGAGATTTTCAATCTGCTGATGGGCGCGTTTCGCGATGGCAAGTTCAATGGGCCGGGGCCTTTCTACAAATACGACAATCTGGTCACGCGTTTCAAACCCTTGCAAAAACCCTATCCGCCGATCTGGTACCCGACTTCCAATATCGAATCCATTCCTCGCGTCGCGGCGCAGGGTTTCAACTTCGTGGTGAGTTTGTTGAATTCGCCGACCCTGGATCGCGCCGCGGAAATGCTGAAAACCTATCGTCGCGAGTACGAAGCGCATCGCCATGACGCCGGGCGACTGAACGCCCATGTGCCCGAGGCCGCGATGGCCGTTTCCACTCAGGTGCATGTGGCCGAGAGCGACGCCAAAGCTTACGAACAGGCGCGCATCGCATATATGCAATTCAACGAAAACTACACACGGCGTTACCTGGAGATCGGCCAAGCGAGCCATGTTGCCGGCAGGCCGAGCTTCGAGCAATACGTCGAGCAAGGGCGTGTTCTGTGTGGTTCGCCGGATAAGGTGAGGCGAAGTCTGGCGCGCGTGCTCGATTTAACCGATGCCAACCACTTTATCGGCGTATTCACCTTTGGCGATTTGCCTTTGGATCAAACGAAACGTTCCGTCGAGTTGTTCGCCCGCGAGGTGATGCCGGCTTTCAGCGGAGCGGCGATCTAAGAGGTTGCAAATCCCGATTGAAGCTGACATTTAGCTTGAGCCCATGCCTGGGATTTCGATGCAGCGCGTTTTGCGATTGACAGCGCCGGGTTTAATCCATTTAATTGGCGCCATTCCTTCTTGGATTGGGCAACGTGTCGAACTGGGTGCTTGGCATGGACGGTGAGGGCAGTCCTCAACGCGCAGTCCTTAGCCACATTAAATTGTTGGCGCTGTTGTGCGGCGGAGTATTTGCGTTAGGTATGGTTGGGTTTGCCGCAGCGATTGCCGCCGAACCCACTCCCATGATCGAAATTCCTTCAGGTCTATTTCGCATGGGGAGCGATGTCGGGCATGCCGATGAACGTCCGGTGCACGATATTAATCTCCCTACGTTCCACATCGACCGCACGCCGGTGACCAATGCGCAATTTGCCGATTACCTCAATGTGCGTGGGCCGCGCGGGCCGCGCAATGTGAATTACTACGACATCGACGACCGCGATGCGCGCATTCATCGCCATGATGGACGTTGGATTCCCGATCCCGGATACGAGCAACATCCAGTGGTCGAGGTGACCTGGCGCGGCGCGCGCGAATACTGCGCCTGGCAGGGTAAGCGCCTGCCCACCGAGGCGGAGTGGGAGAAGGCGGCGCGCGGTGTGGATGGGCGCAAGTACCCATGGGGCGCCGCGCCCCCTGACAATTCCCGCGCTCGCTTCGGCGTGGGTTATAACGCCACGGTGCCGGTGGGCACCTTCCCCAGAGGCGCGAGTCCGTTTGGCGTGTTGGATATGGCGGGCAACGTCTGGCAATGGATATCCAGCGTCTATCGCGATTACCCCTATCGCAGCGACGACGGCAGAGAAAGTCTGGATAGCATCGAGCCGCGCGGCACGCGCGGCGGTGGGCACGATTGGCCGGCTGATGGAATTACTGCAACACATCGCGGGCAGAATCTTTCCCGCGCACCGCGATCAGGGCATCACAACATCGGTTTTCGCTGCGCGCGTTAATCACTTGATGCGCGCATCACCCCCGCGCGCTTTCGCGTCACCCCCGCGCGCTTTCGCGTCACCCCCCGCGCTTTCCTTATTCGCGCCAATCGTGACGCCGCCCGATTTGGTCAGCACTACTCGATGCCCGCAGCGCGCAGATATTGGCGGTCGATAAAGCGCTCGGCATCAGGGTAAGGTGGTTTGAGCAGTCCGGCTTCGCCCATGAATACGATCACTTCCCTAAAACCTTTGGCATCGATTTCGCCGCGCCGCGGCAGCACACGCCGTTCCGGTTCAAAATAAAGCGTGAGGATGCGCGCCGCGACATCCGCGCTAATGGCGTTGCTCTCGACGATGGCGGCTATCACCGCATTGCGTTTACTGGTATCGCGAATAAAGGTGAACGCTGCCGCCATGGCGCGCACGTAACGCAGCATTGCCTGGCGATGCGCCGTCGCCCAGGAACGGCGCACTGCGGTAACGGTATACACAAATTCCGGAACCACCTCCACCGAACTGCCCAGCAAACGAAACCCGTCTTTGATGGCGAGCAAATCCTGCGGCTGACCCAAGGGGACTGCGGCGCATTCGCCCTTGGTGAGGCAGGTGAATCGCGAGGGCGTGCCATCAATGGTTCTGAATTTGAAATCGTTCGCGCCAAGACCATTTTTTGCTAGCAGTTTGCGCGTAGATACAGTGATCGACCCTGCCTCGTCGGCTAGGCCTAATAACTTACCTTTGAGATCGGCATAAGTCTTTATCTCGGGCCTAGCGATGAGACTGTAGATTGGATTATTGAATTCGGCGGTTATTGCCACCGCGTCCGAACCGGCCAACGCGGCGCGAATCAGAAACGGTGTGGCCACGTGGGTGATATCCACCGTGTCATCGTGCAAGGCGTCGATCATCTTGTCGGCGCCACCGGGAATGGGAATCACCAGGCGGAAATCAAGGTTTTCGCGTCGAAAAAAACCTTCGCGCTGCGCGATGACGATGGGCAGGGAAAAGATACTGCGTACCGCCGAGAGCGTTTGCCCGTAGCGAATCACAGTGGGTGGTTCGGCACACAGGCCGATGGCGGGCGAGGTCAGTAAGCAGAAAGCCAGTAGCGCAGCGAGCCGAGCCCGCGGTTTCCCCCGCCGCACCCGCGATTTCATTTGCCCTTGATCGCTTGCATCCGACAATCAATTTCCAGGGCGGTGAGCGGCTTCTTATTGGGCGCGGTGCGCATCACCACGCGCAATTGTTTGTAGCCATCTTTTTCGCAGGAAATGACCACCCCCGTGGCGGCCACTTTCTGGCCCAGGCCAGGCACCGGGACGCGGTAGGAGCCGGTGGCATTGCTGCGTGCCACCAACGCGCCGAAGCCTTTGATGTTGGCGGTGACTTTGGCGTTCGACAGCGCTTTGCCGTCGTTGTCGCGAATAAAGCCAAATACGCGCGGACCGGTTTCGTCGTGTTCATCCGAGTCCGCCCCAGCCCAAGCATGCGGTGCAAACGGCAACGCCAGTGTCATCACTAAACAGGATTTGGTGAATCGCATTGCTTGCTCCTAAGGAAACTCTGCATAACCATCAATTTCTGCCACGAGCGCCTAATCTATTCCTCTGGCTTGGGGGATCTAAAGGGGGCGTAGGCCGAATGGTACTTACTTCAGCAAAAGCCCCTGAGTTGTTTGGTAAAGAGGCTGGCTCGATGCGTGCTAAGTTGGAGTTGCGACACAACCAACCAACACCC
>JBJXEY010000077.1:0-19283 GCA_046153355.1 Burkholderiales bacterium
GCAACTGCGTGCAGCAAAACTCTTACAGGGCTTTCGCGGTGCGCCGGCGGCTGATATTGGCGCGGTTGCCCGTGTTGCCCGGCTCATAGGCCAATTGATGCAGGAGCATGAAGAGATCTTGGAAATCGATCTCAATCCGGTCTTCGTTCATGCAAAAGGTCGCGGCGTTACCGTGGCCGATGCGCTGATCGTGACGCGGTGATATTTGCTTGCCCATATCGTCTTAATTGTAAACATTTAATTTCTAAGATTAAGGTTTAACGACATTGAATGTATCATTGTCATTCAATTATGAAATAATGACGACTGACAAGTTGGTCAAGCCTCGTTCGGTTCGCCGGCGACCACGACACGCGATGCCCCACGAATGCATTATCATCGGCCCCTTTCAATTTTTCCCTCCCATAGGCCCCCCATGAAATTCTCCATGCACATGAGCACCCGCATCAGCGACAAACGCGACGAGCTGCCGTTGATCAGTTACATGACCGACTTGGCGCTCGAGGCAGATGCCGTCGGCTTCGGTGGCATTTCATTGACCGAGCACCACTTGTTCGAGAATCAGGGTTATCAGAATTCGCTGTTGTACGCCTGCGCGTTGGCGCCACGGTTGAAGCAGGCGACGTTGGTGCTGGCCACGGTGAATCCGGCGCTGCACCATCCGGTGCGGCTGGTCGAGTCGTGCAATCTGATCGACCAGTTGAATGGCGGGCGCTTGGTGGTGGCTTTTGGCTCCGGATTCAAGGAGACGGATTTGATCGCGTTCGGGCGCGACCTGGACAAGCGCCATGTCCTGTTCGAGGATGGCATGCGCACCGTGGTCGACATCTGGGCATACGACGGCAGCGGCGGTCCGCTTGAGTTCGCCGTAGGCAGTGATCGCGGCAAGATAGAGTTCGCGGTGAACCCTTCGTCCTTCCGCAAACCACGCCCCATCCTTGGGCGCGGCACGCTAAATGACGCGGGAATTCTCGACACTGCCGCGAAAGGCTGGGCGATTCTCACCGCGGGTAAGTCACCTGAGGAAGCGAAGAAGCAGTTTGCCGTCTATAACAAAGCGCTGGATGCCTCCGCACACAGCGAAGAGACCAAAGCGCTGTCCCGTGCCTGGTCCGGCGTGGGCAAGGCGGTGCACATTGCCGAGACCGACGAAAAGGCGGTCAACGAGGCGCTGGCGTATTTCAAGAAGAACCCCACCGGGGCGATTGCGCGCCGGCCCGAAGACATGGTCTGCGGCAGCCCCGAAACCGTTACCCGCATGATGCGCGAGTACGCCGACGCTGGCGTGGGCAACATGATTACCGCTTTCCTGATCGATGTCGAAGACCGCAGTGCGCTGCGTAAGAGCTTTAACTTGTTCCAAAAAGAAGTCATGCCCAATTTTGCGACCGAGAGTGCTGTCGCTTCTGCGATATAGAAGTGCACCCGGATTGCTATAATGTGCATACATCCGTAAGTACATAAGGGCTCCTATGTCTAGCGTCGTGGAAAAATATTCGGGCAAGGTCACGCCGGTTGGCAATTCAAAGGGGATTCGCCTCGATGCGGCATTTTTCAGGGCGCATCCGGAGTTCAACGGCGAGGTCGGCGCTACGGTGCTGGCCGACGGCCAGGTGCTGCTTTCGGCGCGGTCATCGGGTGGCAAGGCGAGGAAAAGTGAAACCGAAGATCCAGTGCTCCTGGGATTTCTTAGTTTTCTCGAAGCGCAGATGGTGGCAAATCGGGCAGACATCACGCCGGCCGATCCCGGCCAACTTGTGCGAATTGGCAAGCTCGTTAAAGGCGTGAAGGTGGATTGACCTTTGCATCGCAGGTCCCGCGAAATGAATATCAACGGCTGGCAGCTCTATTACTTTCGCACCTTTGCCGCTGCCTTGGACGAGCTTGAAGCCGACGTGGCGGCACTGGCAAAAAGCAATCCGCGCACCTATAAAACGCATCCTAAAACGCGCTTGCTCGCCTCGGTATTTAAGATCATCACCGAGCGTGTGCCGGCCAACCCGGATCATCCGGAATTTCGTCTGGGCAATACGCTGGGCCGCGGCTATGGCAACTGGCGGCGGGTGAAAAAGGGCATGCCTGATCGCTACCGCCTTTTTTTTCGCTTTGCATCGAACCCCGTCAAGTTGATTGTCTACGTCTGGTTCAACGATGAGGACACGCTTCGCAAAGCCGGTTCGAAGTCGGATGTCTACGAAACGTTCCGCCGCATGCTCGCGCGCGGAGAGGTGCCAGATGGCATTGACGAACTTCTGCGAGAAAGCCGCAAGCCAGGTTGAGATTTCAAAGTAAATCGCGGGTTTCCGCGCCGCACGCTATTCCACTACCGATGCGATGATTCGCTCTGACGACGTTGGCGCGAGGCGGCAACGCGAAATAAAAAAAGCAGGTTATTCCCAAGTGAACGAACAGGTGCAGTCGCTGGCCAACCAGACCGGTAAAAACGTGGTGTTGCTTGCGGTAATGCTAGGCGCGTTCCTCACGCCATTCACGGGTTCGGCGATCAACGTGGCGCTGCCTGCCATTGGCGCGGAGTTGTCGATGGACGCGGTCTTGATGGGTTGGGTGTCAACGGCCTATTTGCTCGCGGCGGCGGCCTTCCTCGTGCCGTTTGGCCGGTTGGCCGACATCGTGGGCAGGAAGAAAATTTTCCAGATCGGCATTGGCATCGACTTGGTGGCATCCCTCTTATGCACCGTCGCGCCCTCGGGAGAGTGGCTGATTGCCTTTCGCGCTCTGCAGGGCTTTGGCAGCGCGCTGATGTTCGCCAGTTCCACGGCCATACTGACCGCGGTTTTCCCCGTCAACGAACGCGGCAGGGCACTTGGCATGAACGCGGCCTCCGCCTACGTTGGCCTCTCCGTCGGGCCGCTGGTGGGAGGTCTCGTCACCGAACATTTCGCCTGGCAGGGCGCATTTGTCATCAACGCTTTTGTGGATTGCTTAATCACGGCGCTGGTGTGGTTTCGCTTCAAGGGCGAGTGGGCCGAAGCGCGCGGAGAAAAATACGATGTGGTGGGGGCGCTGCTTTGTTGTATTGGCATCGGCATTCTCATCTACGCGTTTTCCAGCCTTGCCGAGGTGCGCGGCTTGGTGCTGTTGCCCGCGGCGGTCGTCATTCTTTGGGTATTCGTGCGCTGGGAATCCAGGCAACCCTTGCCGGTGATGAACATCGCCGCGTTCCGCCAGAACCCCGGTTTCATACTTTCCAATCTTGCCGCGCTCGCCAGTTATAGCGCGACGTTTTCCTCGGGGTTTCTTCTGAGCCTGTATCTGCAGTACATCGGCGGCTATTCGGCCGCGTACGCGGGGCTTATCCTCGTCATACAGCCGGTGGTGATGGTGATTACATCGCCCGTAGCCGGCAGCCTCTCGGACCGGGTTGAGCCGCGCGTGGTTGCATCGCTTGGCATGCTGCTCACCGTTATTGGACTGTCGATGCTGGTGTTCCTCGATGCGAACGTGAGCCTTCCTCTGGTGATCGCCGCCCAGGTTGTGCTCGGGGCGGGCTTCGGTTTTTTCAGTTCGCCCAATACCAATTCCGTGATGAGCGCGCTGCCGGCGAAATTTCGCGCCGTGGCCTCGGGGACGCTGGGCACTATGCGCTTGACTGGTCAAGCGCTGAGCCAGGGCATTGTGGTCCTGCTG
This sequence comes from Burkholderiales bacterium, assembly GCA_046153355.1. GTDB lineage: Bacteria > Pseudomonadota > Gammaproteobacteria > Burkholderiales > SG8-39 > 2-02-FULL-62-17. Next base: position 3,649 of record JBJXEY010000077.1, read on the forward strand.
CTCTCGCTATTTATCGGCAGAGCCGACATCACGCCCGCCAATCACGGGGCTTTCCTACAGGCCATGATTGCGACGTTTATCGTTTCGGCCTTGTTGTGCGGTGCGGGTATTGTTGCGTCGGTCTCGCGCGGCAATCGGATTAAGCACTGAGGAGCTAGTCACTAAGCGCTGGGTTCGACACCAGTGAAATTTGACGCTGTGAAATTTGACACGGTGACATTCGAAACCTTGTTGCGTTTCGCACTTCGCCCTAACATGCGACACTCGCAATAGAGCGGTGTCGCCGCCAAGAGGAGGATAGAAATGGTTGAACAAAGCCGCATCAAATGGATCCAGGAAGAGATGGTCAGGCAGGGCGTCGAACTCTTTGCCGCTTTCACTGCGTCGGGCCACAACATGGGCGCCACCAACTCGACGCGGGTTCTTTCGGGCTTCAAGAACATGGGCGATTCCTGTGTGCTGCTCGAGGCCGATGGCGAGCGCACGGTGATTGTCTCGCCCTCCTGGGATGCCGAGCGCGCGCGCGAGCAGGCGCCGGGTTGCAACATCATTGCCAGTGACGACCTCGCCGACGCAGTGATTAAAGCGGCCAACCGCCGCGGCCGCACCCGCAAGATTGGCGTGGATGGTCTCTCCACGCTCGCGCATCGAACTGTTGCCCCGATCCGAGCCGAATGGGGTGATCGCATGGTGCGTATGAATGGCACCATGCAGCGCGCCGGTGCGTGCAAAACGCCGAATGAAATCCGTATCGCGCGTGACGTCGCCACGCTGGCAGAAAAGATTTTTGATCGGTTACTGGCGGTGGCCAAACCCGGCATGCCTGAGTACGAGCTTGCCTCCGACCTTTATCGCCATTCCAAGGCGCTGGGTGCCGACGACAATTTTCTGTTGATGGCCAGTTCACAAATGCCCAAGGGCCCGCGTCCCCCGGGGCGGCGCATCCTTGCCAAGGGCGATCTGATTCTGGGCGAAATTTCCCCAGGTGCCGATGGCCATTTCGTGCAGATCTGCCGTACCGCGGTGCTCGGGCCAATCAACGCGGTGCAGCAACGCAATCACGACATTCTGTGGGAGTCAATGCAAGCGGGGCTTGCCGCGGGCGCCGCCGGCAATACAGTTGCCCATGTGGCGAACAAGATGAATGAGGCGGTCGCAAAACACGGTTTTGCCGAGTATTGCCGCCCGCCCTATATGCGGGTACGTGGCCACGGCCTGGGCAGCGTGTCGTCGCTACCCGGCGACATCGGCAGCGACAACGAAATGGTGCTCGAGGAAGGCATGACCTTCGTGATGCACCCAAATCAGTTCCTGCCGGGCGGTGGCTACATGATGGTGGGCGAGCCGGTGGTCATCACCAAAACCTGTGCCGAACCGCTAACCACGCGCTTCTCCAAGCTCACCAGCATTCCGGTATAGACGGAACAGGAGAATTCCATGCGCACCATGCAACCCGTCACCGTGTTCGGCTCCTACATGCTGGACGAAGAGCAAATTCCACCGGATGAGTTTGAGCTACGCGTCAGCGCTGCTCAAAACGTGATGAAGCAAAATGGTTGGTCGGGGCTGATCGCCTATGGCGACGCCGAAGACAATGCATTCGTCACCTACTCCACCAACTATTCGCCACGCAATCGCACCGCGCTGGCGCTAGTCGGGCCGACCGGCGTGCCGCGTCTGATTTGTTGGGCGGGCCTGCGCGACATCAAACGCGAAGCCGCGCTTGCGTGGATGGACGATGTCAAGATGGCGGGCAATCTTGGCGACACGCTGCAAACCTGGTTCAAGGACGCGGGCATTGCCGCAGGTACGGTCGGCCTGGTGGATGAGGGCGCAATGAAGCCTCAAGTCCACGACGCAATTATCGGGTCGCTCGCATCGAGTGGACTTACTGCCGCCAACGCCGACGCCGCCATCGTCGAACTGATGCATAAGAAGCGCCCGCGCGAGTTGGTTGTGGTGTGTCGTGCCGCAGAGATCCTCGGTAAAACTTTTGACACATTGGCCGCGTCCTGGCGCTCGGGCGCCTCGGCGACGGACGCAGTGCTTGCGGCCGAAGGCACGGCCTTTGCCAATGCTGCCCAGGATGCGCGTACGCTCTTCAGCATCAATGAAGGCCGCACCATTCGTCCGTTCGATCGGCCGCTCCAAGACCACCCCGAGCGTTTCGTGGTCTATGCGGCGGTGCGCTATCAGGGCTACTGGGCCGAAGGCTTCGTCACCCTATCGCGGCGTCGCAATGCCATTCAGAAAGCGGCTGCCCAAGCGCTTGACCAGATGATCGCCGCTGCTTGTCCTGGCGCCACTGGCGACGATCTGGCGCGCGCCATTGCAGAAGCGACACAGGGCTTCACGCCCCATGCCGCGCTCACCGGTTCGCTCGCCCACGGCATTGGGCTCTCGTTGCATGAAGCGCCCGATCTTGCGCCTAATAAACCCGGCGCGATGGTGGCCGAGGGAACTTATTCGCTGACCGTAGGCCTGAGCCAAGGCAAGAACCACCACGCCTTCGCCTCGGCCATGATTTCGCTTGCGGATGGCAAGACAGCAGTGCTCTGGAGGGCGCCATAGGCGTTGTCTAGAAGCTGCATCTATCACCTTGATCGGAGAGCAACGCATGAGCATCTCAAGAAAATTTTCTTTGCTATCGACCTTGGCATTGTCGGGAGGCCTGCTGACGGGCGCGTCTTGCGCCGTTGCACAAACCCAATACCGCATCCTGGTGGGATATCCACCCGGCGGCGTGCAGGATCAGCAGGCACGTGTGCTGGCGGATAGGCTGCGGGAGGCGACCGGCAGGCCCTTTATTGTCGAGACGCGCGCTGGGGCATCGGGTCAACTTGCCGTCGACGCGCTGCTGCAGTCACCTGCGGATGGGGCGACATTGCTCATGTCGACCGACTCCAATGTCAGCATCTACCCGCATACGGTCCGGAAGCCGACTTACACGCCCGGCGATTTCGCCCCAGTAGCACATACCGGCGATTACCGGATGGCGCTTGCCGTCGGAACTGCCGTTCCCGCAACGGACATGCGCAGCTTCATCGCATGGACTCAGGGCCCGGCCGGCCCCGCCGGTTACGGAACTCCTGGCGCCGGGAGCATCCTGCATTTCTATGGCGTATTGCTCGCCCAGGTAACCAGTGCCCGGCTGACGCACGTGGCTTACAAGGGCACGGGCCCCGCGGTTGCCGATCTAGTCGGTGGCCATGTACCCGTCGCCGTCGTCCCACTTGGTTCATTGCTGCAGCATGCGAAGGCTGGCAAGGTGCGCGTACTTGGCCAGACGGGCGATGGGCGCTCGCCGGAGTTTTCGGATGTTCCCGCGTTCCGCGAGCTTGGCTATGCCGCGCTTTCGGCCTCCGGGTGGTATGGCCTATTTGCCCGCGGTGGTACGTCCGCCGACTTGGTGCGCCGCTACCATGAAGTCGTTCTGCAATCGTTGCGAACGCCAGAGCTTTCCAAGCGCATGCGCGATTGGCAACTTGAGATGCGTGAATTGACGCCCGCGCAGTTCATGGACCTGGTGAGGGCCGACACCGAGCGGTGGGCGCCGGTGATCAGGAGCTCCGGGTTCACGGCGGGTAGCGAGTAACTTCGGACCTTCAAAAAACGAATCTTTGCACACCGATCAAGAATCACCGTATGTGTTTTCCTGCCCCGAGCCGGTCGTGAGGTGTTTTCGGCGCGTCACTGACTGATCGGGTTGCATGCGCGAAACTCTCGCGCAGCAGCACCAAATTCGTGTTCGACGCGGATGTTTTCCTCATGATGAAACTCACCGGCATCGGCGCGATATCCAAAGGCACGTTGACTATCCGCACCGTTCCAAGTTTCAGGTACATCTCAACGGCGCGGCGCGGTGCGACACTGCAATAATTGGATTTTCCTACCACCGACAGGTTTTGCATGTAGTTGGCGGTCTCCACCACGGGTTCGGGGAGCATCAATCCGCGACGCAGAAAGGCATCCGCGAGCTCTCGCCGCACGCTTGAATCACGCCGTTGCAATACCCAGTCTCGTTTCGCGAGCTTGGCGTAGCTGGGTCGGGTCTTGCGTGCATCGGCCGTGCCTTCGATGACGCAAATTTGCTCGTCATAAAGCGGCGTGAAACTAAGTTCTCTGAGGTCTTTTTCCTCGGCGACCCCGCCGCTCGCGAGACGTCCCACCACACAGTCGAGCAACCCCTCGAACAACAAGCTAACCAATTGCTGCGCGGTACCCTCTTGCGTGCGCAAGGCGGCGTTGCCGCCCGCTTTCCTGAAACACGCAAAGGCCGTGGGAAGGTAGTCGACAAAAGCCTGTGGTACCACCCCGATCCTGACCAATTGAGGGCTCTTTTCACGCAGCCGCTCAACGGTCTGTGCCAGGGCATCGAATTCATTGACCAATGACCTCGCGCGTTCGGCCAATGAGAAAGCTTCCTTGGTGGCGATAGTCCCTTGCCTACTTCGGACAAACAACTTGAGGCCCAGCAGCGATTCCAAATTGGCGAGCATCGCGCTCGCGGCAGGCTGGCTGATGCTGAGATATTCGGCGGTCTTGTGGAGGTTGCGAAACTCCAGTAGGTGAAGCACCAGCATCAGATGCCGAAACTTCAGGTGCGAAAGCGACATTGCCGAATGAACGGGCATTTTGGCTCCGACATACGCGAAATTATTGATAGAAAAAGGTTATCACAAAGACCGAAAAATCAAGTGTCACCTTTTCAAACCAACGCCTATGCTGTGAGCGACTCCATCGCTCAAGGAAAACTTTCATGAATTCAAGGCTCAAGTTGGTAACTCTTGCCACGCTGCCTGTCTTGGCGCTGACCACAGCATCGACAGCGCTGGCAATCTGGCCCGCCGATCAACCCATCAGAATCATTGTTCCGCAGGCTGTTGGCGGAACCAATGACACGGTAGCCCGAATGATGGGTGTCGAGATTGGTAAGGCCGTGAATCAGTCTGTCATCATCGAAAACCGTCCCGGCGCCTCGGGGGCCATTGGCATGCAGGCCGTCGTTCAAGCCAAACCTGATGGCTACACGCTGGGCCTTGCCTCTGACTCAGCCGCCATGTTGAACGTTATACAACCTCAGTTGACCTGGCAGTTCAAACGCGATGTTCGCGGTATTGGCATGATTGGCGACCAACCCATCAGCATCTCGGTATCGGCGCGTTCTCCTTACAAGTCGTTTGCAGACGTTGTCGCCGCCGCCAAGGCCAAGCCTGGAACCATTCCCTATGGCACTTCGGGCGCGGGAACATCGCAGAACGTGGTTGGCGAGTGGCTTGCCAGACTCGCCGGCATCGAAATCATCCACATCCCCTACAAAGGGGGCGGACAAGCCACCAATGATGTGCTGAGCGGGCAAACTCCAATTGCCGTTCTTGGACTCGCACCCATGCTGGCGCACGCAAAAACCGGTGGCGTGCGGATTGTTGCGGTTACAACGCCCGTGCGTTCGTCGTCTTTGCCCGGTGTGCCAACGTTAACAGAACTAGGGTTTCCGCAAATTGCCCTGGCGCAGTGGGCGGGCCTGGTCGCCGCTACCGCCACATCGGAGCCGATTGTTAAACGCATGTCCGATGAAATGTTGAAGATCCTGGCTGGTCAGGAAATGCGCCAGCGCCTCGCCTCGGCCGGTATCGACCCCAGGCCGCTTGGTTATTCTGAGTTTGACAAGTTTCTCAAGGGGAACGTCGAAACCTGGGAGCGCGTCGTGCCCAGTCTGAAACTGAAGCTTGAGTAATCCATAACGGAGGCAAGCCAAAGAGGAAACAACCCAAAGCGGAAGCAACCCAAAGCGGAAGCAACGCAAAATCGAACAATCAACAGTCTGCCCTTCTGAAAATCAAGAGTCTCCATGAATAAAACCAATATTGTTTTGGTGCTTGCCGACAACCTGGGCTGGGGTGAACTCGGCTGTTATGGCGGCGGAGCCATCCGCGGCGCGCCCACGCCACGGATCGACGCGCTCGCTAAGCAAGGCATGCAATTGCTTAATTTCAATGTGGAGAGCGACTGTGTCCCGACGCGCTCTGCTTTGATGACCGGGCGTCATCCGATACGAACCGGCGCATGGCAATCAGTGCCCGCCGGGTTGCCCCAGGGGCTCATTCCCTGGGAAATCACCATCGCCGAGCGGCTCTCCGATGCGGGCTACGCCACCGCCATGTTCGGCAAATGGCACTTGGGTGACAAAGAAGGCCGTTACCCCAAGGACAAAGGATTCGATGAATGGTATGGAATACCGCGCACCACCAACGAAAGCATGTTCATGGAACAAGTGGGCTTCGACCCCGCTGTGGTGGATCTTCCCTATGTGATGGAAGGCAAACGCGGCGAGTTGGCGCAAAAACGCGAGGTCTATGACCTGGAGATGCGGCGCCGCATCGACGAAGAATTGACGCGCCGAAGTTGTGCCTTCATAAAGCGGCAGGTGGCGGCAAAAATGCCATACTTTTTGTACGTTCCGCTCACCCAGTTGCATTTTCCGACGATTCCGCATCGCGATTTCGAAGGCATTTCCAAAAAAGGCGATTTCGCCGACTCCTTGATGGAGATGGACGCACGTTTAGGACAAATTATCGATGCGGTCGATGCCTCCGGCAGCGCTGACAATACGCTGTTCATATTCGCCCGTGACAACGGGCCCGAATACCGCAGACCGTGGCGTGGCAGCGCGGGCATGTGGACGGGGACCTATCACACCGCCATGGAAGGCGCGTTGCGCGTGCCCTTGATCGCGCGCTGGCCGGGCAATATTCCACCCGCGGCGGCTTCCAACGAAATCGTCCATGTGGTGGATATTTTTCCGACCTTGGCTGCCGTCGCGGGTGTTACGGTCCCCGATGATCGGCCCATCGATGGTGTCGACCAGTTGCCGTTCTTAACGGGCAAGACCGATAAGTCGAATCGCGAGGGTTTCGTGTATTTCATCAAGGACGAAATACGCGCGGCAAAGTGGCGTGACTGGAAGATGCACTTTGTCTGGGAGGTGGAGCCCAACGCAGGTGCCAATCACCTCGAGACGCCGTATCTATTCAATCTGATTCAAGACCCGAAGGAAGAGTCAGACGTGAACAGCACGCAAAGTTGGGTGCGAGGACCGATGCGAAAAATGGTCCTTGAATTTCAGGCATCGCTAAAACAAATTCCCCCAATTCCAGCGGGCGCTCCGGACGATTTTGTGCCAAAACTTCTGGATAACAAGACGGAGGTGTTATGAAGATTGCAATTTTGTTGGCAGGTCTATTCCTCACAGCCGGCGCGGTGCGCGCGGATGACGTACGCGACACCGCCTGCAAAACCACCGCGGAATGCATTGCCGAGGCCAAAAGCCTCCGCGGCGCCAGCACGCGGGACGCGACCAGCGCGATGGCCGGCGCGCAGGATCAGTTCTACTGGATGAACCGCATCAACATGGCATCGACGGTAATGTTGGTAGAGAAGGGCATCATCCCGCCGCAACTGGTGAAGCCGGTTGCCGAAGGGGTGCGTTACGCGATCGTTCAAGCGACGCAACCTGGCGGAAAGCGCCCTGAGGACGTGTTGCAACTGGAGCGCATCATTTCGGAAAAAACCGGCCCCGAAGCGACGCTGGTCCATACCGGCCGCAGCCGCCAGGACATGAACGCTGCGATTCGTGCGATGCGCCTGCGCCGCGCGGTGCTGGATACCGCCGAGGTGCTGATCTCCACGCGAGCGCAACTTATTGACATCGCCGCCAGGCACACCGAATCTTTTGTGCCCGCCTATACCAACGGTGTGCAGGCCCAGCCCATCAGTTATGGCCACTATCTCATGGCATTCGCCGATTCCTTCGCCCGCGACGCGCAACGCCTGCGCGACCTCTATCCGCGGGTCAACCTGAGTCCGATGGGCACCGCGGTGCTGGCCAATTCGAGCTGGCCGCTGGACCGCCCGCGCTTGGCCGAACTATTGGGGTTCGATGGCTTGGTGGTCAATTCATTTGACTCGAGCCAGGTGATTAGCATGGACGTGCCGCTGGAGGCGGCGGCGATCATGAGTTCGCTGGCCATTCGCATAGGCTCACTGCTACAAGACATCCACACCCAATACCACCAGAGCAACCCGTGGCTGTTGCTGGATGCCGGCCAGACCTATACCAGCAGCTCGATGCCGCAGAAGGCGAATCCGGGGGTGCTGATGACGGCGCGCGCCAAGGCCTCGGACATCATCGCCGCCAATCAGATGATCCTGCTGCGCAACCACAACGTCACCCCCGGCATGACCGATTACAAAGCCAGCGGGGATGCCTCCCGGATTTTTATCATGAGCGTGGAACTGTTGAATCAGTTCAATGGTGTGATGAAGGGCCTGGGCGTGAATGCCAAACGGTCGCTAGAGGAACTCAATGGCGACTGGACCACCTCCATGGAATTGGCCGAAACGCTGCAGCGCCTACATGGCGTGCCGTTTCGCGTTGGCCATCATTTTGCCAGCCTGGTGGTGATCCAGGCCAAGAAAAGCAACCTGCTTCCGGATAAGTTTCCCTATCAGGACGGGGTGAAGCTTTATACCGAAGCGACGCAACACTACAAGTGGACGCCGACCCGCCTGCCATTGGATGAAAAGACCTTCAAGGCCACACTGTCGCCGGAGATGATGGTGCGCACTCGCGTGGGCATCGGCGGTCCGCAGCCCGCCGAAGTGCAACGCATGATCGGCATGGCGCGCGAGGTGCTGACAAAGGACCGCGCCTGGGTGGAGGAGCGCAATAACAAATTGCTTGAGGCCGAAGCCCGGCTGAACAGCGCGTTCGCCCGGCTGTATTAAGAGGCGGTGAAGCTGGGGGATTGCTGGTGGGCGATGCCGTTGGCGTATTTGCTCGCCTGAGTCAATCGCCCTTGATCCCGGCCGCCGCCACCACACGCGGCCAACGCTCAAGCTCCAAGCGCATGAGGTCGGCAAGGCGCGACGCAGGGCCACCGACGGGGACAAGACCCTGTTTCTCGAGCAACTCGCGTACTTCGACAAGGCCTAGTATCGAATTGACTTCGCCATTCAATTTCGCGACCACGGCCTCGGGCACTTTGGCGGGCGCGAGCATCGCATACCAAGTGGAGACTTGGAGTTTCGGCAAACCCTGTTCGGCGAATGTTGGAATCGCCGAGTACAGGGGCGAGCGCTCGTTGGAGAGCACCGCCAAGAGTTTCATCTTTCCCCCTTGCACGTAAGGCACCGAGGTATTGATGGTGGTGATCATGGCGTTGACGCGGTTGCCGATGAGATCGTTGTACGCCGGGCCGTTCGATTTGTAGGGCACATGCGTCATGTCGATGCCGGCTTCGAGCTTGAATAACTCCATCGCCAGGTGCTGAATGGTGCCGTTGCCGGTGGAGGCGTAATTGAGCGCGCCTGGCTTTGCCTTGGCAAGCGCGATCAGTTCCCTGATCGAAGGCGCGGGCGTGTCGTTGCTCACCACCAGCGCGAGCGTGCCGGTCGCAAGCAGGCTTACCGGCGCGAAGCTCTTCACCGGATCGAAGCTCACCTCACGATTCACTGCCAGATTGGTGATGAAGCTGGTGGGCGTCATCAGAAGGGTATGCCCGTCCGGCGCGGCGCGCGCCACGGCATCACGCGCGATGTTGCCGCTCGCACCAGGGCGGTTTTCTACCGCAACGCCCGAGCCCCAACGCTCGATGAGTTTTTGACCAATGGTGCGCGCCAACAGATCGATGCCGGTGCCCGGTGTGGTTGTGACCAAGATGTTGATCGGGCGAGTCGGCCAGGTTTGCGCGTGCGCGCAGGTAATGGTGAAGCCGGCGGCAAGGAGAACGTGTACAAATCGCATCGGAAAGTCCTTAATTGAATGCTTGATCATGGGCAGCATAACCGGGGCACCATGAGCAGAATATTTAGCAACAACGCAGCGGAAACAGCATCCCTTCGGTGAAATAAAGACCCTTCGGTTGTCCATTGTCCGCTGCGAGATTCGCTGCATCGTCAGCCAGTGGATCTTCGTTGTCGCGTTCCGCAATCGCGTCACTACGGCTGCGCAGCGTTGCACGCTTGGTTTCGGAGGCCGCGACGTCGATACGTGTGCTTTTTCCCTCGAACACGATGCCATAACAAGCCTCGGCCTTTTGTCTTGAAACGTAACCTTCGATGAGATCGCTCTCTACCATCGCGATGGGTCGATCCAGCGGCGAGCCATATCCGCCACCGCCGCCGGAGCGCAGGATGTAGGCATCGCCCGGTTTGAGTAACCGCCCCAGGACCTTGCCGCTGGGAAAACGTAATTCCTCCTTGCCCACCTGCACCGCGACGCTGTTGCCAATACCGGGATGGCCGCCGACCAATCCCCATGGACGACAATAGACGCGCTCTACTTGCGCGTTGAACATCCACTCGCTGGTGGCGCGCACTTTCTTTTCCGTGCCCAAACCACCCTGCCAATGCCCCGCACCACCAGAATCTTCGCGAAGTCCATAACGCTCTACTACCATTGGGTACTTCGCTTCGACTTGTTCCAGTGGACTGTTGTGGGTGTCGCCGTCATTGATGCAGATGGTGGCGTTTGAGCCATCGGCGCCGCTTTTCGCGCCCCAGCCGCCGCCAATCAATCCGCCATAAACAATGAAGAGCCTGCCGTCATCCGGCATGTTGCCGTTGATAGCGGCGGTCATGAGGTCGGCGTGATGCCCGGCGATCACGCGGTCCGGAATCGCCGGTGCTATTGCCTTGAAAATGGTATCGACCACTGTCATCGGGTAAGTCATCCAGCGGCGCATCGGCGCAGGCTTAGTAGCGCTCACCACGCGACTGGGTGGCAGGATGATTTTCAACGGCCTGAAACTGCCCTCGTTGATGGGTTTTTCCAGCGCTGAAGTAAGGCACTTGAACGCCACCTGGCAGCAACCGCGGCCCGCGGCTTCACCGCAGTTGTAGAAGCCCTTCACCTGCATGCTGACTTCGGTGAGGTCGATGGTCATCTCGTCACCTTTGACGATGACCTTGACGCGGATAGGGATGCGTTTGCCGGCGTCGACGCCATCGTCGTCCATATAGGACTCGGCGCTGTATTCGCCATCGGGGATGGAGAGGACTTGTTTTCGCGCCATGGCCTCGCTGTGATCCATGATGGCGGCGATGCTCGATAGCACCTGCTCCACACCGTAGCGCCCGATGAGTTCGAGGAAGCGCTTGGCGCCGGTACGCACCGCCGCGGTCTGTGCATGCAGGTCGCCCATGCCGCGCTCGGGGATGCGTATATTCATTCGAAGTATTGCCAGCAGATCCTTGTTGATCACGCCTTTCGCGTACATCTTGAGGATGGGCACCTGCAGGCCTTCGGAATAAATGTCGCGCGTGAGGATATTGAGTGCGCCACCGATGTCGGCCCAATGCGCCATGCAGGCGGAGAAGGCCACCAGGCGTTCCTCGTGGAAGATCGGCACCACCAGGGTGATGTGATTCAAATGGCTCCCGGTAACGTAGGCGTCGTTGGTTACCAACACGTCGCCTGGGGCCATCTCCTCTTCTTCTTTTTCGTAGTGCGCGAGCATCGCCTTGATGGTGTCGCTCATGCCGCGAATGAAATTGGGCAGGCCGATGGCAATCGACACGATGTTGCCCTTGGCGTCGAACAGACCCACGGTGAAATCCTGCGCCTCGTAGATCACCATGCTGTAGGCGGTGCGCATCAGGTTGGTCTTCATCTCCTCGGAGATGGCGACCAGGGCGTTGCGCACGATCTCGGTAATGACTGGGTCAACCTTTGCCGGGGCCGGCGTTTCCGAGGGATACATCGCGGCGATATGAATGTCGGACATGGTCTTAGCTCCTCGCAATCGTAATGACAAGATCGCCGTAACGGCTCACTTGCAACCTGTCACCCGGCAGCAGCACCGTAGTCGAGGCGTATTCCTCCACCAGCGCCGGTCCGAGAAGCGTGTGCCCGGCGAGCAAGGCTTTACGTTCGTACACCGGCGTATCGACGAAGGCGCCGCTTTCGGTGAAGTACACCGGACGCCGGGAACCCGGCACGGGGAAGTGGTCTTGCCCCGCGGCAATTGCTGCGATTTCGGCGGTTACCGGTTTATCCAGAGTGCCGATCACCGTGCTGTGCAGGCTGACAATTTCTGCTGGTTCCTTCACCGCGTTGAATTCGTAGCGCTGCATGTGTACTTCGTCGAACACGCGCTTTAACGCCACTGGATCGCGCGCCTCGAACAAGGAAGCCGGCAACTCCACTTCCACCGGATGTTCCTGCCCGACGTAACGCATGTCCGCCGCGCGCACGCAGTGGATGCGTCCGCGATCGGGCACATTGCGCGAAAGCGTTTGTATGCCTTCTTCTTCCATGGCCGAGAACAAACGTTCGAACTCGCTAAAGTCGATCTTATCGACCGCGCGAAACCAGGTTCTGACGAAGTCACGTCGCATATCGGCCATCAACATGCCGTAAGCCGAGAAATGACCGGGCGAGGGCGGAATGATCACGGTTGGGATGCGCAATTCGCGCGCCACAATCGAGGCATGCAGCGGCCCGGCGCCGCCGTAGGCGACCATTGCGAAATCCCCGGCATTGAGGCCACGCTCGGTGGTGACGCGCGTTACTACATGCGACATGGTGGTCGCGGCAATACGAATGATGCCATTGGCCGCCTCAGTCAACGAAATGCCCGCCGGTTCGGCGATGCGCGTGGCCAGTGCTTGGCGTGCCTTTTCCAGATTCAACTTCATCTCGCCGCCAAGGAAGTTATCCGCCGACAAACGCCCCAAAACCAGATTTGCGTCCGTTACGGTTGGTTCGACGCCGCCTAAGTCGTAACACACCGGTCCCGGTGCGGCGCCCGCGCTTTGCGGCCCGACGCGCAGGCCGCCGCCATCCTCGATGCGCGCGATGCTGCCACCACCTGTGCCGACTTCCTGCGTATCGATCAATGGAATCTGGATCGGCAGCCCTTCGTCGTATCCGCCCACCATGATGTTGCCGGCCATCAGCACTTCGCGATTGAGGACCACACCGGCCTTGGCGGTGGTGCCACCCATGTCAAAGGCGATGGCATTGTCGAGGTCAAGCCGGTCGCATACCGCGCGGGCGCCGATCACACCGGCGGCAGGCCCGGATTCGAGCATACGAATGCACTCGCGCTGCGCTTGCGCAACATCGAAGAGGCCGCCATTGGACTGCACCACATAGAACGACCCGGTAAAGTTCTCCTTCGAAAAACGCTCCTGGATTTCGCCAAGGTAGGTCTTGATACGCGGCCCGATGTAGGCGTTGGCGGCTACTGTGGAAGTGCGTTCGAACTCGCGGTATTCCTGCGAGATTTCGTGCGACGCAGAAACATAGGTGCCTGGGCAAAGCTGTTCGATCAACGCCTTGGCCCGCAGCTCATGCGCCGGGTTGCAGTAGGAATGAAAAAACAGAATCGCCACGGCCTCGACTTCGAGTTCGCGAAGTTGCGCGGCGATCTCGGCAAGCTGCGCTTCATCCAAGGCGGTAAGCACCTGACCTGCGGCGCCCATGCGTTCGTTGACTTCGAAGCGCAGAGACCGTTTGATCAACGGTTGATGTTTGCGGAAAAACAGGTTGTAGGCCTGCGGCCGGTTGATGCGACCGATCTCGTAGATATCGCGAAAGCCGCGTGTGGTGAGGAGAGCGGTCTTGGCGCCGGAGCGCTCAAGCATGGTGTTAATCGCGATGGTAGAGCCATGGAGGAAGAGCCTCGCATCGGCCACCGAGGTGCCGGCCTTGGTGACGCCGGTGACGATGCCTTCGACCAGACGCGCGGGTGTGGTGAGTGTCTTGCCAAAGACAAGCCGGCCCGAGGTTTCGTCAAAGGCAACAATATCAGTGAAGGTACCGCCGACATCGGCGGCCACGCGAAAAGTAGGAGTGGTGGGCATTGCGGGATACTTCCTTGAATGCAATCTCGCCGACGGGGCATCGGCGTGGGGAATGTGAGCCGAGAACTAGCGCCCCAGCAGGAAATCGACATTCAACTTGTTGTACGCCTCGGGGTTCTCGTACTGCGGCCAATGCGCGCATTGGTCCATTTCCACGAGTTTCGCGTTCGGCATGATTTTCGCAAGCTTGTAGGCGGCGTCGAGATAAACATCCTTGTGATCCACCGCGGCAATTAACAAGGTGGGCGCCTTGATCGAGCGCCACTCTCCCTCGGTGAGGTTGTTGCGCAGGCGCGTCTCGGATTCTTGCAGGCACAGGATGTGGTCCATGGCGCGCTTCATCTCGGGTAATTGATAAACACGCTGGCGCAGCGCGATCATGTCGGGAATACGTTTTCGTTCGTCTTTAATGAGATTGACAAACACACTTTTAATATTTTCCCAGGAAGGGTCGTCCACCGATTTATTGCGCGTGTTGCGGATGCGCGCCATATTGCCGCTGTCGGCGTGCGAACCGGCCACCGACATCAAGGTGAGCCGATCAACCATCTCCGGATGCTGCACGGTAAAGCGCGCCGCGACCCAGGAGCCCAACGAAACGCCCATAAATGAAGTCTTTTCGATTCCCAGGGCCTTCATCAAATGCAGCAGGTGATCGGCGTAACGCGGAATTTCGTAGTCGTAGTCGGGTTTGTCCGAGAAACCACAGCCCACCATGTCATAGGCGACGCAGTTGAAATGTTCCGCGTGTGCGGCAAGATTTGGCGCAAAACATTCCCAACTGCCGGCTGTGCCATGAATCATGATCAGTGCGGGTGCGTCGGGATTGCCCGCCTGCGCGTAGCGAGTGCGTATGCCGCCCGCGTCGATAAATCCTTGGCGAAACGAGGTTAAGGCAAGGTCGGACCAGATGCTGCGATAAGGTAATTCAGTGTCAGTGGTCATGGTCAAAATCCTTATTGAGCCTGAAGCCCGAGTTCCTTCACCAGCTTCACGTAAGTCAGATACTCCGCTTGATAAAAGCGCGCAGCTTCTTCCTGGCTACTCGCCACAATGTTATAGCCGGCCTCGATGAACTTGGCTTCCAGGTCGGGGGAGCGTAATGCTCTGACGATGGCGGTATTGATTTGGTTGACCAGCGGCATGGGTGTGGCGGCGGGCACCAGGTACATGTTGCGCGTCGAAACGCCGGGCACGCCAATGGATTCCTGCATCGTTGGCACGTCGGGCAGCGCGTCCCAACGCTTAATGGAGGTGACGGCGAGCGCGCGTACCTTGCCGGATTTCATCAACTGCCGGATGGACTGATCGACAAACGAGAAATCAATCTCCTGCGCCATTAAGGCCGTACCCGCTTGCGCAGTGCCTTTGTAGGGCACATGCACCGCCTGCGCACCACCGGCACGCAACACCATTTCTGCGTTCATGTGCTGGCTACCACCCATGCCTGTGGATCCATAACTCAATTGCTTGGGTGTACTTTTCGCCAATGCCAATAGCTCTTTGACGTTCCTCGCCTGCGAACTGGATGGCACCGCAAGGATGGCGGGCACTTCGGTCAACCAGACCACTGGGGTGAATGACTTCTCCAGGTCAAAGGGCGGGTCCTTCATCAACAGCGCCGCCGTGAACAGCGACGAATACGCGCTGGATATCGTGTAGCCATCCGGCGTGGAGCGCGCCACGAAGGTGCCGGCGATGGTGGTGCCTCCGCCAGGCTTGTTTTCGATGATCACCGGTTGGCCCCAGATCTCCGCAAGTTTCCC
>JBJXEY010000080.1:0-10874 GCA_046153355.1 Burkholderiales bacterium
TGTGCCGAGACCCGATTCATCATGCCAAGCTTAACCTCGCGTTCTTCGAAGCTGCCATCTTCCTTCGCCACGCGCACCGTGGCACGGCCATTGGCGAATAACACTCTGGGGTCGGTACCGGGGCGCGCATCGCCAGATCGGGCACCGCCTTTACCTTCACCACGACCGCTTTTGCCCTCGCCGCCAGCTTTGCCCTGTGCACTGCCCTTACCTTCGCCGCCGGCTTTGTCCTGTACGCCGCCCTTGCCTTCGCCCCGACGCCCACCCCCTACAGGCCGCAGCGCGGTGATCGGCACGAACACTGCGTCACGTGCTGCGGCGGCGATAAAAAATACCTGCGCGGTCATTTGTGTCATCAGTTCGCGTGTGGTGTTGGGCACATCGAACAAGGCGTCGTAGAGCACCACATTGTTCACCACCGTAGGCGTTGGGTTGATCTGGCGCAACGTGCCATACCAGCGGCGCGTATCGCCGCCTAAGGTGGTGAAGTACACCTCCATGTCCACTTTGAGTTTGGGCACGTCGGCTTCCGATACTTGAGCCTGCACCGTCATCACCGAGAGGTCGGCGATGCGCATCACAACCGGCGCCTGTTGATTGGCATTCAGGGTCTGCCCTTGTTTCGTGGGTAGCGAAGCGACGGTACCCGACATGGGTGCGTAGATCTTGGTGTAACCCAGATTCGCTTCATTGCCACGCAAGCTGGATTCGGTCTGTTGCATTTGCGCGCGAATCGATTCGATTTGCGCGGTAATCGACTTAACCGAAGCCTCGACGCCTTGCAGCGCCTCAGCGGTGGTGGCGTTTTCCTTCATCAGGCCGCGCTGACGTTCCTGTTGCAACTCAGCCAGGGCCAGTTGCGATTGTTTGTCGCGAAGCTGCGCCTGCTGATTGCGCAATTGCGCCTGGTCGGCATCGACGCGCGATTGAAATACCGTGGGGTCAATCTCGGCGAGCAAATCGCCGGCTTTCACTGCGTCACCAATTTGCACCTTCAAAACTTTTAATTGCCCCGAGACTTGCGTACCCACGTCGACAAAATCGCGCGGCTGTAACGTACCAGTGGCGGTAATCGCATCTTCGAGATCGCCGCGTTGCACGGAGGCGGTGGCCACGCGCTCGCGCGTGGTGTCGGGGGCAACCCAGGTTTTCCAGGCATACCAGCCACCACCGGCGATGGCGGCAAGCACCAAGAGCAACACGAGCCACACCCAGCCGGAGCGCTTGCGGCGTCTGCGCGCACGCGGCGGCGTAGTGTTTGTAGCGCTAAGCGGCGCGCTGTGAGTCGCGCTAAGCGGCGCGCTGGGCGCCGCACTCGTCTCACCCGCCATACCTAAACGTCCTCACCGGTATCGTGATCCGGGTGATTGGCGGCGCCCAGTTTCCAATAGCCTTGCGTATTGATTGCAGCGCGTTCCATGCCGCGCTCGCTAAGCAAATATTTACGGATATTGCGCATCACCATCGCCTCGCAAGCCACCCAGGCGCAACCCTTGCCCATGGGAAAACTCACCTGCCGCACCGCCGCTTCGAGCTTCACGCCGGGTACCGCGCCACGCCGATGCACCCAGTGGATCTGCAAGCGCGCGGCGCTGCGTAAGGGCTGCTCCTCCTTGGGATTATCAATTTCGATATATACAATGGCCCAGGTGGTGGCGGGCAGCACCTCCAAAATTGTCGCGATCGCCGGCAACGCCGATTCGTCGCCGGCGATCAGGTGCCAAGCCGCGGTCGGGTCAGGTTGATAGGCGCGCCGCGGCGCCACCACGACTAACTTGTCGCCAGGCTTGGCGCGCGCGGCCCAGGCCGAGGCAGGCCCGTTGTCACCATGCAACACGAAATCGATGTCCAGTTCCTGCTCGGCTTCACTCCAACGTCGCGGTGTGTAAGCGCGACTGGTGGGGCGCGGCACGCCCTCCTGATACACCGGACCCTCGGGCCCCCATTCCGGTGGAACCGGGGCTTCCTGCCCTGGCGCTGGCAGCAACACGCGCACGTGGCCCGCGACACCTTGGGTAGAAAAGCCGGCCAGTGCCGCGCCGCTTACCGTAATGCGGCGCATTTGCGGCGTAATCAATACTGCGTTCTTGACTTCAACCGCGCGGTATTGCGGGCGTGGACGCACGCGGCGCGGCGCGGGCGAAGTGGCAGTGCTCGATTGGGGAGCGGCGGAATCGGACATTTTAATAACTCGATTTAAAAGTAAGGAAAAAAAACAATTGGGAGAATGCAAACCGATAGACATGGAGATAGGCCCGAAGTTCAGGAAAACAACACCTCCACGTTTTCCGGCTGCAACCAGCTGCGCAGTTCTTTCAATAGATTATCGTCGGGGCTGACGCGCCAATCGTCGGGCAGGCGCATATCGACGGTACCGCCATCGTTTTCATAGTGAATCGCGATCGGGCAATTGCCATTGCGATATGGTTCCAACATTTTTTTCAACCGCGTCGCGCTGGCCGCGCCGGCCTTGGAGGCATTGCCATTCAATGATAGGCGCATCAGGCGCGCATAACGACTGCGCGCAGTGGCAAGATCCAGGATCCGCTTGGCCTCCACGCGCAAGCTGCCGCTGAACTGATCCATGCTCACCTTGCCTTGAATGATCACCGGAATATCTTCTTTGATGAGCTCACGCGATTCTTCGTAGATCTCGGTGAACGCGGTGACCTCAATCTGCGCGGTGCCATCCTCCAACATCAACACCGCCATACGGCCGCGGCGCGTTTGCTGCATACGCGTGGCAACAATGATGCCGGCAAGCAAGGTGCTCTCCACCGGCGTGGTCAATTCGGCAAGACTGCCTTTCACGAAGCCGGCAATTTCCTTGCGGTAGTAATTAAACGGGTGGCCGGAGAAGTAGTAACCCAGCGCAAGCTTTTCCTCTTTTAAGCGCTCCGGTTCATTCCAGCGCTGCGCCGGGACCGGCTGCATCACAGAATTGGCGCTGTCATCGGCGCCACCAAATAAACTGGCCTGCCCCGCGGCGCGCTCGGCCTGCTCGGCGGCTTCCATGGCGATACCCACGGTGGCAAGTAAGCTCGCTCGATGATCGTAGATGGCATCGAACGCACCGGCGCGCACCAGCGCTTCAATGGCGCGGCGATTGACAATACGTCTATCAATGCGCCGGCAAAAATCGAATAGATCCTTGAACGGACCATTTTGTTCGCGCTCGGCGATCATCGCATTGACTGCCGATTCGCCGGTGCCCTTCACCCCGCCAAGACCATAACGAATGGTTTTCTCATCGATGGGATCAAAGCGATAAATCCCCTGGTTGACATCCGGTGGCAATAGCTTCAATCCATTGGCTTGCGTGTCATCGCGAAACTGATGCACCTTGTCGGTGTCATCCATGACTGCCGACAAGTTGGCCGCCATGAAGGCGGCGGGGAAATGCGCCTTCATGTAGGCGGTCTGATAAGCCACCAGCGCATACGCTGCGGCGTGCGACTTGTTAAAACCGTAGCCGGCGAACTTTTCCATCAAGTCGAAAATCTCGTTCGCCTTGTGCTCGCTCAAACCATTTTTCGCCGCGCCCTCACCGAAAATACCGCGATGTTCGGCCATCTCCTCAGGTTTCTTTTTCCCCATGGCACGGCGTAAGAGATCGGCGCCGCCCAGCGAATAACCGCCGATGATCTGCGCCATCTGCATCACCTGCTCCTGGTAGACCATGATGCCGTAGGACTCGGAGAGTATCGACTCGACGCGCGGATCGGGGTAGTTGACCGCCTGGCGGCCTTGTTTGCGTTCGCAAAAATCGGGGATGAGATCCATCGGCCCCGGTCGGTACAGGGCCACCAGGGCGATGATGTCCTCGAAGCGGTCTGGGCGCGCGCGTTTTAGCAAATCGCGCATGCCGCGCGACTCAAACTGGAACACGGCGCTGGTATTGGCCGTGGAGAAAATATGGTAGGACTTCAGATCATCCAGGGGGATGGCGTTGAGATCGAACTTCGCATCCTGCAGACGCCGTACATGGCGTACCGCCCAATCGAGAATGGTGAGCGTGGTCAAGCCCAGAAAATCGAACTTCACCAGGCCAATGGCCTCGACATCGTCCTTATCTAATTGCGAGATGGTGTTGTCGGTGCCTTGCGCGGCGTACAGCGGACAAAAATCGGATAACTTGCCCGGTGCAATCAGCACCCCACCCGCATGCATGCCGACGTTACGCGCCAGGCCCTCCAACTGCATGCAAAGTTCCAGCAATTGGCGCGTTTCTTCGTCATCACGTTCGCGCTGATTGATTTGCGGCTCGACCTCGCGCGCATAGATGGTCTGCGTATCGTTTTTATCGGTACGGCGGCGCAGGGTGATGGTTTTGCCGGGCTGAAACGGAATGAGTTTGGCCAACTCATCGGCGCGGCTATAGGGCCACTCGAGCACGCGTGCCACATCGCGCACCACCGCCTTGGAGGCCATGGTGCCAAAGGTAGCGATTTGTGACACCGAATCGCGACCGTATTTTTCACGCACGTAATCGATTACCAGGTCGCGGCCTTCCTGGCAGAAGTCGATATCAAAGTCGGGCATCGACACACGCTCGGGGTTTAAGAAGCGCTCAAACAGCAGGTTGTAGCGCAGTGGATCCAAATCTGTGATCCCCAGCGAATATGCCACCAACGAACCAGCGCCGGAACCGCGGCCTGGTCCTACCGGTATGCCAAAGGGAAATTTTTCATCGCGATAGGTTTTCGCCCAGTTGATGAAATCCGCCACGATCAAAAAATAACCGGGGAAACCCATGGCGACAATGGTTTTCGCTTCGAATTCCAGGCGCTCTTGATAGCGCGGTTCGACTTCGGCGCGTTGGTCCGCGTCGGGATACAAAAACGCCAATCGTCCTGCCAATCCCTGCTTGGCCTGTTGCAAAAGATATTCATCCAGCCCGACATCTTTCGGCGTGGGGAACAAGGGCAATTTCGATTTGCCCATCTCCAGCACCAGATTGCAGCGGCGCGCGATTTCAACCGAGTTGGCAAGCGCCTCGGGCATATCGGCAAACAGCGCCGCCATCTCGGCAGGCGACGCGAAGTGACATTGCGGCGTGAAGGCGCGCACGCGGCGCCGATCCCCCAGCACGTAACCTTCGGCGATACACACCCGCGCCTCGTGCGCGGTGTGCTCATCCGGCGTGGCAAATTGCACCGGATGCGTGGCCACCACCGGAAGATCGAGCTTTCCTGCCAGAACCAGCGCCGCCTTCACCCAGGTTTCGGCATTGACCATGCCGGCGCGTTGCACTTCCAGATAAAACCGATCAGGGAATAAAGCCGACCAGGTTTTCGCCAGCGCCTCGGCGCTTGCCACGCCACCGTGCAGCGCCGCGGCGGCGATCTCGCCCGATTGCGCGCCAGATAAACAAATTAAACCCTCGGTGCCGGCCTCGAACCAGCGGCGGTTGATCTCACCCCTGCCGCGATGCTGATTAGTGAGCCAAGCTTTGGAGAGCAACTCCGATAGCAGCAGGTAGCCCTCTCTCGATTGCGCAAGGAGCAGCGCGCGAAAAGGCTTATCGCGCTCGGATTCGTTGGTAATCCAGACATCACAACCAATAACAGGTTTTATCCCGGCGGCGCGCGCGGCTTTGTAGAACTTCACCATGCCAAACATATTGGCGAGGTCGGTGATCGCCAACGCCGGCATGCCGCACTCGAAGGCCACGCGCACCGCGTCATCCACGCGCAGCACACTGTCGGTGATCGAATATTCGGTGTGCAACCGCAGATGAACGAAGCTCGGTGGGGTCTGCGTTGGAGTCATTGAGGTGCCGGGGAGGTGTGCGGCGATTTTACACCGCGCCGTTTATCGGCGAACCCAATGACAAGCGACACCAATGACCAGCGCCACTTACATAAAGAAGAATCCACCTTTGCGATCGATCATGACGCTTGGCAGGAGCTTTCGCACCCCCGCCAATTTCACCGGTGTCGTTGTCGTTTCATGCACGAGGGCAGGGATACTTGACCCTTCAGTGGCCGGCACCACCACGACAGGCGCACCGAGGGCAACCCGCATCAAGCCAACGGGCACGGAGGGCGGTTTGTTCATCGCAACGGCGCCGGTTTCCATCAGCGCGCCAGGCACTGGCTTTCCACCCTCGCGCAGGGCCTCGGGTTCCGCGATCTCATGCGCTAACTTCAGACTCGCTTGCGCCATCATCACAGGCGCCGTCGGGAGGCGCGCCACCATGACCGGCGCGCGCTCCTCGATCGGCGCGGGCACCAACGGCCGCGCATCGAACGCTTTGTCTTCCACCGGCGCGGCGAACGCGATAAAGCTGCGATCCTCCACCGACGCGGGAGGAATCGAGGCGAGCAGCGCCGAACGCTCCTCCACCGTGGGCACGAATGCGATGAAGCTGCGATCCTCAACCGACGCGGGAGGAATCGGCAACAGCGCCATGGAACGCTCGGCAACGGGTACATTCACCGTGACAATGCCCGGTGCCACGGAAGGCAAGGTAACCGCCGCAATCGCCGTCT
The DNA here is from genome assembly GCA_046153355.1 of Burkholderiales bacterium. Taxonomy (GTDB): domain Bacteria; phylum Pseudomonadota; class Gammaproteobacteria; order Burkholderiales; family SG8-39; genus 2-02-FULL-62-17. Next base: position 6,495 of record JBJXEY010000080.1, read on the forward strand.
CGGCCGACGCACCGCGACGCGCGGGTGCCGGTGTGAACAGTGCATTGAACATGCCGATTGCCGGCCGCTGACTCACTAATCGATCGACGTCAAGCGCGTTGCCACCGGGCGCGGCCACGTACACACGCACGAACGGCACACGCAAATCGCCCAACTCCGCGGCGCGGCCCGGCGCCAGCAGAATAGCCCCGGCTTTGCCCAGCGTGGCGCGTTCGGCGCCAATTAGAAACACCCGACCATTATTCAATACTTGGCCATTGCGTACCGCGGAATCGCCGCGGCGAAACGTGCTATCGGGAATCTGATCGCGCTCGCCGGAGCGGGCGACTGGCGCGGCTGCGTCGACATTGCCAAGGTTCATTGCGGGCTTGGACGGATCCGGGCCGCGCAACGACGCCACCCAAGCGGGATCGCCCAAGGGCGAGATCTGCGAAGCGTCGAAAATCAATCCTTGCAAGGATCCGCCGGCCTGCGCCAATAGCACCTGAGAATGAGAACTGAAAGCCGGCGCCATCAAACTCATGGCAAGAGCGATGCTTTGGACCATTAATTTGCGCGTTTGCATGTGAGCCTCAATTCCCGGAATTCGTCCAAGTCGGCCAAATCACTTTATGGCGAAGCAATTTATCACAGCGGGAACACCCCTGGCGCCGAGCCATTGGCATGTCAAACCCCGCGCCTCTGGATTTTCTAGCCTGATGGATAATGCCGCCCAGACCCCACACCGAGGAGACCATCATGGGCGGACCGGAGAATATCAATGCCACGCGGCCGGCGAATATCACCGACCTAGAATGGCAACTGAGAATCAAACTTGCCTCCTGTTACCGCCTGTTCGAATGGCTTGATTGGACCGATTCGATTTTCAATCACATCACGGTGCGCGTGCCCGGCCCCCAACGCCATTTCCTCATCAACCCGTTTGGCCTGTACTACAGCGAAATCACCGCCTCCAACCTGGTGAAAATCGATATCGAAGGCAATAACGTGGGCGACAGCACCTACCCGGTGAACCGCGCCGGCTTCGTGATCCACAGCGCCATTCACTCGGTGCGCGAGGACGCGCATTGCATCATGCACACCCACACCACCGAAGGCATGGCGGTGTCGTGCAAGGAAGAAGGTCTCAACCTCAATAACTTCTATGGCGCCGCGCTCGAAGGCAAGATCGCCTATCACGACTTCGAGGGCATCACCGTGCACGACGAGGAAAAGGTGCGCCTGATCGCGAGCCTGGGCAACAAAAACGTTCTGATCCTTCGCAACCACGGATTATTGACCTGCGGCAGCACGCTGGGTCGCGCCTTCTCAACCCTTCGCTGGCTGCAACGCGCCTGCGAAGTGCAGGTGGTCACCGATTCCATGAAAGGCAAGGACATCCAGTTGAATAGCGGCATTCGCGGCAAGTCGGCGGCGGTGGCGCTCAACTTCGATCGCATGGAAGAACAGAACGAGCGCGAATTCGACGCGCTGGTGCGGCGCATGGAAGTGGTTAAGCGCGGGGAGTATGGGTGGATCGACTATCGAACCTGAGCCAGACGTATCCAGGAAAAATGCAACAAAGTTTAACTTTTAGTTTCACCAAGCTAGCCCTGGCCTACCTATTCGTTAAACTTGGTTTCCTAAAAACACAACGACTGATTCAGGCTGTCCCTTTTCGAGTTCGACAGGATTGACTTGATTTAGGTGGGATAAGCCTGTCAATGGAACCACCTGCCCAGGCGTTATTCGGTTCGCAATCCATCCCCAGCCAAACTTAATCCCGCAATATCGGTAGGCCGTATCGTTAGCCAACCCCCGGTTCCCGACGGCGCGCCGCCCGCTGCGCTGGACGAAGTGCTCGATGACGTACTGGAGGACGTACCGTCACTGCTGCTACCCGACGTGGTTCCACCGGTAGACTCGGTACCACCTGTGGAGGATCCCGTTCCACCCGAGTCACCGGAACCCGCCGCGCCACCGGTGCCGCTTGCAGCGCCACCGCTTGTTCCTCCAATCGCGGAAGCGCCCGCGCCAGTACCGGTACCTGCACCACCGGCGCCGCCTCCACCTCCAGCGCCACCGCCGAATCCACCGGCACCCAATGCGCCTCCTGCAGCGCCGCCAAAGGCGCTCCCGCCTGCCCCGCCTCCAAAGCCAGCGCCCCCACTCGCGCCGCCGCCAAGCGTTGCGCCACTGATCAAGGTTCCAATGCTGGCTATCGCGGCGGTGAAGCTGCTGCTAGTCGTCACTGGCGCGATCAAGGTCAATGACCCTGGGAACAAGCCGAGCACATAGTTGTTATCCAACAAGCTCACTCCGGTTGGATTGATCGCATAGATACCTGCAGGCGAAGCGGTGGTGGCCGAGGTGCTAAATAAGATCGGGCCACCAACAACGGCATTGAGCAGATCAGTGGAGATCAACCCCGTGGTGCTCGCGGTGAACGGTGGCAGCGCCGCACCGGCCGTGCCCTCGGCGTTGTTCGCCGCAATCGCCAGAGTTCGCTTGGCAATATCGGCGCTGGTAGTGACACTCGGGGCGGCAAGCGTGTAGTTCGGCGCATCCGTGCCCAGAATCGTCAATCCGCCGACGCTCACCGGTTTGGCAACGCCGGCATTCTTGTCGACGAATGCGGCCGCGCCACTCACCGTAAGGCTGTCGCCACTCACACGATCGTCGGCATACGCCACCGTGGCTGCGGTCGTTCCATCGTAAGTCTTGTTGCTCGCCGTCGCGTTCACCTGCAGTGTGCGCTGCGTGATGTTCGCGCTGGCCGTCGCGATGGGCGAGGCGAGTTGATAGTTAATGGCGTCGGCACCTGATAGTGTCAATCCCGTCGCCGCTACTGGTTTCGCATTGCCCACATTCTTGTCGGCGAACGTGGCGTTGCCGGCAACCGTCAGGCCATCGCCGGCGACGCGGTTGTCGGTGAAGGTGGCGCTGGCAGAGACACCGCCGTCGTAGACCTTGCTGCTCGCATTGGCGCTCACCACCAACGTGCGCTGGGTGATATCGGCATGGGCCGTTACCGCAGGCGTCGCCAGCACGTAATTACCGGCGTCCGCGCCCGCTAACGTCAAACCATTCGCGGTGACTGTCTTCGCAACACCGACATTTTTATCCGCGAAAGCCGCCGAGCCGCTTACCGAGACCACATCGTCACTCACACGGTTATCCGCAAAACTCACCGTCGCATCGGTCTTGCCGTCATAGGTCTTACTGCTCGCCGTGGCGTTCACCTGCAGCGTGCGCTGCGCGATGTTCGCGATAGAGGTCGTGATGGGCGAGGCGAGCTGATAGTTAATGGCATCGCTGCCCGATAGCACCAGCCCCGTCGCAGTCACCGGCTTCGCGTTGCCCGCATTTTTATCCGCGAATGTGGCGTTGCCCGCGACCGTCAGGCTATCGCCGGCGACGCGGTTGTCGGTGAAGCTGGCGCTGGCAGAGACACCGCCGTCGTAGACCTTGTTGGCAGCAACGGCGTTCACTACCAACGTTCGCGGGGTGATATCGGCGTTGGCCGTTACCGCAGGCGTCGCCAGCGCGTAATTAGCGGCATCCGCGCCAGCCAGGCTCAATCCATCGGCGGTGACTGTCTTCGCAACACCGACATTTTTATCCGCGAAGGCCGCCGTTCCACTCACCGACAGCGTGTCGCCACTCACACGGTTATCGGCAAAGCTCACCGTCGCGTCGGTCTTGCCGTCATAGGTCTTACTGCTTGCCGTGGCGTTCACCTGCAGCGTGCGCTGCGTGATGTTGGCGCTGGCCGTCGCGATGGGCGAGGCGAGCTGATAGTTAATGGCGTCGCTGCCCGATAGCACGAGCCCCGTCGCAGTCACCGGCTTCGCGTTGCCCGCATTTTTATCCGCGAATGTGGCGTTGCCCGCGACCGTCAGGCTATCGCCGGCGACGCGGTTGTCGGTGAAGCTGGCGCTGGCAGAGACGCCGCCGTCGTAGACCTTGTTGGCAGCAACGGCGTTCACTACCAACGTTCGCTGGGTGATATCGGCGTTGGCCGTTACCGAAATTGTCGCCAGCGAGTAATTAGCGGCATCCGCGCCGGCCAGGCTCAATCCATCGGTGATGACCGTCTTCGCGACACCGACATTTTTATCCGCGAATGCCGCCGTTCCACTCACCGACAGCGTATCGCCACTCACACGGTTATCGGCAAAGCTCACCGTCGCATCGGTCTTGCCGTCATAGGTCTTACTGCTCGCTGTCGCGTTCACTTGCAGCGTGCGCTGAGTGATGTTCGCGATAGAGGTCGCGATGGGCGAGGCAAGTTGATAGTTAATGGCATCGCTACCCGATAGCACGAGCCCCGTCGCAGTCACCGGCTTCGCGTTGCCCGCATTTTTATCCGCGAATGTGGCGTTGCCCGCGACCGTCAGG
>JBJXEY010000088.1:0-9085 GCA_046153355.1 Burkholderiales bacterium
CGCACCAAACGCGCCGGAGGAAAGTTTGCCGATTTCCACCGAATCGACGATTCCATCGACAAAAAGCTTGTATTGCTTGTTTATTTTTTCCAGAACCTCGACGTTGCGCACCGCTTCGGCAATTTTCTCGGTGCGCCAAAACCCGAGTGTGGTCTGATAGAAAAGCACCAAGGCAAGTGGCGCGACGATCGCCGCGAACTGCCAGATGATGCGCGATTTGAGCGAGCGCACCTGATGAGAATCGTGCGCCTCGGCGGGAGCGGCTCGATTTAGAATTTTTGCACCACGCGTACACCCGCAGGCGGTGGAGTTGATATGTAGCCGACGCTGCCAGGGGATCGCAATACGGCGTCGATAATTTCTTTATCCGAATTGCGCATGGCCGGTGGATTCAAGGCATCGCGGAATGATTTCTTCGTCCACAGCTTTTCGTATTTTTCGGGGGTGAGTTTGAGCGCTTTGGAAAGAAAGCCATTTTGAAGCGAAGCATTGTCCAGGGGAGTCAATTTCGCGGCGCCGGCGAACTGTTTATCTCCCAGGTAGATCTCGCGTATGTCCGTCGCGCTAAGCGGCGTGCTCGCGTGGGCAATCACATAGATTTCGGTGCCCTGGGCCTGTGCAAAAAGCGGCAACAGTGTTGCGAGCAGCATAACAATTGTGGTGGCCAATTTCATGCTAGAAGCGCACCGAAAACTGCGCGCGGATTTCGCCGAAACGATCATCCAACGCGCCAACACGCGCCGCGCGCAGCAGCGTGCGCGCGAGTTCTATCTTCAACGCACTGGTGTTATTCAATTCGTAACGCAAACCAAATCCGCCGCGATGGTAGGAGCGGCCATTGTTTTGCATGCGAAAGTAATTATCGGTTTGATCCAGGCGCGCGGCCTCTATGCGCGCATAAGGCGTCCAGTCGCCGAATTGCCGGCCGGCCTGCAGGTACCATGCGCTGCTCGCGCGCGTGCCATTCGCCCCTGTTAAATCGCGATTGCGAAAGCGATACGCTTCGGCGAGGATTTCCCAGTCGTCGTTATCGAAGACGAAATACGGACCAAAGAACTGTAACTGCGTGCGGTTGACGGTGGCATCGTTGTCACGCACGCGGCTGCGCAGGCCGTGGAAACCCAGCTTCGCGCCCTCTAAACTATTAAGTGCATATTCAAGACGCATTCCGACCAGCGCGGAGTGGTCGTTGTCGCTACCTGAGTTGGGATTTAGGGTTCCACCGGGTGCAGGCGCCGCGCCGTCGATATTGATGCGCGGGCCGTTGCCCAGGTAAAAATCGTAATTGAAGTGCCCTCCGAAGTTCCCACCATTAACCGGGATGCCGCCGGTGAGCCATGCGCCGGTGGTGTGCACCGGCAATACCCCGCCACGATCCTCGAAATCGAGAAAGCGCGGGCGGGTCAACGCCGTTTGAATCTGTTGGCCATGATGAAAGGCGGTGTTCCAGTATCCGAAGGGCGTATGGAAACGGCCGCCCCAGGCGGTGAGGGCATCGCTAAAGGTGTAACCCAGTTGCAGGCGCTCCAGGTCAGTGGCGAGTTCGCCGTCCGCACCCACTTCGAAAATCAATTCGGCAAGGGTTTTGACGCGATCGCCAAACGAGGGCGTCAAATACAGACCTAGCGACCCGACGCTGAATCCACGCGGCCCCTGCGCGAATTGATTGTTTTGCCGGCTGTAGCCCCCACCGACATCGGCGAAGCCATGTAGTGGAATACCGCTGGATTGACGCGGGCGCAGGCCGGCGGCGCTGATCTGGTTGACCTGTTGTTCGAGTTCTTCGATTCTCGCGCCCTGGCGGGCCACGGTTTGGCTAACTGGTTCGGATGCCGCGGGCTTAATGGCCGTTGATGCATCGCTTGGCCTTGCATCGCGCAGTTGGCGGATTTCCCGGGTCAATTGCTCGATTTGACGCAGGCTCTGCTCAAGGCGTTTTTCAAGTTCATCGATACGGGTGGAATCGGATCGTTGCGCGAAGGTGCTTTGGCAGACCGCCACGAGGGCGAAGAACAAAACAAAGGCGTAAATATTTTTCATTGACTAGGTACAAATGACGTAACAAAAGGCTCGCGTAGTGGCGCGCGGATTGTAGGTAGTTTTTCTTGTTTCGATGCGGGCGCTGATGGTACCGCGTTGCCGGCCGCAGGGACCGTTTAGCGCAAATTAAGGCAAGCGATTCCGATGCCATACGCCCACCATTTTAATTCACGCAGGAAAGCGGCGAACTCATTTCCCCAAACTGAAATACATGCTCACAGCAACATCTTCTTTCCATCAACCGATGGCTTGCGCGCCGGCAATTCAGGACATAGTTGCTCAATCACCGCCATTAAGTCGTCAAGGGCGCCTAAAGGATCTTGCTCACGGCTGGCGGGCACCCGAATGCCCGCACTGGCGGCAAAGGGCGCTTGTGACGCGTCAAGTTGCCGAGCCGATTTCTCTGAGGATTTCATCGAGCATTTTCTCCCGGTCGAAAAGACGAAAGTACTCGCGTACTTCCAGCATGTCCATCGAAGCGTGATGGGTGCGTAAAAGCATCCTGATGTCTTCCAAGTCCTGAGTGCGCAGAGCGTCATTGACGAGTGCTTGCAGTTTGAAGCCAATGAGCCCTTCGGTGCTGACTACCTGTAGATTCCCCAATGAAGTTTGAAAACGCGCGGCATTGGCCAGCAACCGGCGCGCCACCGGACGGCTTGCGTAGAGGAGATCCAGGCGCTCTGACCCACGCGTGTAATTGGCTGCGTCGGAACTTCGGTGAACGCAGTGATAGCCCAATCGAATCAGTTCCGCGTCGATGGCGTCGGCGTTTTCCGCTTCCACCAGGAAATCGATGTCCTGGGTGGCGCGTATTACGTCATGCACCGCGAGCGCCAGCCCGCCAATTAGTGCGAAGCGTGTACCCATCGCCTCCAATGAAGCGGCAGCTTCCGCGATCTGCCTGCCCAGGCGAGATAGAGGTTGGATTTGATCGGCGTTTTTTTCGGACATTTACTGGACCCGCGCCCCAGCGAGTTTTGCCAGCGCCGCGCCATCCTTGCGATCCATGGCGATGAATTTGGCGAATTCCTCCGGCGTATTGCCGATTGGCACATAGCCAAAGGGCACCATGGTGGAGGAATTGAACTCCGCGCTCTTGATGATGGGGCGAAGTTCGTTGTTCAATTTCGTGATGGCATCGCGTGGCGCGCCGGCGGGCATGAAGATGCCAAGCCAGCTCCTGAAGCCGAATTGCGGCAGCCCGGCCTCGACGAACGTAGGCACGCCGGGCAATAACTCGTGGCGATCCGGCATGGCGAGGGCGCGAATTTTTCCCGCCTTGATGTTCGCCGAAAGCCCCGCGTTGCCAGCGGCGAGATACATGACGTGAATATCGCCGCCGAAAAACGCCTGCATCGCCGAGGGGCCGCCCTTGAAGGGGATGAAGGTCATGCTCACGCCGGTCTCGTTCATGATCCATTGCATGATGGATTGCGCGGTGGCGAAGGCGGTGTAGTTCACCTTGCCCGGGTTTTGCTTGGTGTAATCGATCAAGCCCTTCAAGCTATCCACCTTCAATGAAGGGTGCGCCACGATCACGTTTGCCAACCAGCCAAGCTGGATCACCGGTTCCAAATCCTTGGCCGGATCGAACTCCATTTTTTCCTGAAACGGGGTGATGGAAATCATGTCGCGCGGCACGATGCAGGCGGTGTAGCCGTCGTTGCGCGCACGCACGCAGGCGGTCACGCCCACCATGCCGCTGCCGCCGGGACGGGTCTCGACAATGAAGGGCGGATTGCCGCGCGATTGGAACTCCTTTCCCAACGCGCGCCCGAAGAGCTCGGTGGGGCCGCCGGTTTCCTGATTGATGATGAGGGTGATGGGGCGAGCGGGGTAGGACTGCGCCACCGCGCCAAGCGCTATGCCGGCAACCACGATGCCTAGGGCCGCGGTTGATAATCTTGAACATTTATTAATCATAGTCGGCTCCTGTCGTGTATTAACAAGATATGGCTAATCCAGAAATGGTCTACATACGAGCATTCGGCGTGGCACCAAGGCGCCGCGGCAAGTGAACTACTCCGGCCGCACCGCGAGCTTTGCCATCACCGCGCCCACCTTTTTGTCCTCACGTAGGAACGCGGCAAATTCATCTGGCGTGCCGCCCAAAGGTTCGAAGCCGCCACGCACCAAGTATTTTTCAATGAACTCGGGCGAACGAATAATGGCGGTGAAATCGGCGGCGATGCGCGTGGCCGCCTCGCGCGGCACGCCCGTGGGCATGAAGGCGCCAAGCCAGGAGCGCACATCGAAATCCGGCAGGCCCATTTCGACGAACGTTGGCACATTGGGAATCAAACCGACGCGCTTGTTGCCGGCGACGATGAGGCCGGTGATCTTGCCGGAGTTCACATCCTGCGGAATGCCGGTGTTGCCAATGGCTGGGTAGTAAAGATGCAGGCGGCCGCCGAGAAAATCCTTATTGGCATCCTGCTGACCTTTGTAGCGCACAAAGGTCATCTCCAGACCGGATTGCTGCTTTACCCATTCGATCAACAACGGCTGGCCAACGCGCGCGGTGAAGGATTGGTTGAGGGTTCGGGCAAAGATATCTAATGCGCCGCCTGGGGGCACCGGCAGGATGAAGCTCACCGGGCGGGCAGGGTAGGCCTGGGCGAAGGCCGCGGAGCCGCTGCAACAAGCCAAGAGGAGTATTACCGTGAGCCGTCGGGAAAAAGCGATGGAATTGAAAATAGCGCGTGTTTCGATCATCGGGGTTCTCCTATATGGCCAAGACAATTTAAAACAATTACAGAAGACTTTGCTTATTCCATGAGCATTCATCGCAGGTTCTTATTCTTGAATGGTAATACCCGCCTTCTTGATCACCGCCGTCCAGCGGGCGATTTCCGAGGCCACATATTTTTCCGTTTCACCAGGCGGCATCGACATCACGCGCCCGCTGCCTTTTTCAAATCGCTCCACCACATCAGCCATGGCCATGGTTTTGAAAAACTCCGTTCGCAAGCGATCAACAATAGGTTGCGGCGTGGGTTTCACCACGAAGGGGCCAAACCAAGTCTCCATTTCCAGTTTGCCCACGCCGGTTTCGGTAATGGTTGGCACATTGGGTAGGAATGAATGTCGCACTGGGCTCGACGTGGCAAACGCTTTGACCGCGCCTTTCTCGATATGCGGGCGCGCAGTTTGGGTGTTGTCAAAATAGAGATCAACGCGGCTACCGAGAAGATCCGGATACACCAGTGCCGCGCCTTTGTAAAACACGCTCAACGCTTTAACGTCCAATTGACTGAACAAGGCCGAAGCCGCCACATGCTGACCCGTGCCGGCCGCGCCGCCATAACTCAGCTTTCCCGGATTGGCGCGCCCGTAGTCGATGAGTTCGCGCAGCGTATTGGCGGGAAAGTCTTTGCGGCCGATCAAGGTGTAGGAGTAGGAAACCGCCAGACCGATCGGTCGAAAGTCGTAAGGGTCGTAGGTGAGTTTCGGATACAGCCCTGGGTTCAAAGCGATATTCGACAAACCGCCAATCAAAAGCGTATAGCCATCGGGCGGCGCCTTCGATGCAATCTCGGTGCCCAGTACCGTGCCCGCGCCGCTGCGGTTCTCCACGATGATGGAAGTGCCCAGAAGCGGCCCCATCTTGTCGGCAAGAATGCGCCCAGTGGCATCGAACCCGCCGCCAGGGAGGGAGGGCACCATCATGCGAATCGGTTTAGTGGGGTAGGTTTGCGCGTGCAGCGTGGTCGAGAAGACCGCGGCCAAGACCAAGGCTATCGAGGGAAAACGCATACGATGCTCCTTTGCAGTTAAATCGGGGACGTACCCCAATTAATGTCGATTTAAGCTTAATTGGGGACGTACCCCAATTAATTTCGATCTAAATCCAAACGGCTCGATGCCGATAGGTGTAACTCTTCATCGCGTCGGCAATTTTCGCTTCGATTTCGGCGCGCATCAGCCTAGTCTCGGCAATGGTCACGGTGATCAGGTTAGCCTGATTTTCATCAATGCCTGCTTTGACCGAAAACTTCGTGGCTACCCCCAAAGCAACCGCAAAAACGGCGGTGAACGCTCGCTCAGCCGCATCGTAGCGCAGCCTGACTTTGTCGGGCTTTTCCACGTCGGTGAGCGGCATTTTCTCAAGCACGATTACTTCCTTTGGCGCGGCCGGGCGCTCGGGAACGTGTTCCGCGGCAAAGCTCACCAGATCCGCCGCGCTCACCATGGCCCCTTGAACCAATTGCACATAGGCAATCGGCAATTCACCGGCGTACGCATCGGGCTTTGATACGGCGGCGCACAGCATCACCTCGGGGTGCTTGAGTAACGCATTTTCAATCACGCCAGGTTCGATATTGTGGCCACTGCGGATGATGAGGTCCTTGGCGCGACCGGTGATCCAAAGATAACCCTCTGCATCGAAGCGGCCCAGATCGCCGGATTTGAAATAACCGTCCTTAGTGAACACGCCCTGGTTTTGCCTGTCATCGACATAACCCGGCGTCACGCTGGGGCCACGCACCACCACCACACCCGCCTCGCCGACGTGGCACTTGCGCGCGATCTCACCGTCCGGCCCGAGCACCACCGTCTTCACGCTGGTGTAGGGCATGCGCAGACCCACCGAACCGTAGCGAGGTTCGCCGTCGCGCGGCGCTTGGCAAACGTTTTGCGTGTATTCGGTGGCGCCGTAGGTGAGTAACGTGCGGATACCGATCACGCGCTCGAACTCCTTGGCGATTTCAACGGGCAGTGCTGCCGAGCCCGCCGTGCCGTGTTTTTTCAAAGTAGAGATGTCTTCGTTCTTCGGCGGATTTTTCACCAGCATGGAAAGCGTAGTGGGCACGCCGCCAAAGTGGGTGATGCGATATTTCTCCACCAACTTCCAATGATTGGCGATGAAGTTTTTGCCACGCGCGCCCTGCGGCCCAGGCGACACCATGGTCGCGCCCCAGGCGGAGGTGAGAATGCCGCGACCGAAAAAACCGGCGATATGAAAATGCGGGTTGATGGCGAACAGCGAATCGCCGGGCACGAGGCCATTGATCATGGCATTGGCCCAGCATTTGTAAGAAAACCCTCGATGCGTGAGCTTTACCAGTTTGGGTGAACCGGTAGTGCCGCCTGAGTGCACGTAGCCTGCCAAATCATCCGGGCCGATGCTTCGCTCGAAGTTAAGGCTATCGCCGGGCTGCAAAGCGATGGCCGTATCGAAATCGGCGCCGAAATCCAATTCCTCCGCGTCGGCATTCATGCCCAGACGCGGCGATTCGATTGCCTTGCTCCCTTGCATGCGCACCGAAAACACCCGCACGCCCGCGGGCAAGCTATCTTTGATGGATAACACGTTCTCCCAGATCTCATAACCCGGTGTCGGCGCGAGCACCACCAGCACGCGTGTGCCGGCATTGCGCACCAGGTCAAGGATTTGCTCCGGCTTCAACATCCAATTCACGCAACACGCCACGCCCGCCGCGATACCGCCAAATTGCGCGTAGAAAAGCTGCGGCACACTGGGCAAAAGCGTGAGCACCGCGTCGTTGGCGCGCACGCCCGAGGCGTAAAAAAGATTGGCCGACTGGTTGGAGCGATAGCGCAATTGCTCAAACGTAACTGACTCGGGTGTCTCATCCGGGTCAGCATCCTGCAGGAAATGAATCGCGACTCGATTGGGGTCGTTTGCCCAGCCACGACGAATCCAGTCATTCACATTCCACGACCAGATGCGTGATTCAAGCGGCGGCTTCTCCAGCGCCTCGATATCGGCAAGGCTAACGATGGGCGGATGCGAAGTGGGCAGGGCAGGCCAAGCGTTCATCACAATTCCAATAAATTATTAACAGAGTCAAATAACAGCGCACATGACGCTACCATTTCAATTCAAATCTGTTATTGAATGTACCAGTTTGGTTTGCGTTTCTCGATGAAACTCGCGCGCCCTTCAGCGGCCTCAGGGCTATCCATCGCGCCGGCAAACATCGGCGCCAACTCCGCCAGCGCTGCGGGCGAGGGCACCTCCCTGCCCACACGCGCAGCCAGCAACTTGGTTTTGCCCGCTGCAATCGGTGCGGACAAAAGAATCTCGTTGATCTGCGCGAGAAGCACACTCTCCAAATCGGCCACTTCGCAAATCTCATGCGCTAGACCATTGCGCAACGCCTCCTCCGCGCCGAACTTCTGCCCCGTCATCCCCAGCCGGCGAAACGCGCGCAACCCTACCGCGCGAATGAACACCGGCGCCGACGATGGCCCCGGCGGAAAACCGAGGCGCACCTCCGGAATGGCAAACACCGCATCACGTGCCGCAAGCAAGATATCGCAAGAGGACGCCAACGCCAGCGCTCCGCCTGCGCATACGCCACGAACCACCGCGACTGTCGGCTTAGGCGTTGTATTCACCACCTCGCAAATGTCGAATACCGACGGCACTGGCCTGGGGTCCTTGCGTTGCTCGGCATGCCACTTCACATCGGCGCCTGCGGAGAAATGCTCACCCGCGCCGCGAAGCACAATCGCGCGAATTGCAGGATCCGCGCCAAGCGTCGTGCAGTGATTCGCGATGCCGTCGAGAACGGATTGATCGTAGGCATTGCGACGCTCGGGGAAGTTGAAGGTGAGGGTGGCGATGCCGCGGTTATCGGTGCTAAAGAGGAGTTTGGTGGTCATAAATGATCCAGAAGCATATTTTTGGAAGAATCGTGATTTATTTTGATGATACTCATTGAGAGCCAGACTTGGGATAGGTAGACGGATTAAATTCGCAATTCAAGGCCGATTTCAAGGCCAAGTTGAATGGCGAATTCAATACAATCATTGATCGAATTAATTACCTTGCTACCGCCGGAGGTTCAATGAAGTCCGAAATCGTGCGCACGCTTACGACCACATTCGAGGGGCACGCCCAGCAAACCGACAGTGGCGTCGAGTACTGGCTGGCGCGAGACGTCCAGCATTTGCTGGGCTATGCCGAATGGCGCAATTTCGCGACGGTCATTTCAAAGGCCAAGACCGCGTGCGAGGTATCGGGCCATCCGGTAGACCACCATTTTGGTGGCGTAGACAACATGGTGGTCCTGGG
>JBJXEY010000095.1:0-23178 GCA_046153355.1 Burkholderiales bacterium
CAGATTCCTTATCGAGGAGGTCGTGCGAGTTTCCCCTATATTTCTCTGGCCGATGTCTATTTCGACAAAGTCCCCTTAGAAAAATTGCAGGGAAAAATCGCCCTCGTCGGGACGACCGCTCCTGGCCTGTTGGATCTACGTTCCGCTCCCGTTGATCGCGTTTATCCTGGGGTTGAGGTGCATGCCAACATGATCGCCGGGATGATCGATGGGACGATCAAGCAGAAGCCGCCTTATATGCTTGGCGCGGAAGTTCTATTGTTGCTACTTGGCGGGATCATACTTTCCATTTTGCTGCCCTTTCTGGGGCCGTTGAAGGCGACATTGGTATCGTTGGTGGCGATGCTCCTAGTTACCGGTCTCAACGTCATGATCTGGTCTGGTATGGGCATGATCATGCCCTTGGCGGCAAGTTTACTGATGACCATCACGTTATTTGCGCTGAACATGTCGTACGGCTACTTTGTGGAAACTCGCTCCAAGCGTCAATTCACCGAACTGTTTGGCCAATATGTACCGCCAGAGTTGGTGAATCAGATGGCCGAGGACCCGGAAAAATACAGCATGGAACCCAAGGCGGCGGATCTGTCAATACTATTTTCGGATGTGCGCGGCTTCACAGGTATTTCGGAGGCACTGACGCCGGAAGACTTGCGCGAATATATCAACGATTACCTCACGACGATGAGCACCATCATTCGCAGTGGTTATCGCGGTACGTTGGATAAGTATATTGGCGACGCCATCATGGCGTTCTGGGGCGCGCCAGTGGAGGATGCCGAGCATGCGCGCAATGGGGTTCTCGCGGCCATGGAAATGCAAAAGCAGTGCGTCGAGCTTAACGAGAAATTCAAGGCTCGCGGCTGGCCTACGCTAAAGATCGGCGTGGGCGTGAATTCCGGTCCGGTTCGCGTTGGCGACATGGGATCGCAAATACGCCGCGCCTACACGGTGATGGGCGATGCGGTGAACGTTGCCTCACGGCTGGAGGGGCGAACCAAATTTTACGGCGTAGGAATGCTGGTCGGCGAAGTGACCAAGGGATTGGTCAAGGATGTGGTTTTCAAGGAAGTCGATAAGATTAAGGTAAAAGGCAAGGACGAAGCGCTGACCATCTTTGAGCCGATTGGCATGGACTCTGAAGTCCCCAAAGAAAAGATGGATGAGCTGAAACTTTGGCAGCAAACCTTGCGCTCCTATCGTTCCCAGCAATGGGATCAAGTCGAGCTGCAATTGCTCAATTTGCGCCGGATTAACCCCGATTGCTATTTGTACGAGTTGTACACCGAACGCGTGTCGGCTTGGCGCCGTGCACCTCCGCCCGCTGATTGGGATGGAATTACGGTATTCGACGAGAAGTAGGCTGCGTCATTAAGATGCCGGCGGATTAATTGTTCGGCTCGACGCGTTAAAAGAACCGGATTCGGCAATAACTCGACGGAAGATCCGGATTCGGCAACATTAATGATGATCTAGGGTGGTCAATGCCACTAATTTGGCGTGTCGAAGTTGGACATGGGTTGTATCATCCTAAGTTAGGCGGTACGGATCAATACCTAGATAGTGAAAACGTAGATAGGTGGGCCATATATGAGCGCGGTACTTAATACTCCTCCGGTCGCGGCTGGCGACGTCAATACCAGACTGAATTTCTCGAAGAATCTGCAAATCGTCACCAACAAGATTCATGCGACCAGCAATGTCGATGAAATCATGTTGGAGGTGTCCGCGGATATTTGCAGTCTG
Source organism: Burkholderiales bacterium (assembly GCA_046153355.1). GTDB lineage: Bacteria > Pseudomonadota > Gammaproteobacteria > Burkholderiales > SG8-39 > 2-02-FULL-62-17. The sequence continues at coordinate 1,747 of JBJXEY010000095.1, forward strand.
TTCAATGCCGATCGTCTCACCATCTACACGATGGGCGAGGATAAACAAACCATCGTCTCAAAAGTCAAGACCGGGTTGAACTCGTTCAAGGACCTGAAGTTGCCAATCGCCGAACATTCCTTGGCCGGCTATGTCGCTTTGTCGAAAAAAATGATGACGATCAAGGATGTCTACGACGAAGCGGAGTTGAAGGCCTACAACCCAAATTTACGATTCCTTCAGGAGGTAGATAAGCGTACCGGCTATCGAACCAAACAGATGTTGGTGGCGCCAGTGCTTGACGCCTCGAACAACGAATTGATCGGCGTAGTGCAGTTGATCAACAACAAGGCCGGCGTTCCGTTTAGCTCCTTGGCGGAGGAGGGGGTGACCGAGTTATGTCAAACCCTCGCCATCGCATTTAAGCAGCGCCAAAAACCGCAGGTTTTAAAAACCAAGTATGACTTTCTCGTTAGCGACGCGGTGATTTCGGCCGCGGAATTTGAGTTGGCCGCGCGTTCGGCACGTAAAAAGGCCATTGATGTCGAGACCGTGTTGGTGGATGAATTCCAAGTCAAGACTCCGGCAATCGGACAGGCGTTATCCAAGTTCTTCGGCGTGCCCTACGAACCCTTCAAGCCCGATCGGATCAAACCGATGGATCTTTTGAAGAACCTGAAGCGTGAGTATGTTGAGTCGCAGCAGTGGGTGCCCTTCGAAGATGCCAAGGAAGGGTTGTTGGTCTTGTGTCTTGATCCGGAGCGGGTAAAAAGTTCGCGTATCGTGAATAACGTTTTTCCCAAGCATAAACCGGTGTTTCGCGTAACCACGCAGAAGGAATTCAAGGAAACACTCAATATCTTCTACGGCGCCGAGGCGCTTGATTCCGGCGATATCGGCGATATCCTCGAAGGACTAGACGACGACGAGGCATTGGATACGGGCTCTGGCGACGATGTTTCCGCAGCCGCAGATAACGAATTGGTGAAGCTTGTCAATAAGATCGTTATTGATGCCTATAACCAAGGGGCATCGGATATTCACATCGAACCCTATCCAGGCAAGGCCAAAACGGAAATTCGTTTTCGCAAGGATGGTTCGCTGGTGCCTTATATCGAGGTTCCGGCCTCGTATCGAAATGCGCTTGTCGCGCGTTTGAAAATCATGTGCGATCTGGATATCTCCGAAAAACGAAAGCCGCAGGACGGCAAGATCAAATTCAAAAAATTCGGGCCGCTGGATATCGAACTTCGGGTGGCGACCATTCCTTCGGCGGGCGGCGTGGAAGATGTGGTGATGCGTATTTTGGCCGCGGGCGAGCCGATCCCCTTGGATAAGCTTGGCGTGTCTCCGTCAAATCTTCCCAAGCTTAAGGAAGCGGTAAGCAAGCCATACGGATTGTTTTTCGTTTGCGGTCCTACCGGTTCTGGCAAGACCACGACATTACATTCGGTGCTTGGATATTTAAATACGTCGGATACCAAGATCTGGACTGCGGAAGACCCGGTTGAAATTACACAGAAAGGCCTGAGGCAGGTCCAAGTCAATAAAAAGGCAGGCCTAGATTTTGCGACCGTAATGAAAGCGTTTCTACGCGCTGACCCGGACATAATTATGGTCGGCGAGATGCGCGATAAGGAAACCACCGGTACCGGCATTGAAGCGTCTCTTACCGGCCACTTGGTGTTCGCCACCTTGCACACCAATAGCGCGTGTGAATCAATTATTCGATTGCTCGATATGGGGATGGACCCCTTCAACTTCGCCGATGCCTTGTTGGGCATTCTGGCGCAGCGTCTCGCCAAGCGCCTTTGCGGCAAATGCAAGCAGGCGTACAACCCCGGGCCGGAGGAGATCAAACAGATGCTGCAAGAATACTGCTCCGAGTTGCTCGCCACCGCGCCGTTCAAGAAGGACCCGAAGTCGGCTTATGAAAATGTTTATAAAGATCTCATGAAAAGCTACGGCAATGACAAAGGTCAATTCAACCTCTACAAGGCGGTCGGTTGCGACGCATGCGGAAAAACTGGCTATAAGGGGCGCGCAGGCTTGCACGAACTGTTAATCGCCACCGATCCAATCAAGAAATTGATTCAGGAACATGCCCGTGTCGCGGAAATCCTGGCGGCATGCCTTGAGACTGGCATGCGCACCCTGAAAATGGACGGCATGGAAAAGGTGCTGCAAGGCATTACCGACATGGCCTGCGTTCGTTCCGTTTGTATTAAGTAGTTGTCGTCGATGTCTCTGTCATGCCTGCGTAGTCGCAAAAGCGCGAACCGTAAATTCGACGCGACCAAGGAACCGCCTTGGACACCGTAGAAAGCCTATTTCGACGGCTGGAGCAGTTGAACGACGTCGGTTCGGCCTTGTCGCAGGAGAAGAATCTCGAGGGCCTGCTCGAAAAAATATTGATCGCCGCCAAGACCATTACGCGCGCCGATGGCGGCTCGCTCTATCTTCGTACCGAGGATGAGCGGCTGAGGTTCGCTATCGTGCGCACCGATTCGCTGGGTATCGCCATGGGTGGTACCACGGGCAAGGAGGTTCCTTTTTATCCCATCCATCTCAATAACAAGGATGGCGAACCCAACTACCAGATGGTAGTGGCCTATGCTGCTCTGACCGGCAAAACCGTCAATATCGCCGACGCCTATACGGAGGCCGGTTTTGATTTCTCCGGCACGCGTAATTTCGACCAGAAAATCGGTTATCGGTCGCGCTCGTTTCTAACCGTGCCGATGAAGAACCACGAAGGCGAAACAATTGGCGTGTTGCAGCTGATCAATCGGCTTCTGCCCGAGAGCAACGAGATCGTGCCTTTTTCCGAGGCCGACCAACGCTTGGCCGAGTCGCTCTCCTCGCAGGCGGCGATCGCGATCACCAATCGTCAATTGATCGATCAGTTGGAAAGTCTGTTCGAATCCTTCATCAACTTGATCAACACCGCGATCGACGACAAATCGCCCTATACCGGCGGACATTGCCAACGGGTGCCCGAGTTGACCATGATGCTTGCCGAGGCTGTCAATGCGACAGGTGCAGGGGCCCTAGGCTCGTTTAGCATGTCGGATAAGGACCGCTACGAACTCAAAATAGCCGGCATGCTGCACGATTGTGGCAAGATCACCACGCCGGTACACGTGGTCGATAAATCGACCAAGCTGGAGACCATATTCGATCGCATTGCCATGGTCGATACGCGCTTCGAGGTAATCAAGCGCGACGCGCAAATTGCCGCCATGGAAGAAAAGCTGAAACTATTGGCCGCGTCACAAATGGATGACGTGACGCGGCGCGAACGTATTCATCAAATCGAGCAAAACCTTCGCGAGACGATTAAACACTACGACGAAGATCGCGAATTCTTGAGGCATTCCAATGTTGGCGGCGAGACCATGACGGCCGAGGCCCAAGAGCGCGTTCGCCGCATTGCCACTCAATATCATTGGACTGATCCTTCGGGAAACACCGCGAATTTTCTCTCCGACAACGAGATAGAGAATCTCAATATCGCGCGTGGGACCTTGACCTCCGAGGAACGGGAGATCATCAATCATCACATTGTCGCGACCATAAAAATGCTGGAAGCCTTGCCCTGGCCCAAGCATTTGCGCAATGTTCCGGAATATGCCGGAGGGCACCATGAGCGCATGGATGGCAAAGGTTATCCCCGCGGCCTTACCCGCGAGCAGATGTCGGTTCAGGCAAGGGTCATGGGCATCGCGGATATTTTTGAAGCGTTAACGGCGCGAGATCGCCCCTACAAGAGCGGCAAAACGTTGTCCGAATCGCTGGCGATTCTTGGCAATTTCCGCAAGGGAGGCCATATCGACCCGGATCTATTCGACATTTTTGTCCGCCAAAAAGTCTACTTAAAGTACGCGGAGCGGTTTCTCGACAAATCGCAAATCGACAACGTCGATGAAACGCGTATCCCTGGCTATCAGCCGTAGGGAGATGCCGACTCACTCACGGTTCGCGAACGGTCGCCTTGGCGTTTCTGGCTGAGATCGGCAAATTACGCGCGGGCGAACCCCTTAAATCGGCGAGCCGTAAAAACTTGTCGCCGATCAGTCCGTTTTGGTTGGAGTAGGGCCACGGGTTACGTATACCAACAAGCCCTCGGCCGCCATTTCGACGAACTTTTTCTCGTAGCCAATTTCCTTCAATTCCCATTGAAACTCGTTCACCAGTTTGGCGCGCCCATACCAGCCCAGTCTTTCGCCTTTTTGAAATTCCGCCGCGCGATTGAAGGTTTCCTCGAGAATGGCGGTCAAGCGTTTATGGGAGATCATTTGTTCGGGATTGTTGGCGATCGCCGGGGGATATCGCTTGGAGATATCGGCGGCCAGACCTTTGGCGAACTCATTTACCTTGCTTTTGGAAAAAAGTTTCGCGAACATTTGGATTTCTTCCTGTTGTGGCGGAATTCGATTCGGCGGCCTTAACGGCCTACTTCATCTAATGCGACCATCGTTGAATACGGCAGTCGTTTATTGCGCAAGTTGTTTGTTGAGTAATTGAATCGTATTATAACTTTGCCACAGGCGGCAGCGATTGCTTGAATCGAATGCCAAATTTTCACGAAAATTTCGCTGTCGCGTGCCGAATTCGAATCATGTATCGATTCTTCGTTGGCAAGTCACCGGTTGACGGTCGCCGGTTGTCTGGACGACGCATGATTTTTTCACCCGACCCTATACCTCGATAAATTGAGACAATTCGCGCTGACCGGTTGCGATGTCGCGATGGTCGGAATACAGGCAAAACCCATGATTCGAATTTTTATTGGCTTTGATCCCCGCGAAACGGTGGCATTCAGCGTCCTTGCCCACAGCATCGTACGGCGCAGTTCGAAGCCGGTGTCAATAGTGCCTATCGTTCTTTCGCATTTGTCGAATGTGTTGACGCGCGAACGACATGCGCTGCAATCCACGGACTTTTCTTTCTCCCGGTTTCTCACCCCCTACCTTTGTGACTACCAGGGGTGGAGTTTATTCATGGACTGCGACATGCTGATGCTCGCCGACGGGGCGGGTCTTTGGGATCGGCGCGATGCGCGTTATGCGGTACAGGTTATCAAGCATGAGCATAAGCCCCGGGAGTCGACCAAATTTCTAGGGGCGCAACAAACCACCTACGAAAAGAAAAATTGGTCCAGTGTGATGCTGTTTAACAATGCGCTGTGCAAGCGGCTGTCGCCTGACTATGTCAATTCGGCCAGCGGACTTGAGTTGCATCAATTCAAATGGCTGGAGAACGACTCGTTAATTGGGGATCTTCCCAGGCAATGGAACCACTTGGTGGGTTACGACCCGCCCGACAAATCGGCCGCCTTGGTGCATTTCACCATTGGTGGCCCGTATTTTTCGCCCTATGCCGATTGCGAATTTTCCTCGGAATGGCGAGCTGAACGGGACGCCATGCTGTTCGCCGGCGAGCGTTGACCAGGGACCGCGATTGAGCCTTCTTGCGAGGATGGTGGCGCGATTACGGTGGCATAGGCCATCGCATATCGCTTTGAGTAGGCGGGGAAAAGATGGCACCCTCGTAGCCAATTCTTCCTGCCTTGTCACGGCCAAAGCAGGCATTGACGAACGCAATGTGTTGGCCTCCAATCTTGCATCGCGGCAAGACGATCCGGAATTGAATGTTCAAATGGCCAACGTCCAGATGGCCTTGGGCGAGACCGAGCAGGCACTGGATTTCTTCAATTTGTCGTTGCATTACAGATTCGATTTCCAGGAAGCGTGCCAAGGAAAAATGCAGGCTCTGCAATCCTTGGGTCGGGTCGCGGAGGCGATCAAGGCTGGACAGGATTTTCTTCTGGTGTGCCCGCAAAACGTTGATGTGGCATTGGCTGCGGCCGAATTGCAATATCGATGCGGCGACCATCGCGCCGCGCTGCGCACCTTGGAGCCATTCGATTGTGGCGAGAAGATCGATTTCAGAGTGGCCAATCTCATGGGATTGTTGCTTGGGCGCGAGCTAGCGGAATTCGAGCGCGCCAATGTTTTGTTGATTCGATCCCTAGCTGCGAAACCGGATTGGCTGCCGGCGCTGACCAATCTAGGTTGGAACCTACTCGAACAAGGAAATTATCGGGAGGGCTACGAATACCTGGATCGGGCCCTCGCCATCGCGCCAAACGATATGGACATTCGCTTGGTCAAGTCGTGCATGAAACTCAAGCAAGGTTTATTCGCGGAAGGCTGGCAGGATTTTGGCAGCCGTCACTACAGCAGTTTCGCGAGCCCCTGTCCGTTTCAATTTTCCCCATGGAGCGGTCAATCCCTCGCGGAGAAGTCGCTGTTGATCTATAGCGAACAAGGCATAGGCGACCAGATTATGTTCGCCTCGTGTTTTACCGAGGTGATAACGCTCGCGCGGCATACCTTCATCGAATGCAATCCCAAATTAGTGACGTTGTTTCAACGCTCGTTCCCGACTGCGACGGTATTCCCCAAAGCGCAACAAGACGCCCAGCCCCTTGTGAAGGTTTTCGATTCAAACATCGACTTCCAGGTCGCGATGGGTGATTTACCAGGACATTTTCGCGACCACTGGGATAAATTCCCCGCCCAGGCCGGCTATTTATTGGCCGATCGCGGGAAAGTCGAATTCTGGCGGGCGAAGCTCTCCGCCATGGGATCGTCGTTTAAATTGGGCCTATCCTGGCGTGGCGGCGCCATGGGCACGCGCAAACATTTGCGCAGCATCCCTATCGAGCAAATGGTTCCGGTGCTGCGATTGCCGCTTCAAGGTATTAGCTTGCAGTACGACGCGGTCCACGCGGATTTGGCGAGGCTTTACGCCGAATCGTCGATAAAACTTATGCACTGGCAAGAGGCCATAGACGATTACGACGAAACCGCGGCGTTGGTGTGCGCGCTCGACGGGGTGCTTAGCGTCTGCACCGCGGTGATTCATCTTGCTGGCGCCCTTGGCCGCCCAACCTGGGTGCTCGCCCCGGTCGTGCCGGAATGGCGTTATCTGGATAGTGGCGAGCGCATGCCATGGTATCCAACGGTAAGCATTATTCGACAGAAAAAAATGGGCCAGTGGGGCGACTCGATCGAGCTGGCGATACAACGCATCGGTGAGGAAATACGAAATAAATAGCAGGTAAATGCGAAATAAATAGCGAGGCAATTCGATGAAAATAATTACGGTAATTAGCAAAGAAGACGCTTATACAACGTTGCTTAACGGTTATATTCGATCTAAAAATGGAATATAAATCGATGAAAAATCGAGATCGTTGGCTCGGGTCGACAGTGGCGCCCACATCGCCAGTGGTTTGCAGGAAAGCGGCACGTTAAGCGCCGTGAGGTAACGCTCAGCCATACTGTTTGTCGCGACATTCACATGAATTTTTCTCGCGCTTGCCTGCAACCGCAGCCACAGTGTCACCATGGATAAGGGGTCACCGTCCAGATCCAAAACGAATGCTTCATCGCCATTGAATCCCACAATCGCATAGGCCTGCGAAGCGACGAATGTCCGCAACATGGTCGCGGGAAAGGGAATGGGTAGAGCGACTCCCGCTTCGCGCGAAATGCGGGGAAGTAGCCGTTCCCGAATTGTCTCGATTTGAGCGAAATCGCGCCGATACAGGTCTACCCCAACATTGCGATTCGTGGGTTCTTTAACACCCTGATCACCCGTGGTTTCAAGAGCGCCGTACAAGCCATGGTCGGCAGCCAGCCAACCGCTGCCCGAATAAATGTCGGGCCGAGTTGTCCACAGCACCATGAAGTCACGGCCTTCGGCGAGCATGGCCAAACGCGCCGCTAGAAGATTTTTCTTCGCAAGACCCCGCCCGCGTTGCGACGGGGTGGTCCATACCATGCCAAGCATCGCGCCGGCGAAGGTTGCGCTTGGGGTCATCCAGGTAAATCGTTTTACCGCCAATGCCGAGGCAATTTTTCCACCTTGGCGTTGCACGAAAAAATTCGTGGCTAGATTCATTACCCCAGGGAATCGGTGTTCGATTCCCATGCTCCTGCCGCGTGAATACACGAATTCCGTGTTCAGATTGCCCAGTAGGTCCGGGAGTTCTTCGGTGCTGCAGGTATCAGGCGAAAGACTCACCACCCACCACGAAAACAGTCGACGATTTTCTCCCGCTCCGCCTCGCCGACCCACCACCCGCAGGGGATGGATAGATTTTCGCCATCGAATACCTCAACGCCAGGCAAGGGATGTGGGCTCTTGAACGCGTCGAAGCAGGAATAATGGTCGTTGCGCAAATGCAAACGTTGGCAACCGATACCCTGGGCAATCAGTTTGCCGATCAAGTCGTCACGCCGGGCCACGCGCATCGAATAGGTCCAGTAAGAAGGGATCGCATCTTCTCTTCGATGTAAAAGAGTAACTCCTGGGATGTTTTTCAACGCATCGTGAAAAAAAGCACCGTTGTCGCGATAGATTCGAAGGTTTGCGTCAATTTGATCAAATTGTGAAATCCCAATGGCCGCGGAGAGATTGCTCATTGGAAAATTGAATCCTGGCACTGGAATATCACTGGCGGGATTCAAATCGCCATTGGGCAAACGAAACCCGGTCTTGTTGATGCCATAGCGTCTAAGTTTGGCGAGCAAGTCGGCTTGCTCGGTCGACGCGGCAACAATGGCGGCACCTTCGCCGCAGGTCAATTGCCGCACCGGGCCAAACGAAAATACGCTGAAATCCGCGCTCGCCGCCCCAAGTTTGGCGCCTTGGTATTCGGCGCCGAAGGATTCCGAGACATCTTCGATGAGCGGAATATTCGCGGTCTTAGCTATTGCTCGAATGGCATCAATATCGGCGACATCGCCGGACCAGTGATAAACCAGGATGGCGCGGGTTTTGGCGTTGATGAGTTTGGAGAGATGCGTTGCGTCCATCATGCCGGTTGTGGGGTCGATATCGCACCACACCGGCTTGGCGAAAAGATTACATACCGGCATGCTGGTGGCAAGGCAGGTAAGCGGCGAAAGAATCACTTCGTCGTTGGGGCGCACGCCCGCAGCGTATAAGGCAATGGTCAACGCACCTGAAAAATCGCTGGCCGCGCATAGATTTTGGGCTCCCAGCCATTGGGCTAGCCGGGTTTCGAATTGCGCCACCGTATCGCCTTGCGCCAACTGCCCACTATCTAGCGTGGCTTTGACCGCGTTGGACGTTTCAGCGGGAAGAAATACGCGAAACAAGGGGATCGTCAACGGCATCGCGCTACCAGCCCTGCCGGAGACTTTGCGCGATGTATTCGCGCTGCTCATCAGTCACCCACCATCCGCAGGGGATGTGCAGCATTTTTGAATAAAACGAATCCAGGCCTGGCAAATCGCGGCGGCTGGCGGCGAATACGCTGTGTAGATCGTTGCGCCGATGCGCCATGGATGACTCGATGCCGCGGCTCGCCAGCGCGCGTATCAAATCATCGCGCCGCTCGGCGAGCACCGTATAGAACCAATATGACGGTTCGGCCTGGCTATCCCAGGCGCAGCAGCGCAGGCCATCGATAGCGGCGAGCGATTGATCGAACCATCGGCCATTTTCGATATGACGCTCAATTGCCGGCCCGATATTGTTCAACTGCACCTGCCCGATGACCGCGTTGACATTATTCATGTGGTATTTGTAGCCCAGTTCCTTGATATCCACCTCGCCACGCGGGGCCAAGCGATCCATGCCAAACCAGCGAAAACGACGGCCACGGGCGAGATCGTTGCCATCGCGGCAGATCAACATGCCGCCATCTACCGTGGTGAGGTGTTTAATGGCCTGCAACGAATACATGACGAATGGCGAATGCGCGCCTATCTGTTCCCCGGCAAAACGCGCCCCCAAGGCATGCGCGGCATCTTCGATCACTGGAATACGCCACTTGGCCGCAACCTTATGCAGTTCGCGCAGGTTGACCGGGATACCGCCGTAATGGACGGCCATAATGGCGCGAGTGCGCGGGGTAATCATTGCCTCCACTGATTGCGGCTCGATGTTGCCGTTGCTCGGATCGACATCGCTCCAAATGGGCTTCCCTCCGGCATGCAATATCGCGAGGTTGGTGGGCTCGGCAGTCATCGGTGTCGAGATCACCTCATCGCCCGGCTTGACGCCGGCAAGCACCAACGCGGCATGCAGCGCGGCGGTCCCCGAATAGAAAGACAGCGCTTCACTCTGCCCGACAAATTTTGCGAATTGCCGCTCGAACTGCGCCACTGGCGGACCTTCGGAAATCTGTCCGCCATAAAGAATCTCCTCAAGCCGAGGCATCAGTTGGTCGCGCGGCGACATGAAGACCTTGAATAAGGGGATGGTGGGACGCTCAAGCATGGTTGGAGTCGATCAAAAAAGGCTGGCGGTCTTGGTTGGCGAGAATCGCGAATAGGAAACTCGAGGTTAATTGTTTTTCAAGATAGGGCATTGGTTTTCGCGAAATTTTGAATTCAAACCCGGTATTTATACCTGAGTAGCGGGCATTCGTAGAAGTAAAATGCCACGCTTATGAACGAAATAAATTCTCAGGCGACGCTGGATCTTGCCGTCCAATTGATCAATACCGGCAAGCTCGAAGAGGCCGAAGGCGTGCTCGCGGGAATTTCCGTTGACGATTCGAGCTACCCCTCGGCGTTGAGTTTTCTCGGCGTCATCGCCTACCAACGAGGCAATTGCCAATTTGCCATCGAACTAATGGATCGAGTCATCGCGGCGAAGCCGGGGGATTTGATGGCCTGGGTTACGCGCGGCGAGGCTTACCGTACTTTGGGCGACTTATCGAACGCGGAAGCCTCGTTTCGTCAAGCGCTGCGATTGGAACCGGGCCGCTACGACGCAATGGTGAATCTATCCTTGGCGCTTTGGACAGCGGGACGATATGACGAGTCGGCCGATCTGTTCACCGAATTGCTGGCGCGCGACCCGTTTATGTTCCTGGCGAATTTTTATCTCGGTCAATACGCATTCGATAACGAAGAACCGGCATTGGCGCGAAGCCATGCGCTGCGCGCGCTTGAAGCCAATCCGAAAGATGCCCGCGCCAGGGTATTGCTGGGAAATATTTTTCGCGCGGAAGGAAAAACTCCCCAGGCACTGGAACAATTTGAACAGGCCTTGCAAAGCGAAACGCAAAAATTGAATCAAGGTTTTCTCGCCGCCAAGGCGGCGTTCGAATTAGGGCACGAAGCGCGCGCTTTCGCATTGATTGGGCGCGAGTTGAATGGTGATGCTACGCACCTGCTGGAAGATTGGAATCGCGGAAATTTTCGCGGCTTATTGAATTGGCGTGGCGACGAGGCCGGTAGTTCGGTGCGGGTTGCAAAGGGTCAAAGGCATACCAATCGAGCGGCGAGTTGTTTGCCGACCGATGCGCAAGAGTTCCTCTCTATCGACTATCACACGCCGGAAATTCAAGTGGCGAGCTTGCGCGATTGTCGCCTTTTGCCTGAGGATCATTTGATACACCTCGCAGAGGAGAGCGCGGTATTTATTTACGATGTCATGACCCGTCCAGTGCACCGGCCGTTTATCAGTCCGCACATCGCGCATTGCAGTGATGATGGCCGGCTGCTATTGCGCTTCCCGCGCGCTGCGATAAAAATCGCGACGCCCAGTGCCTACTTGGGCACAGCACCAAGTTATTGTGACTGGTTGATCGAATGTCTCACCCGGCTTTGGGCCTATTACCAGAGGCCCGCCTGGGAGGTATTGCCACTGGTCGTGCCAACTAGCTTGACGCGCTGGCAAACCGAGTTGCTTGAATTATTGGGCTATAACAGGGCAAAGCAGGTGGTGATAGCGGAGAACACTGTCGCGGATTTTTCCGATCTGTCGGTGGCCACGATCAGTGCGAATTTTGGTTGGGTCGCGCCATTCGCCATCGAACACCTGCGGCGATGCCTGGGCAAATCGCTGCCGCTTTCTTCGCCGTCGATTTCGTCGCCCCCGCCGCGACGCTTGTTTCTCTCCCGTCAAGGGATGTCGGCGCGACGCTTGGTTAATTTCGAAGAACTGGTGCCCGAATTGGAAAAGGCCGGTTTTACGCTAGTGGCCGCCGAAAACCTACCCACGCGCGAAGTGCTGCAAATGATCCGCTCGGCGGAAATTATTGTTGGGGTGGAAGGTGCGGCCATGGCCAACGTATTCTTCGCGCCGATCCAGGCGCATCTGGCACTGATTACCGCGAATTCCGGTCGGGCCAACCGGTATTCCATTGCTTCGCGCGCCATTGGCCAGGACTTCACCTATCTGCAAGGCGAAGCCGCCTTCGAAACCAATCCGAATCTCGCCGATTGTGATATTCGATTGGATGCACGTGTATTGCGCGACTACCTCAGTCGTTTATAGCCTGCCGTCTAAGCGATCAACGCCGTGTTCCTCGAACCACTAGCGCGACGCCAGTGACCGCAATGCCCATACCGACCATGGCAAGCAAGTTGAGCGCCTCGCCGAACATGGCGAAGGCCATAAGCGCGGTGACGGGTGGCACCAGGTACATTAGACTGGAAACGGAAGTGGCCGCGCCGCGGCGGATGAGAGTGAGCAATAGAGAAATTGCGCCCAGCGATAACACCAGTACCAACCACCCCAAGGCAAAAACAAACTCGCTGCTCCAGACCACGGGACGGGTCTCGAGCAGCAGAGACAAAGGCAGCAACACCGCCAATGCGGCAATGAACTGAACGACCGATTGCGTGCGCAGGTCCTGGGCACCGCAAAATCGCTTTTGATAAAGTGTTCCCGCCGTGATGCTTGCAAGCGCCAATAGCGTGACACTCAGCGCGCCCCAACTCACCGTTCCCAAATTAACCTTTTCCCATACCACCAGGAAAACGCCGGCGAATCCAAGCAGCAAACCGAACCATTGGCGTGGGCTGACTTTGTCACCAATCAATGGGCCGGCCAGGGCGGTGAGAATCGGTTGCATGCTGACAATCAGGGATGATAAACCGGCGCTCATGCCAAGGTCTATGCCCATGAATACACCACCAAGGTAGCCTGATTGCAACAAGACACCGGCAATGGCGACATGCATGATCGCTTTGCCACGCGGCCAGGGTGCACGCATAACCAGGGCAATGGCGCCCATCAACGCAATCACCATGGCAAAACGCCAGGATAGAAATGTTAGCGGTGGCGCGTAGGGCAGACCGAATTTCGCGCCGATGAACCCGGTGGCCCAAAGAAGCACGAATAAGGCCGGCATCACCAGATCGAATTTAGGCTGTTGGTTGTTGTTCATCAGGCGGAGTATCCCAAGATTCGATGCGGTGCGAATAGCCGGGCACTTTATAATCGCCGTTCGACTTCAAACCACTAGAAACCTGGAGGCAAGCGTGGCCAAGAAAAAACCATTCATCATCGCTCTGGAGGAGCACTACACCGATCCGGCGGTGATGACACAAGCGAAGACCGCCGGCACCCCGGTAATTGGCAGCACCATGTATGCGCGCCTGGCGCCGATGCTGAATGATCTGGGCGATCTGCGCCTGAAACACATGGACGAGGCGGGCATCGATGTGCAGGTCATCTCGCACGGCCCATCTTCGATTCAACAGCTAGATGCAGCCACGTGTATTCGTCTGGCTACCGATACTAATAACTTGTTGCACAGCGCCATACAAAAACACCCGACACGGTTTGCGGGATTTGCGGCGCTGCCGACACCGGACCCCAAGGCTGCCGCGGACGAACTGGAACGATGTGTTGCCAAGCTCGGCTTCAAAGGCGCGATGATTCACGGCCGTACTCAGGGTAAATATCATGATGACGCGCGCTTTCATCCAATCTTCGAGCGTGCGCAAAGTCTCGATGTACCCATCTATATCCATCCCGGCCAACCGCATGAGGCGGTGGCAGCGGCCTACTACGACGATTACCTGAAAGACTTTCCGGCCCTAGCCAATGCAGCTTGGGGCTACACCATCGATACCGCCAGCCAGATCCTGCGCATGATTCTAAGTGGCCTATTCGATAAATATCCCAAACTCAAAATCATCGTCGGGCACCAGGGCGAGGGCATGCCGTTCTTGGTGGATCGCGTTGATGAGGCAGTCAACCGCGGCGGCAAGCAAGTCGCCTTTAAGGAGATCTTTTGCAACAATTTCTGGATCACCACCAGCGGCCATTTCTCCACCCCGGCACTAACCTGTTCGTTGATGGAGATGGGTGTGGAGCGGGTGTTATTTTCGGTGGACTATCCGTTTGTCGAAAACGTGCCGGGCACAAAGTGGATGGAGGGCGTGCCCTTGTCCGACGAAGACAAGGAAAAGATCTTCAACGGCAACGCGAAAAAATTGCTCAAGATGTAATCCTTGCGGATGCCGGTAGGTTTCTCTGAACGAGGTGTTTTATGCCGATTTATGAATACGCACCGCTCTCGGGTGAATGCAAACGCTGCCACGGCCGCTTCGAGGTCTATCAGCGTATTGCCGATGAAAAATTTACCCAATGCCCGGATTGCAACCAAGCCTGCGAGCGTCAGATCAGCGCGGTTCCATTGCATGGAAAGTACAGCACTTCAGATGCAGCCATCGCGAATACCGGCCTAACCAAATACAAGAAGGTGGAAAAGGGCGTGTACGAAAGAACCGTGGGGGATTATGGGTCCGAGGTATTAATTAGAAAATAAGTGCCGTTGTTACCCTAATGCTGCGCGCAATTGCTCGCCGCACGCTATTCAACCTTGCGTCCGGCGGACTGGCCGCGCGCCAGCGGCAGCATTGACCCCACCGACCCCATGGACCAGTCGACGTTTCGATTCACTGCCGACAGATGCGATTTCTTCCATTTGCAGTCGCGCAGATGCATTCGGCGCTTCGCGTCGCTGGGCATTGAACCAACCGTGAGTTCTCCGGCGCAGTAAGTGGCGCGTCGCGACGAGATAAAACGCAGCGCTATTGGCAGGGTTTTAGCCCAACCCGATTCACGTCCGGCATGAACTATGGTTTCTTGACCCCAAGCCGCTCGGCCAGCGCCACCAGGCCCGCGCGATCCTTCAGAAGATACTGGTCGAGATCGTCCCCTGCCATCGCGTTGGCGTCATAAAGCGCATTCTTGGTGGCCACCTCGATAAATGTCGGCGTGCGGCTGGCTTGCCGGAATGCGTCGATCAGGCGACTGCGCACGGCGGGCGGCAAGCCTTTGGGCGCGAACATGTACTGGATGGCATTGCCTTTGAGTTCGTAGCCCAGTTCCAGAAGTGTCGGCACATCGGGCGCCACTTCCGAGCGCTCGCCTTCCAGCGATGCGAGCAGGCGCATGGAACCCGCACGCACCTGCTGTGCCCATCCCCCCGCGGAAAAACTTCCCGCCGTCACGTGATTGCCCATGATTGCCGTGATGATGGGGGCGTCGCCCTGAAACGGCACGATGTTGACATCCAGCTTCTCCTGTGCGAATACCGCGCGCGTGATCAATTCCGTCAGCGTACCGGTGCCGGGTATGCCGACCGACAATTTGCCCGGTGCGCGGCGGGCGGCTTCCACAAACTGGCGAAACGTGCGGATTTCGCTGTCTGCCTTCGCGGCGATGCCGACCCGCTGGCGGCCCACCATCAACAATGCGCCGGAGTTCTCCAGAAGATCGGGCCGGATATTCTGATAAAGATGCGTCAGGGTCAGCACGGTGCTGGGCGTGACCCCGAGCGTATAGCCGTCGGCGGGACTGGCCACCACATCGCCCACTGCCAGCGCGCCTGTGACGCCGGGCCGGTTGACCACGAGGATGTCCTGACCCAGGCGCTTGCCCGCGTCCGCGGCAAGTAATCGAGCCAGCACATCGGTTGATCCACCCGGGGGGAAACCAACCAGCAGGCGGATGTTTTTCACGGGGAAATCGGACTGCGCGTGAACGCCGCAGGGCAGCAGCAGCGCCATGGCCGAAATCAAGCAAGCGATTCTCATATTGATCCCTTTCATTTGGATTTTCGTACCCGTTTGCGTGCCGCCAGCGGCGACTCTGCCGCCGCATACGCCGCGAGTCCCGCCTTGCGGTCGATCGGCATCACCTCATCCAGTGTCATGCCTCCCGGCGGCTGCAAGTGCGGCGGGAAGAACGCAAGCTTCTGGGCAGCGGCCAGTTTGTTGCCGCGGTCGATGTTGAGGTCGCGCTGGTTGACGCCGCCGGGTGGTGTGATGGATATGCCCTCCACGATCTCCAGATCAAACCACCAGCGCTTGACCGGATTGCGCACGCCGCCGCCCATCTTGTCGTCGTAGTCGATCAGCGCCTTGCGCGCTCCGGGCACTTCGATCGACAGCCACAGCAGCTTTTCCGACTCCACCAGATCTTCGCGGTTATAGGGGCAGGTCTTCATGCAGCGCCCGCAGGCCTGGCCTTTCATGTTGGTGAGGCGGTACTTGCCGCACTTTTCCACGTCTGGCTTCCAGATCTCATAGCCGTTGAACATGACCTTCGGCCCGTAGGGAATGGCATTGCAGGGACACTCGCGCGCGCACTTGAAGCACATATTGCACACCGCCTGAAGGCCGAAATCGACCGGCTGGTCCACCTCCAGCGGCAGGTCAGTGGTGAATACAATGGATTTGGAGCGCGGCCCGAGAAATGGATTGAGCACCAATTCGCCGATGCGCGACATCTCACCCAGCCCGGCCATCAGCACCGCCGGTATGTGCAACAGTTCAGAGTGCGCGTTCGAATGCACCCGCGCGGAATGCCCCAAACGGCGCAGGTGCGCAGCCATCACACCGGCAATCAGCGCCCCGCGCAGGTAAGCGCGCATCGACTGGGTGCCCGAAATCCAGTCATCGCCCGAGCCGGCTTCCATGGTCTCGAATCCCTGGTCGATGAGCATCACCACCGCGTAAGGGTGGTAGCTGTCAATCGGTTTTCCATCGACATTGTCATGGGAGTAATACATCCACGGCTCGGCACGGCAGATACCGACGATATCGGCGCCAAGGTAATAACCCAGCGCCTTGATCTTCTGCGCATTGATCGCCGGATCGGCGAGATCACCATCAACGCCGGTGGGCGGCAGCGGCTCACGCGTTCCCTGCAGCGGCACCATGTTGCGGATCAGCGGCGTCATGGCGAATGACAGCGGATGCTTGACCGCAAAACGATTGCGTTCCTGCTTGGCCCGTTCGCCCAGATCACCCGCGAGCGCACGCGAGAACAGGTCGGCGCGCTTGGGCATTCGCTGGATCTCCTCGCGAATGATGAGCGTAGTGGGCTCAGTCGCTTTTTTGATGCGCTCCATCGGATAGCGGCCCATGTGGAGCGGTCGCAGCGCCTCCTCAGCTTCCTGCCAGCCGGGCCGGGTGCCGCCCTTGCCCATGTACGCCTCTTCATTGGGCCAGCCGAGCGAGGCATCGGCGGCAATGGGCAGGTCCGGCTGCAGCGCCCAGTCGGTGGTGACCACACCAAGTCGAAAGCCGCGTTGAATAAATGGCGCCCGCAGCACGCCTTCGACCGCCTTGACCACACCCGCACGCTGCGCAAGCCGCTCGATGGCGACCAGCGCATCGCCGGCGACATGGCCGCGTGCCGACCAGCCCAGCCCGCGCACGTAGCCCGACAGCACCACAGCAAGCTCGGCGCAACGCAAATCGGTGCGCCCTGCATTGGTGCCGCGAATCCAGGCGTCGCCGGGTTCGCCCGGTTTCGGCTCACGCCCGAATTCGATCAGGTACACCAGCGCATGGGTATGTGCTGGATGCTCCGCCGCGGTCCAGTCGGACGCCTCAATGGCGCAGACACCCGCAAGCGTGGCATCGAGAAAAAAACTGGTCGCCTTGAGATTGCGCGCGCGATGCTCAGGATCATCGGGCACGGGCGCGCGCACCGCCGCGGGCGTGCCGTCGAGAAACTGCGCGCACAAAGCCCGGTACTCGGGCAATGCGGGCGCGATCGACTGTGGTGCCGGCGCCGCTGTGTCCGAGGGCATGCCCGCTTCGACAATCGGCGCTGCGGCGTCGCGCGCCAGCATCTCCGCTGGCAGACTGCCCATATCGTAGGGGCGTTCGCGATTGGAATAAAGCCGTGCCATGACCACCTCTGACTATTGAGAGCATGTGTCCCGCAGCTTAGCAGAGCGGATTGGCTGAGCAAACACAAAACATCACCACGCAATCCATAACCGCACCTCGATCAACCGTAGCATGCGTCAGAACCGTGTCGTCAGCCTGACGAGCCACTCGGGCATGGCGTCGGTCAACACGGTCTCAACGACGCGATCAGCGCCGGTTAGGATGGCGATGGAGAGCGTTACAAGGATTGCGCCCATTATCGGCATGGCCATGCGCGCAAGGTTTGCGAAGGTGGCACGTCGCAACATCAACGCGTGTCGCGACCCGTAGGCGAGCACCGCCATCGGCAGGGCGGCGCCGATGCCAAAGACCAGCATAACCATCGTCGCGCGCGCCAGCGTCTCGCTCTGCGCGGCAAGTGTTATCGCGGATCCGAGCGTGGGTCCGGTGCAGGGGCTCCATACCCCGCCCAGCAGGGCGCCAAGCAGGAACTGGCCGCCAAGGCCGCGCGGTGTGAAACGCGTAAGCATTGTGCCCAGTGGCGCGGTGACTGCCGCGCCCGCCGCGGCGATCCGCAGCTTCAATGCTGAGGAGAGCATGGCAATGCCAAAAAAAAGCAGCAGCACCGCCACGGCGTTGCGCGCCGTGGCGCCAGCGAGGTCAAGCGCGTCGCCCGCACCATAAATAATCAGACCGAGGAGCGTGAACGAAGCCACCATGCCCGCTGCAAGCGCAAGCGGGCCAAGGCGATGTTGGTCCAGCGCGCCAAGCAGCACGATTGGCAGCACCGGTAGCACGCAGGGATTGAGCATGGTGAGCAGGCCCGCGACCAGCGCGAGAAATAGCGTACCGATCACGCCGCCCGACCCCGAGCGCTACTGTGCCTTGTCCAAGAGCGCACGAATCGCCTTGGGATCGGTGTCCCCGTAAAGCCTGCCGGTTTCTTTGGCGCCGTTGAACATGATGAGGGTGCTGCGATCCCTGGCGCCGAACTGCTTCATCAAATCCTTCTGCCGGTCATAGTCGACGCGGAAATGGACAATCCCGCTGTAGGGTGCGTTTTTCGATAGTTCGGCCACGACCGTGGCCTGCGCGCGGCAGGTGGGTCACCAACTGGCATAGATGTCAACCAGGACCGGCTTGCCGGCTGCCTGGGCGGCGCGGAAAGCTTTTTCGTCATAGTTTTGTGGCTCCGCTGCTTGGGCAAAACCGGGAGCGGACAAGGCCAGCGCGAGGCCGATAACGAAGTTGCGTCGTGACTGTTTCATATCAGTTTCCTTCCATTTAGTTGAGTAGCCTGTTTTTGTTTCTGATTCAATGCATCTTGAATTCGTTGAATCAAGCCGAAAGGTTACATCTGGCAGCAGCTATTTATTCCTGAATACCTGTTACCAGCGCAGCAGCCGAGGGCCCAGCAGCGCGCCAAACGTGGTGGGTATCAGCATGCCCAGCACATACCAGACGCCCAGAAACGGCGCCGCCAGCTCCGGACAGTAAAAGGTGTAGACCAGCGCGCCCGAGGCCCCGGCGACCAGGCCCGCCGCCGCGCCCGCCAACCGCAGGCGTGTTGGCGCAAGCCCTCGCATCGCCCAGAAAACCGCCACGAATGCAGGCATCGCAAGCACCGCGATAATGAAAGGGCAGGCGAACCAGGAACTGCCAAGCAGCAGCCGCGCGCGCTCCCCGGGCGCCGCCTGCAGGAGGTCCACGGCTGCGGCGATCCACATGGCAAACAGCGGCGCGATGATCCCCGCAGGCGCCCAGGCGAGCGATGCGCCGGGCCGCGCCAGCCGCGCGGCGGCAAACACGCCTGCCACCAGCAACAACGCCACGAAACCGAACTTGCCCCAGAACATGGGTAGTTGCGCATCGGCGGCCAGTTGCGCCCGCACGCCGAGCCACGGGACCATGATCGCGGCGGCGCCAGCAAGGCCCATGGTCAGCGCAATCGCATGGCGTCGCGAGCCATGGCGTGAATCCACAGGCTCCACATTCGCCGCCAGCATGCTGATCAGGTCATTGGTGTTCATTGGCTCTCCTTTAGCTTCGCGGCAAGCGCTTTCAAGCCGCGATGCACGCCGACTTTCACAGCTGACACGGACATGCCGCATTTGCCCGCCGCCTCCGCCACCGACAAGCCATCCAGCTTCACATACTGAATAGGCAGACGATGCCGGTCGGGCAATTGATCCAAGAGCTTTGCCACGTCGCGCCGGGCGTCGCCCGCCTCCTCGGCGCTGGCGGCGAAGATTTCGAGGTCATCCTCCAGATCGTCGTGTAGCACTTCGCGTCTGGCACGCCGCCTGAGCAGATCCACCAGCTTGTAGCGCGCGATCCCATGCACCCACGCCGTGAGCGGCTGCGCCGCGTCATAGGTATGGCGCTGATTGTGCACGGCAAGCAAAGTTTCCTGCACCAGATCCTCCACGTCGTCGGGCAGGCTTGCGAGCCTGCGCCTGATGAAGGCGCGCAAATGCGCGCTCAATGCCTTCAGGAATTGATGGTAGGCCGCCGCATCGCCGGCGAGCCCACGCAGCATGAACTCACGCAATCGGGATTCGCTGGCGCTCAATCGAGCCTTCCAATGGAGTTCGAGGAAAGTGGACTCAAGGTTACAGCATCGGCAGATTAAATAATCCGCTTCAACTCGCCGCGGACCTGAATCTACAAGTGCGCTCGAAACAGCGCTTGACGCTCGATCGGTTCGAGGGGAATACCCCTCATTTTGCAGCCAGATTCTATTTCTTCATTTCGTCTTTTTTCATGCCGTCCTTTTTCATTGAGTCTTTCGTCATCGCGTCCTTCATCATCGAATCTTTCTTCATGTCGTCTTTTTTCATATGGTCTTTGGCCATTGTGTCCTTGCTCATGGCGTCCTTTTTCATCGAATCCTGGGCCTGGACTGAACCTACGGCGAAGGTCATGGTGGCGGCGAAAATCATTGTCATCAGCTGTTTCATTTAATGCTCCTAGAGAGGGAGGATTCCCCACAGGTAATTCGCTCCAAAACCGGAGTGGTTACAACGGGCGAAAGATATTTCGAAGTTCGAGCGGAATTTGCCGGCCGATGTAACTTATTGCCCGGCGCATTCGAACTAGCTAGCGGGATACCCGCGCCGCAATGTATTGTTTTGTCACTGGCACACATGTCAAACACGCTATCCGTCATCCATCCTGCCGCAGAACCAGACCGCGGAGCGGGCGCTGATCACGCGCCGCTGGCAAGCGCGCGCCAACGCATGCGGGATGCGGGGCTTTGGAACGATGCGCAGCACCTGGGCCGCCGCTTTGCCATTGGTTGCGTGGCGCTGGAGATCACCCAGCGTTGCAATCTCGATTGCACGCTGTGCTACCTGTCTGAAAGTTCAGAGGCTCTCAAGGACCTTCCGATCGAGGAGATTTATCGCCGCATCGACATGATCCGTTCGCAGTACGGCCCGGGCACGGACGTGCAGATCACCGGCGGGGAACCGAC
>JBJXEY010000114.1:0-3244 GCA_046153355.1 Burkholderiales bacterium
CGGAAAACTGATGGGACGCGACGCGGTTCAACCGAACTTCAAATCTCTGCCGATCGCCTATCACGGCCGCTCCTCATCCATTGTCATCAGCGGCGAAGCGGTGATGCGCCCCAGCGGACAATTCCGCACCCAGCGCGAAGGCGCCGAGCCGTCATTGGAATTCGGACCGAGCCTGCGCATGGATATCGAAATGGAACTCGGCGCGTTTATCGCGCGCGGCAACCCCCTGGGCACTCCCATTCCGCTTGGCGAAGCCGACGAACACATCGCTGGCCTGTGCCTGCTGAACGACTGGTCCGCGAGGGATATCCAGGCTTGGGAATCGCTGCCACTGGGACCTTTTCAGGGAAAGAATTTTCTCACCTCGGTGTCGGCCTGGGTCATCACGCCGGACGCGCTGGAACCCTACCGCAATCGCGGCGCACCGCGCGCACCGGATGACCCGCCGGTGCTTGAGTATCTGCGCTACGCTAACAACAATGCATTGAACACGTTCGAGATTCACGTTGAAATCAGGCTTCGCACCGCACGCATGCGTGCGGAAGGT
Source organism: Burkholderiales bacterium (assembly GCA_046153355.1). Classification (GTDB taxonomy): domain Bacteria; phylum Pseudomonadota; class Gammaproteobacteria; order Burkholderiales; family SG8-39; genus 2-02-FULL-62-17. The sequence continues at coordinate 548 of JBJXEY010000114.1, forward strand.
CTCCCCGAGGAGACGATCTCCAACGCCGAGTTTAGTCGCGACAACTACTGGACCTTCGGCCAGATGATCGCTCACCACACGGCGAATGGCTGCAATCTGCGCCCCGGTGATTTGCTCGGTAGCGGCACCATCTCCGGGCCCGATCGTGGCACAGAAGGTTGCCTGCTCGAATTGACCCGGGGCGGCAAGGAGCCATTGCGTCTTTCCAATGGCGAGACGCGCACCTTTCTGCAGGATGGCGACGAAGTTGCGCTCTCTGCATTTTGCGAGCATGCCGGATTGCCTCGAATCGGCTTCGGGGTTTGCCGCGGGCTGGTTAAGGCCCAAAGCTGAAACGACCATTGCAACCGACTCTTATAGGATACTTACGCCAATATGAATATTTCATTCGCGCGACTTTTTCATTCTGGCCATCGCAGCTGCCTCGCGGCCTGCCTGGCCTTGATTCCATGCATTGCATCAGCAGCGACTCCCGTTGCCTGGCCCTCTAAACCCATTCGCCTGTTCGTCGGCTACCCCGCGGGCGGTTCGGTTGACATCGCGGCAAGGGTGCTGGGCAATGCTCTCTCGGCACGGGTGGGGCAGCCGGTAATAGTGGAAAACCGACCGGGCGCGGATGGAACCATCGGAGTGGGCACCGTGCTTCGCTCGCCGCCTGACGGATACTCTCTGGCCGTCTCGCTCAAAGGCGCGATGACAGTGGCGCCGGCGACCTCAAAACTCCCGTTTGATCCGCTGACAGAACTCGTGCCACTCGCGGGCATCGCGCAGGCCGCGGAAATTTATGTCACGCGCCCACGCACCGGTATGCGAACGCTCAAAGATGTCAGCGACGCTTACCGGCGCAATGGCAACAAACTTTCCATCGGATACATCGGCGCGTTTCCGCGACTGCTCGGTGTGTTGCTCGGGCAGGAAGCCGGAATCGATCTTTTGGGAGTGCCCTACAAGGGCCTGCCCGCTGCAATGCAGGATCTTCTGGGCGATCAGACCGACATGATGGTGGGCGATGCCATCGGGGTTCTGGTGGAGCAGATCAAATCCGGAAGCCTGATTCCCCTCGCCGTAACTTCGGTGACGAGGTTCCCAGGCCTTCCGCAAGTACCCACCAGCAAGGAGGCCGGATTTCCTGCGCTAACCGGAACCCAGTGGTACGCGCTTTATGGTTCGCATAACCTGCCCGCCGATCTTGTTTCATCGATTGGGGCCATTTGCGTCGATGTGATGAAGCAGTCCGCAGTTCACAAGGAACTTGCCAAAGCCGGCCTGGAGCCTTTTACCGCCACCTCGGTCGAGTTGACTGCGCTGATGAAAACAGAGACGGCGTTCTGGAAACAGGTTGCGGCGAAAGCCAATATCCAGCCGGAGTAATACGAGAGCTTCATGCGCCGCCATACCGCTTGCCCTCTTTGTCTTATCTCCCCGCCGACGCGACCCGCTTATTGAACATTACTCATCACCATGCAAACTAAAAACTCGCTTGCGCCACCCAACCGTATCGTCACTGGCCATGATGCCGAGGGAAAGTCCGTTTTCCTCTCGACAGGTCCCGCACCCCAGCACCACAACCGGCAGGAAGGTCTGGTGCGCTTCCATGAAATCTGGAGTACGTCGGAAATGCCGGTGCCGCTTGAAGCGGTCGTTGCGAAGGAGCCGAACGAGCGTCTACCGTTGCGCCTGCCCCCGGATGCCCACGGCTCGATCATCCGAATCCTGGATATCCACCCGGGCCATGTGCAGGCATGGCAACCGCGCGCAGACGGCGGTCACCCGGGCATGCACAGGACCCAGACGCTCGACTACGGCATCCTGATTCAAGGCGAACTGCACATGATCCTCGACGACAGGGCGGAGGTACGTCTCATGCCCGGCGACGTGGTTGTTCAGCGCGGCACCGACCACGCCTGGGAGAACCGATCGCAAGAGGTGGCACGCATCGCTTTTATCCTGCTGGATGGCAGGTTCGCGGGCCAACTTGCGGAGAAGCTCTCCGGGATAGACCTGCAGCATGGGCCACTGGCCCAGAAAGTCGAGCCGCAGAAATAACGCTGAGCTCGGCCAGGCTGCAGCCGGCGACTATTCCGGTTTGAGTCCCGCAGCCTTCGAACCTAAATTCGTAAGTTCATTTTCATCCAGATCGGCATGCGCCTTGGCCGCATCGCGCAGCGCATACTTCGTACCAACCGCCACCTTCACCGCACCACTTTCGGTTTTTGTGCGGCTATGATGAATTACTCTCGATTGGCACGGACTCCGAGTTACACTATTTTCGTGTCATCGCGAGTGGGATGACCGCAAATTGGGGATTCTTGTGAAATGGATATTTGCGTAGTGGAGGCTCCATGAAAAACGTTACGGTCACCATGGAAGAATAAGCGCTGGAATGGGTACGTATTAAGGCCGCGCCTGATAGGTTTTCTTGCCAACTGCATAGGCTTCGAACCCGAGGACATGCCGTTAGAGGGCTCATTTTTAGAGCAGGATCTCGCGGGCGGTCGCTCTGACATCCATCTCAAACTCCAGTCCGACCACGGGCGGCCTGGCGAAATGCCAAGTGAGGCCGCCTTCAGCCGCGCCGCGCGCCGCGATCTGCGGTCCGATCAACGCGCCAATATCGTGCACCGTGTAGGCGCGGGTATTCGCGGCGTCCTGCATGCCAAAACCGAGGGTCTTTAAGCGCTCCTCCATGGTGCCGAA
>JBJXEY010000139.1:0-2726 GCA_046153355.1 Burkholderiales bacterium
CGGTGCGCGCATGCATGGCCACATGGTTATTACAAAACTGCAGATCCCCCGGTTGAAAATTGGTGACCAATTGAAAATCCGCCCGAGCCACCAGTGAGTCGAATAAATCCAATGCCTCAATCTGCTGGGCGCTGAGGCGCGGCACCTCGGGGAAGCGCTGCGCAAGGGTGATGTGCGGGCGCACCAAGCGACAACAAAAATGCCCCTGGTGCATGCTAAATACCGGTTGCTGGTAGTACTTGGCTTCGCCTTCGCGTTCCTGGCGAAGCATGCTCCAGTAGAACGGCTGGTATAGCGCCTCTAATAAATCGGGTCGGGTACGAAGAATTTCATTGTGAATCGCGATGGAGCTCGCAACCAACGATATGCCGCCAGATTTTGCGGTGCGCAAAACGAACAAACCCGCCACATCACAGGTATCGCAATGAAAAACACCGCCACCGTTGGTCTGATAACCGCGAAACCCAGGACTGTCTTTGGGAACTCGCAAATCGCGCACGTCGCCAATGTGGTCGCCCTCGGCACTTTGCGAGCGTGCCACGCCCAAGTACCTTCCCAAACCCCAATACAGCATGCGCAAATCCGCGACCGGATGACGATCCACGGGCAAACCGCGAATCATGAATACACCGGGACCATTCTCCAGATAGTCATGCACCTTCGCCACCAGTTTTGGAAACAGCGTGAGGGGAAAGTTTTCTTTGGTCACGTCGGGAAAATCCAGGCCCTTGGCGCGCACCGCGGCAAGCGCCACTTCCATCTCCGCGACTTCCTCTGTACTCAAACGATGAATCCAATCGCTGCGAGCGGAAAGCTCCGCGGAGTTCCAATTGGCGGGTGATTCGATAGCTTGCATTTAGCCTCCACAGCGGAATAAATTGGCCAACCTATCGAGACTCTCCTTCTACAGTCTCTGGTGGCAACGGGCTTTAGTTTAATACGCTGGGGCGAATGCAGTGTTATTGCGTCCAGATGAATGAAGTACGGATGCAACAAAGTACGGACGCAACACAGACGGAATTGCCGCCTTCAAGGTAAAGTCTGCCTTTGTTCTTCGTGGGGATTGGCATGGACATTTGGCAAGACAAACTGGAAATCACCGAGGTGGTGCAGCAGTGGGCACTGTGGCGCGACTCAGGTAACTGGGCACCGCTACGCACTACCTACTCAGCCAATGGCCGGATGACGACCATGTGGTTTGATGGCCCCGCCGATGATTTCATCACCGCCTGCAAAGCCGGTTATGGCAAGGGCAATACCAGCGGGCATTTCATCTGCGGCACCACCATTCGCGTCAATGGCGCGAAAGCGTTGTCCAACTCGCGCCTGATCCTGGTGATGCGCACTCGTCTTGATGGCGTCCCTGTGGATCTCACCAGCAATGGACGATTCATTGATCGATTCGAGAAGCAAAATGGCAAATGGGCCATTCACCATCGCAGGACTGTTTATGACAAGGATAGGATCGATGTCGTCACACCGGGCGCCGCCTTGAATCTGGATTCCGGCGAGTTGCAAAGCTACGCCGAAGGTTACCGCCACCTTGCGTATGTGCAAAAGCGCGCCGGACGCGGGCTCACCCCCAACACGCCTACCGGCGGCGGGGAATTGCTGACCGCGTTGTACCAAGACGACGACAACTGGCTACAACAATAATTCGAATTAAAATCGGGAGAGAAGCATGTTCATAGATTGGAAATCCTATAAACAGGAACTGGGCAAAATGGTGGGGGAAATCGGCAGCGTCAGCCCCGATATCCTGGCCGGCTACAAGTCACTAAGCAAGGCCGGCGATAACACCGGGCACCTGGACCGAAAGACTCGCGAGCTCATCGCATTGGCTGTGGCGGTTACGCGTCAATGCGATGGTTCCATCACCGTTCACTTGGACGAAGCGGTTAAAGCGGGCGCGAAAAAAGAAGAAATTGTCGAAGCGCTTGGTGTGGCCATCAACGTCAACGCAGGTGCGACCTTGGTTTATGCGTCTCGCGCCATGGACGCGTTATTGTCGAAAACGGCGTAAACGGGGAGTGAAACGGGTAGCGCTCGTACCAAACAGTGCGATGGCGCTCCCATTGCCCTAGCCAGGCGTGACGTGCCCTAGGGGTAGCGTTTCTATCGCCGCCGAATAATATTCCCAGGCTCGGGTCACGGTAGAGGCGTTATTGTCTCCGCCTACTTGGGCGGCTTCCTCATTGTTATAGACCCGCAGTCGCGCGCTATCGCCACCGGCGGCACTCAACATACGCAGTTGCAGACTGGCGGTTTCCTCGAGATAACAGGCTACCACCGCCGCAGAACGCACATCCGGCAGCGCCACGGCCATGCCATGGCCACGCATCATCACCGCGTTGGATGAGCCCAGGCTTTTGGCCACCAAATCGCCTAATTCGCGCGAGCGTATTAAGCCGATGCGGCTGTACTCCGGGACGCCATCGCGAAATGATGCGGCGGCATTGAACACGACTTTCAAGGGTTGGCCTATCTGGGTGAGGCAAATACACCCCGGCGGATGCGCATGCACCACGCCGCCTACGTCGGGACGCGCCGCGTAGATACGTGCATGAATCCAGAACTCGCTATTGGGTTGACCATCGCCAGCGAGCAGTTTTCCCTCGGTATTCAACAGCAACAAATTGTCGGCTTGTGCGAGCCCTGGGCTGCGGCGCGTTGGCAGCACGAAGGTATCGGTGCCCGGCACTCGAGCGCTGACATGCCCAAAAGCA
>JBJXEY010000140.1:0-3630 GCA_046153355.1 Burkholderiales bacterium
TGCTTTTGCCCAAGACCTTCAACGCTGCATACGGCGATCTTACCTACGCGAAGAAACTGCCACACTACCTCAAGCAAAACGTCCTGGCGCAGTCGCTAAATCCAGATGCCTATGATCGCAACCCCCCGCTCAAGAGATTGATACAAACCGGCTTGCCCTTCAAGGGGCACAAGGAATTCAAGAAGGTGGACATTGACGCGCGGCAGAAACTTTACGCCGCCATGGCCAAGCAAGTTTGGAATCCGGAACGATTGCGGGATGCAGCTAACTCATGATCGCCGACCTCAAGCCGTATCCGGAATACAAGGCGTTGGGGTTACCGTGGTCAGGCCAGGTTCCAACGCTTTGGGATGTCGTGCGCAACGGACGACTGTTCGGACTGCGAAACCAAATCGGAAATGTGGTACTTCCTATCCAGAAAGTCTCATTGTAGACTGGCGTGCGAGGGCGCGACTTTGAGAATTCTAATCGCAAGCAAGTCATGTCTGGCTTCGCCGAGTACAAACAGACCGAGCAAGGCAAATTGGTCGATCATTTTCACGAGCAGGTGCTGGCGTTCCGCAAGATCGGCGGACAGGCGCGCGCGATGGTGGTCACCGGCAGTATTGAGCGGGCGATCCAGTATTTCTTCGCCATCCGCGAGTATCTGGCCGAACTGAAAAGCCCGCACCAGGCCATAGTCGCGTTTTCGGGGCAGCCGGAATTCAATGGCGCCAGGGTGACGGAAACGTCGCTCAATGGATTCCCCAGCGGCGACATCGCGGACAAGATACAGGAGGAGCCGTACCGCTTTTTGATTTGCGCCGACAAATTCCAGACCGGCTACGACGAGCCGCTGCTGCACACGATGTATGTGGATAAGCCGCTGTCGGGCATCAAGGCGGTGCAAACACTGTCGCGCCTGAACCGCGCGCACCCGCAAAAGTATGATGTGTTCGTGCTGGACTTCATGAACGACGCGCAGACGATCCAGTATGCCTTCGCCGACTACTACCGCACGACGATCCTGAGCGAGGAAACCGATCCCAACAAGCTGCACGACCTCAAGGCTGCGCTCGACTCGAAACAAATTTATTCGCAAAATCAAATAGATACATTTGTTTCGCGCTATTTGGAAGGCGTGCCGCGCGATCAGCTCGACCCGCTGCTGGATGCGTGCGTGGCGGTCTATACCGAAGAACTCGACGAGGACGGGCAGGTGGAGTTCAAGGGCAGCGCGAAAGCCTTTACCCGTACCTATGGATTTTTGGGATCGATCCTGCCGTATAACAACGCCGAATGGGAGAAGCTGTCGATCTTCCTGAACTTCCTGATTCCGAAACTGCCGGCGCCCAAAGAGGAGGACCTCGCGAAGGGCATCATCGAAACCATCGACATGGACAGCTACCGTGCCGAGAAGAAGGCGGCGATGAGGATAGCGCTCGCTGATCAGGATGCGCAGATCGACCCGGTGCCGATGGGTGGCGGCGGCGGCAAGGCTGAGCCGGAACTGGACCGGCTCAGCAACATCCTGAAAAAATTCAACGATCAGTTCGGCACGCTGTTCACCGACGGCGACCGCGTGCGCCAGCGCATCAAGGACGACATCGCGCCCAAGGTGGCGGCGGATCAGGCGTATCAGAATGCGAAGAAGAATACGCCCAACACCGCGCATATCGAACACAACAAGGCGCTGGAGCGCGTCATAACATCCCTGCTGAAGGACGACACGGAACTCTACAAGCAGTTTTTCCAGAATGAATCGTTCCGGCGCTTTGTGACGGATATGGTTTACGGCATGACGCAGGACTAAGGCACGCTCTAACTGTCAATGAAGCGGACCGAGAAGGCGCCACGTTGCGTCATCATCGCCGGCCCCAACGGCGCGGGCAAAACCACCTTCGCCCGCGAGTTCCTGCCGCGCGAGGCGAAGATCGTGCATTTCGTGAATGCGGATTTGATCGCCGCGGGCTTGTCGCCGCTGAAGCCGGAACTGGCAGCGCTCGCGGGCGGGCGGTTGCTGTTGCGCGAACTGGATCGGTTCGCCTCGGCGAAAGCGGACTTTGCTTTTGAGAGCACGTTGAGCGGGCTGACCTACGCATCTAGAATTCGGCGCTGGAAGCAGGCGGGCTACCGGATCGAAATCGTGCTCCTGCGACTGGAGTCGGTTCAGTTGGCATTGAAGCGCATAGCAAGTCGTGTGCGCCAAGGCGGGCACCACGTGCCGGCGGTAGATGTCGCACGGCGTTTTCACCGGGGATGGAAGAATTTTCAGAGCACTTATCGACCATTGGCGGATTCGTGGGCGGTGTATGACAATACGACGTTAAAACTTCGCCTCTTAGAGCAAGGCCCATGAAGCAACAGCCCTCACTTAAACCCACAACGCCGCTCGCCAAGGCCGCCGCGAAGGCGCTCAAGCGCGCCCAGAGGCGCGCGAGAGAGGTCGCCCGCCAGTACGGCACGCCGATTCATGTGATGCGCAACGGCAAGGTGGTGGCGCTGAAGCCCTGACAGCCCGTTTGCGATGCCCGGCCAAATGTGCCACTACGTCTTGGCCGAAGCACGTTTTACCCGATTGGGTGCCAGCGGCTGCGCCGCGCGCTTTCCAGTCGGTTCATTGGCAGGTTCAAACACCACGCGCACCCGTGCGTGCAGTGCTTCCGCTACGCGGCGTAAGGTCGCAAGCGAATGGCCTTCGTAGTCCGGTGATTCGAGACGGCTGATCTGCTGCTGCGACGTTTTAAGGGATCGGGCGAGTTCTTTTTGCGACATCCCGGCCTTTTCTCGCAAGGCGGCTATTTGCAGCGCGACATCCCAGGCTTCGCCCGCTTGTGCGAAGCGCGTCGCAAATGCCGGGTCACGCATTTGTTGCGCAAGGTAGCGGTCGAAAATGGTTTTTTTCATGGTTGCATCCTTTCCTGCCAGTCGCGCTTGCGTGCGGCGGCTGTGTCGATCTCTCTTGCAGCTATGGCCTGCCCCTTGTTGCGTATGCCATGTACGGCAACGATCCGGCGGCCCTTCATGAAAAACCACAGCACGCGCGTATTGAGCTTGCCTACATGCCGCAATTCAAACAATCCGTCGCTCAGTGCCTTGGATAACGGCTCGCGATGGAATTGGCGGTGCCGCAGTTTGTCCAGTCCAGCCAACACCGCTGCAAAGTCATCCGGGTCACTGCGCCTGAGCGCTTCCAGAAATTCTCGAACCGGGCAGGTGCCGCTGGAAGTTTCGTAAAACTCGACGCTGAAATCCATGGCATGTGGTCGTAACACACATCAATTTTGATGTTGCATGCTAACACAAAATAGAGGTGAAACGCCGAGCATGTTGATCCCGTTCGTCCTGATGTGGCGCATAAGCCGGCTTTAGCGTGAATCCAAGTGGCGCGATTGTGGAATCGCGCCACAAAACTTCCGGTATTTGGCGCAATAAATGAATCAGCGATGGCGGCAGACCTGGCACTAAGGCAACGCACCTGCAGGGCCACACAGCGGACAATTGCTTCGCCACACGGGGTGACGCGCGATATGGCACGTTATGGAACCGCGCTGGACGCCACACCACACCCCGCCGCATAATCGCCCGCAGTCTCCAAACCACACCGCAGGAATTACCATGACCTCCAACGACGGATATTACGAAGCCCTG
>JBJXEY010000170.1:0-10568 GCA_046153355.1 Burkholderiales bacterium
GGCCTATGGGAGGGAAAAATTGAAAGGGGCAGATGATAATGCATTCGCGGGGCGTCGCGTGTCGTGGTCACCGGCGAACGGAACGAGGCTTGACCAACTAGTCAGTCGTAATTATTACAAAATTGAATGACAATGATCCATTTAATGACGTTATACCTTAATCGTAAAACTTAAATGTTTAAAATTAAGACGATATGCGTGAGCAAATATCACCGCGTCACGATCAGCGCGTCGGCCACGGTTACGCCGCGGCCCTGTGCATGAACGAAGACGGGATTGAGATCGATTTCCAAGATCTCTTCATGCTCCTGCATCAATTGGCCTATGAGCCGGGCAACACGGGCAACCGCGCCAATATCAGCCGCCGGCGCACCGCGAAAGCCTTGCAAGAGTTTCGCTGCGCGCAGTTGCCGCAGCTCATCGATGATCAACTCCTCGGCAAGATCGGCGGGCATCAGGCGCACATCACCTAGTGCCTCCACCCAAATACCACCGAGCCCCACCAGAATCACCGGGCCCCATTGCGGATCGCGCCTGCCGCCGATGACCAGCTCTACGCCCTTGTCGGCCATCCGTTCAACCAGCACTCCATCAAGAACAATATCGGGTCGCGCTTGGCGCACATTGTCTTGCAGCTCCTTCCAGGCACGCGCAACAGCCGAACCGTCAGTCAAATTCAGTCGTACGGCGTCGGCCTCGGTCTTATGCGCGAGCGCTGCGGCCTGCGCTTTCATCGCCACGGGATAACCAATATTCGCGGCGATTTGCTCGGCCTCGGCGAGGCTCTTGGCCAGCACACCGTTGGGCGTGGCGATGCCTATCGCGGTGAGCAGCTTTTTGCATAGCCATTCGGGCTGCAGACCATGGCCGAGCGCAGGCAGATCAACCGACAGCGGTTTGGAGTCGACCCGGCCAACTCGTTTCTTTCGCTCCTGCGCCCTCGCATAACGCGTGACACAGGCGAGCGCTCGAATGGAGCGGTCCGACGAACGGGAAACTATTAACCGTTTGTCGCGGGCCAAGGCCACGGTCTCCGCCGCCAGCGGCATGCGGTCGCACATGAAAGAAAGCAATACCGGTTTGACACAGCCTTGCATCGCCGCCCACAGCCCTTCAACATATTTACGTTGAATTTCCGGGCCACCCGGCATGATGGCGAGCACCAGACTGCCCGTATTAGGATCATCCAACAACGCCTTGGGCCCGATATACAGAAGCTCGGGCTGAAACACCGGCTGCGTGGTCAGATCCAGCGGATTGGCGGTATGCGCATAGGCCGGCAATTGCGGTTTGAGCGCGGCAACGGTCGCTTCGCTCAAGGAGGGAATATCCAGCCCGGTCGATTGGCAAAAATCATGTGCAATGGCAACCATGGCGCCGGAGAAAGTCACCACGCCGGGCCCCTTCACTGGCAAGCGCGGGTAGCGCGCCACCAACTCCGCCACATCGACCATTTCATCAAGCGTCTCGACCACCAAAGCACCCGCATCGGAAAGCAGCGTGCGCATCACCGCATGGTCACCCGCCAGCGCGCCGGTGTGGGAAGTCAGCGCGGAATGCGCGTGATCACTTTTACCCGGATGCATGACGATCACCGGCTTGCCGGCCTCACTCGCACGGCGCAATGACGTGAGCAGCCGTTGCGGCTGCCGCCCCTCTTCGATATAGGCAATGATGGAACGCGTTTTTTCATCGTCGATCATGTAGTCGATAAAATCGGCCACGCCCAACACCGCTTCATTACCCGTCGAAATCGTGTAGGAAACCGGCAAGTCCCTGGCTTGCAAGCCGCGCGCCACATGCGCCATGAGACCGCCGCTTTGCGAAATGATCGCGGTGGCCGGATCACGGCTGAGATCCGCCTTGGTCACGACAGTGGCCGCAGTGAAACTAAATTGCAACCCATCGATGTAATTGGTGTAGCCCAGACAATTCGGGCCTAGTAGCGCGACGCCGCCTTCGCGTGCGGCGCGGGTGAGTTGATCCTGCGCCGCGCGATCGCCCATTTCGGCGAAGCCCGCGGCGAACACCACGGCAGCTTTCAACTTGCGCCGGCCACAAGCCTTGACCGCATCGAGCACACTGGATGCGGGCAGCGTGAAAATCGCCAAGTCGATGTTCAAAGGCAAATCATCCACACTCGCCAGCACAGCACGGCCTTCGATCGAACCGCCTGAGCGCCCCACCAGATAAATATCACCGGAAAATTTGTTGAGCGTGAGATTGCCCAGAGCGACGTGACCGGCAGTCTTAGGCTTTGCGGAGACGCCGATAATGGCTACGGACCTCGGGCGCAACAACGCTTCAATGACGGAACCTTCCTCAATCATGTTCATGCCTTTCGTTCATACATTGGTTTTCGCGTTTCCCTGATATTTTCAAAACGCCTGCTGGCGTGCGTCGCCATGCGTCACGATTTTCTCACGGGGCGAGATACCAATCCGCTTGGCGAATGACAAGAAAGCTTGAGTGCCCCTACATTGGCGGTTAGCATCCGTGTTCACTAACTGCGGGCGTTATCATTGACACCGTGCACATTCAATACATAGGAATCCTTACATGAGCGATGCGCCCGAGAAATCATCGAAAAGCCACGACGTGGCACGCCGCATCACCGATCAATTGGGCGAGGCCGGCGTCAAGCTGGTGGCGAGTTTGCCCGACAACTGGATTAGTGAGCTGATTCGCGAAATCGACACCGATGCACGTTTCCGGCACGTGCCGGTGAACCGCGAAGAATCGGCGATCGGGCTGTGCGCTGGCGCGTATATGGGTGGCATGGGGTCGGCGGCCTTAATGGGCGCCTCGGGGTTCATGACGACGATTTACGCCATGACAAAAATCAATTACAGCTATGAGATCCCGCTATTGATGTTGATTACGCTACGCGGTGCGCTGGGCGATCATCACAAGCACCACATATCGAATGGTCTTTATTTGAAACCGGTGATGGAGGCGATTTCGGTGCCCTACTTGATCATCGATAAGCCTGAGGATATTCGGGAGATTGGCCGCGCCTACCATCATTCGCGAACCTACTCTCGTCCAACTATCGTCGCTTTGACGCGCGACTTGTTAAGGTAATCAGTATGAAATATGTCGAGAGCTTCCAATATCTTGCCAGCCGCCGCACTGACGAGCTGGTCATCACCTCCGCAGGAAATTCCGGTCAAGCCTGGTGGACTACCACGCGCGATAGCGATAATACCTTCTACCTCGATGCGTCCATGAGTCTGTCGACTTTGTTCGCCTCGGGTATGGCCTGCGCGTTGCCCAAACAGAAATTCTGGGCTTTCATGGGCGATGGCGCGTTTTGCATGAATCCGGGCATGCTCATGGTTGAGCGGCAAATGAATCTTTCCAACATGGTGCATATCTTGGTATCCAACCGCGCCTATGGCGCGACCTCCAATGCAAACCTGCCCAATGGCGCGGCCAACGACTACGGCGCCATCGCGCGCTCCTTCGGTATCGAGCGCGTATTTGTGTTCGACAAGATCGAGGATTTGCAACGCGACTTCGATAAGGCCATGGGTCGGGGCGTAAACGCTTATACCTTTGTGGTGTTGGAAGTCGAACCCTTCACTGCGGCCGAGCAGAAACTCGAACAACCACCCTTCGACGGCCCAGAGCTGAAATACCGCTTTGGACGGACTCTGGAACGTATGGCGGGTATCGATATTTTTGGCTACAAAATCTGATCAGGGAATCATTCGATGATATCGCTACGCGGTTTTCTTTCTGTGCTCTTGCCTTGCTTGGTCTGGTCCGCAGGCTCATCTCACGCCGCCTATCCCGAAAAATCCTTGAAGGTGATTCTTCCCTATGCCGCCGGCGGCAGTGGCGACATTATTTTCCGCAGCATTCAGCCGGGCATCGAGAAGGGCCTGGGTCAAAGTGTCGTCATCGATTTTCGCACCGGCGCCAATGGGTTGATCGGCGTGCGCGAAGCGGTGAAATCTCCGGCCGATGGTCATACGCTGCTATTTGGGCCGACCAATAATTTTGTCATCGATCAATTTCTCAATACGAAGCTGGGCTATGACCCGCTGCAGGTTCTCGCGCCAATCACCATCGTCGCCGACACGCCTTATCTCTTGGTGATCAACGCGGCAACGCCGGCGCAGAGCTATGGAGAATTGGCAGCGTTTGCACGCGCCAATCGCGGCAAGCTGAATTACGCCTCGCCCGGCGCCGCGACGGTGCCGCATTTATCGGGGCGCATGTTGAGCGACGCCATGGGCGCGGACATGACGCATGTACCGTTTCGCGGCAATCAGCCGGCCGTGGTGGCGCTCTTAGGCAACGAAGTGCAAATGATCGTGCATAGCTATGGCTCGATTGCGCCACTTTTCAAGGCTGGCAAATTGCGCGCCTTGGCGGTGGCCGCGCCCGAGCGGTTAAGGGTAATGCCTAACGTGCCCACCACGGCGCAAGCAGGCATTCCCGAAGGTGTGCTGTTAAGTAACTGGTGGGCACTTGCCGCGCCCGCGGGAACGCCTAGCGATATTGTCACCCGCCTGGCCAGGGAAGTCCGCGCCACGCTCGCCGACGAGGCATTGCAAAAACGTTATTTCGAACAAGGTTGGACTATAGGGGGCAATTCGCCCCACGAGGCGATGGGGCGCATGCGGCGCGAGGCGCTCGCGTGGAAAGTTATTGTCGAGCGCTCCGGCGCCACGGCAGAGTGAACACCATTCTTCTGGCCAACGGAATCGGCGCCGCGCTACCCCGGGTTGAAGACGCCCGGCTGCTTTCGGGGTGTGGCCACTACACGGATGATTTCAAACCGCAAGACCTCACCTATGCTTACTTTGTGCGTTCGACCCACGCACATGCACACATCGTTGGCATGGATCGTAGCGACGCTTTGTCTGCCCCTGGTGTTCTCGCGGTACTCACCGCGCAGGATTTGGAACAACAACAAATAGGCGCCCTGGCTTGCCAAGCCTTTCCCACTCTTCCCCCTGGGAGTCGATTTCATCGTCCATTGCAAATGTTGCTTGCCTCTAAAAGGGTGAGATTTGTCGGTGAATGCGTGGCCCTTATCGTCGCGGAAACTCTGCAGCAGGCAAAGGATGCCGCAGATTGGTTGGTGATCGATTACCAGCCCTTGCCTGCGGTAACGCTGGTCGATGCGTTGGCGGATCGCGCTCCCAAAGTATGGGATGAAGCTGCCGATAATCTTTGCTTTCAACTGGAGCGCGGCGAGGGCAAGGCAGTCGATGCCGCTTTCTCCACGGCCGCGCACGTCACCAAACTTTGCCTTCACTATCCGCGCGCCTCTGCCAACGCCATGGAGCCACGCAGCGTGCTCGCACTACGCGACCCCACCGATGGCCGTTGCACCCTTTATTCGAGCGCGCAATCGCCGCACCACGTGCGCCAGATCGTGAGCGCTGTCCTCGGTATAAGCGAGGCCGATTTGCGCGTGGTGGCCCCGGATGTGGGCGGCGGTTTTGGCATGAAGGCCAATATTTATCCTGAGGAAGCGCTGGTCCTATGGGCGGCGATGAACGTTGGGCGCCCGGTCAAATGGACCGGCGAGCGCGGCGAGGGTCTCGCCGCCGATCAACACGGGCGCCATCAAATTACCGAGGCGGCCATGGCCTTGGATAGTGGCGGGCGAATCCTCGCTCTACGTTCTTCGGTGTGTATCGATCTGGGCGCTTACTTGAGCTACTCCGCTGGCGTGCCGCCGGGCAATGCCTTGGTGAGTTATAGCGGCACCTATCACCTGCCCTTGGTCCACGCCGTGGTGCGCGCGACATTCACCAATACGTCTCCTGTTGGGCCCTACCGCGGCTCGGGGAAACCCGAGGCCAGCTTTGTTACCGAGCGGCTCATCGACAAAGCATCGCGCGAAATGGGCATCGATGTGATCGAGATGCGTCGCCGTAATTTAATCGCGCAGTCAGCCATGCCCTATCGCACGCCGGGGGGCAACGTATATGACTGCGGCAATTTCGAAGCGGTGCTCGATGGTGCGATACAACTTTCAAACTGGCATGGATTTGCCGCGCGGCGTGCCGTAAGCGAACAACAAGGTCTGCTTCGCGGCATCGGTCTTGCCATGCATTGCCAACGCGCCGGCAATCAATCCGAACGTATGGAAATTCGCATGGCGTCGAACGGTTCGGTCGGCTTGTACGTGGGTACGCTCTCCACGGGTCAGGGCCACGAGACCATGTTCGCGCAAATGGCGTGCGAATGGTTGGGCGTGCCAATCGATCAGGTGCGCGTTTTTCAAGGCGACACCGACAAGAGTATTTTTGGCCGCGGCACTTTCGCACAGCGCAGCATGATTGCCGGCGGCTCTGCCTTGAAGCGCGCCGCCGAGGCGCTCATCGATAAAGGGCAGGCAATCGCCGCGTGGATGCTAGAAGCTTCCACCGCCGACATAGAATTTGCCGGCGGCGTATTTAGCATCAAAGGCACGGACCGCGGCGTCACGCTTGCCGAAGTGGCGAAAAAATCCTATCAAGGTATTGGCCTGCCCGAAGCTTTTGGCGTGGGTCTGGATGGTGTTGGCAGTCATCCCGGACCCAACACCTATCCCAACGGCTGCATGATTTGCGAGGTCGAAGTCGATGCTGAAACGGGGAGCGTGAAAGTCGCGCGTCTAGTTGCCGTCGATGACACCGGCACCGTCATCAACCCCATGACACTCGAAGGCCAACTGCACGGTTCCGTGGCGCAGGGCTTGGGCGAGGCATTGATGGAAGAGGTGGTGTACGACAAGGAAAGCGGTCAGCTACTTAGCGGCTCATTCATGGACTACGCCATGCCGCGCGCTGATGACATGCCGCACATGGTTTCCGCTTTGGCGCCGGTGCCCACGATGAGCAACCTCCTTGGTGTCAAAGGCGGTAGCGAAGCCGGGAATGTCGGCGCCCCGGCGGCCATTGCAAACGCGATTATCGATGCCTTGAGCGCCTGGCATGTTGCCGACATTGCCCTTCCCGCCACGCCAGAACGTATTTGGCGTGCGATCAATAGCCGCAAGAAAAATTAACCTCGCACAACGCAAAGCACCCCATCCATGGCACCCACAGTAAAAACCAAACTTCACTACGCCTGGATCGTTCTCGGGGCCGCGTGCATTCTTAACATCGTCAGCCGCGCGGATTCGGCATCCTTTGGCGTCTTCATCGATCCGCTGGTCGCGCAATTTGGCTGGTCGCGCGGCGATATCTCATTTGCCTATTCGTTGGCGTTCCTGGTGGGCTTACCGGCGGTGGTGATAATGGGGTGGCTTGGCGACCGCTTCGGTGCAAGGCCGATCATGGTTTGCGCAGGCCTATTGATCGGCACCGGCACAGTGCTATTGGGAACGATCAAGGAGCTTTGGCAGTTTTATCTCTTCTACGGATTTTTCGTCGGCTCGCTGGGGCACGCGGCCTATACGGTGTTGTTACCGGTAATTGTCACCCGATGGTTTCATCGTCACATGGGCATCGCGGTGGGTCTTTACTGGGCGGCGCAGGGACTGGGGCCGGTGATCTTCGCGCCACTGTTTCGCTGGTTACTGGAGAACCGCGGCTGGGCCGATACCTTTAGCGTTGTCGGTGTGGTGGTGGGCAGCATCCTAGTTATCGTTTCGCTTTTCGTGCACAACAGCCCCGCCTCGAAAGGTTTGACTGCCTATGGCGCCGAGGACATTGTTGAAAAACCTCTCGCGGCAGGCGAAAAAATCGCGGCACCAGTGCGCCTACGCGAAATCCTCAGCCAACGCCTCGTTTGGATCCTCGCCGCCATTCATCACGTCGGTTGCGCTGGACACGCCATCATCCTCGCCCACGTCGTATCAGTGGCAACGTTTCGCGGCATCTCGGGCATCGAAGCCGCAGGTGTACTCGCCACCATCGCCGGTACGTCGGTGATCAGCCGTTTCGCCTTCTCCGTGCTTGCCGAGCGGCTAGGTGGCCGCACCGTGCTTGCCATATCTTTGCTTGGCCAGGGACTGCCGGTAATCATTTTGTTGTTCGCACAAGATGCCTGGACCTTCTATCTCTTTGCCGTGATCTTCGGCCTTTGTTATGGCGGAGAAATGGTGGGCTTTCCCATCATCAACCGGCAATTCTTCGGCGCGAAAGCCCCGTTGAGCTCTATCTATTCTTTTCAGATGGTCGGTGCCGGCTTAGGCATGGCGCTGGGGGGCTGGCTGGGCGGTGTGTTATTCGATATGTCCGGCGACTACATATGGTCGTTGCTCGCTTCGTTTGCCATGGGATGCATTGGGCTGCCGCTGGCGCTTTCGCTGCCAAGGCATAAAAAGCCATCGACATAAATTTTCGATTAATTCCTTACACGGTATAGCTGGAAACCGTAAAGGAAACGGTGGCAACCGCCCGCAAGGTGTGGCTCCGGATCGCTCGGGAAGTCGGGCTGCCTGGCAACAGGCTTGAACGTCTTTACGGCTATTGGGGCGGGCTTTCCGAACTGCTGCGTATAACGTGATAGCCAATCACGTGGACCAGCCACTTTGGCGATATGTAGGTAACCGATGGGCAACCTCGCCCGCTATCGGCTGCGACTGGTTGAGTTTCGCGCTTGGAAACAGGCTTTGAATTCGGTGCGCTGATAACCACCGCTATCGCGTTTCAAGACCTCGGTTACGGTACCGCCAGCACCACAATATGTCCGGTCTCGCTGGAATTCGCGCGTGGCCGGATCGTGATCTCCACGTCGTGATTGAGCGCGGTGAGAAACGCCATCAGGCGCGGCAAACCGCTCGGGCATTCGCACCTCGCGCTTGCGCTGTAAGGCCAAGCACGTCTAAAATGACCACATGTAGTCACAGGAGAATTCATCATGGAAATAGTGCAACTTCGTGAAGCCAAAGCCAGTTTTTCCGCATTGGTGGCCGCTGCTGAAAAAGGTCGGCCTACCTTGGTCAGCCGCCACGGTCAGCCGTGCGCGATGATCGTCTCGGTGGCCGATGGTGCGCGCCTCTATCCGCTGGAAATGCCCAATCTGGCGAGCTATCTGTTGGCCATGCCAGAGCCGCTGGAAATAGAGCGCGATACCACCCCGCTACGGGGCATTGATTTTGCCTAAGGGCTATTTGCTAGATACCAGTGTGGTGTCCTTGCTGACCCCCGGGCGTGAGGTCTTTGTCGCCACCCCATTGAGCGAATGGCTGCAAGCCCATCACAAAGCCCTTTTTCTGCCCGCCATTGCCGTGGCCGAAATGGCGCAAGGCATCGGCAAATTGCGCCGCGCCGGTGGCCTCGAGCGTGCCGACCGGCTTGACCGCTGGCTGGATGGCTTATTAGCCAGCTACACCGACCGCATCTTGCCGCTGGATGCGCAGGCTGCCCGGTTGGCGGGGCAAATTTCAGATGCCGCCATCGCGCAAGGCTGCCACCCCGGTTTTGCCGATGTCGCGATTGCGGCCTTGGCTCAAAACGCGGGTTTGCTCTTGCTGACCTGCAACCTCAAACACTTCCAGCCGCTGGGCGTGGCCTGCGCTGACCCGCTCTTCGCACTGCCTCCGGAATAACAAGCTGCCGTGTTGAATACCAGTCTTTCGACTGTGCGCAAATGGGAGGTTGGCGACAAGCACTCAAACGGCCCCTCACTGAAACTGCTCAACCTGCTCGATCACAAAGGACTGGAAGCGGTGATCTGAAGGGGCTGCCGCACCGTCAATCCTGATAAGGCAATACCAAACACTTGGACCGGAGATATTGACGATCTACGGATGCTAGGCGAGCGAACCTTAGCCGAGCTTGGCTTCCAGCGCCCTAGCTTGATGTTCAAAATCCGCCGGGCGGCGCATGCTGAATGTCCGCAGGTTCGCGAGCTTCCAGCGCAGTGCCGGCAAATCGGCGGCATGCGGGCATTGCAGCAAGGTCCAGTCGGGCTGCGCGCGTGAAAGGCCTGTCAGGAAATGTCGCTGTGCGCCGGTCAGCCGTTGCGGCAGTTCCGCGCGCAGGCGCGCGCGCGTTTCCAGCAGCGTCTCAAGGCTGACCGGATCCGCAGTCATGCCGATGAAGGTGTTTCGGTATTCATCGGCGATATCTTTGTCGTTGCCGAACAGGACCTCATGGGTCGGTCGGTTGTGACCGGCCAAGTAGGTAACGAAGCACTCCACCGTTGAGTCGGACAAACCGCCGGCGGTGAACATCTGCCAGACATCGAACAGATCGCGCGGATGCTGCCGGTCCATCGCAGCCACGAGCTTGCTGCCGTAGAGTTCGGCCGTGGCGAGCACGGGCAGTTCAAGTTCAGCACCGAACATGTCAGCCGTTCTGGGCGTCAGGGCGCGCCGCTCGACCGGCAGAACGGTTCCACGGAAAACCGCATTGACTTCGATCTTCACCTGATTGTCCGCGTCCTCGATCAGCAGTTTGGTATCGCCGAGATCCTTGCTCGCCACCTTGCGCGTACGCATGCCGCGTTTCGCGAGCCGCCCGGCGATCGCGTCGATCTCTCCGGCGATGGCGGCCAGTGCCTGCTCGCGCGGGATCTGCCATGGTGTGTAGACCACGTCGATATCTACCGACAGGCGCGGCATGTCGCGCACGAAGAGATTGATGGCGGTGCCGCCCTTCATAGCGAAG
>JBJXEY010000294.1:0-4745 GCA_046153355.1 Burkholderiales bacterium
ACTTTATACGCCAGAATGACTCGCCGTGAACACGGTGGCCGGTAAATTGCAGTCGTTCAATCACAACCGTTCAATCGCAACTTACCGCGCAGTCACGCAACATATTCACCACACTGCCGAGCGCAGCATCCGTGGTGTCGCTGCGCCCGCCTATCAGATCCCACAAATCGCCATCGCTAAGATTCAATAGCGTTTTGAAGGACATAAGCTTTTCTCCTTCCAATCCCGCGCCGTGACGCCGCATAAATTCGCGCAAGATCAAATCATTTTCCAGCATCCCGCGCCGACAACTCCATTCCAGTCGACGCAGATCCGCGGGGTCCAAAATTCTCCGCTCCCTACACCGAGCGCTTCACCATCATGGTCTTGATCTTGCCGATTGCCAGCGCAGGGTTCAATCCCTTGGGGCAAACATCGGTGCAGTTCATGATGGTGTGGCAGCGGAACAAACGATATGGGTCTTCCAGGTCATCAAGACGCGCGGCGGTTGCCTGATCGCGGCTATCGGCGATGAAACGATAGGCTTGCAACAATCCCGCCGGCCCGACGTATTTATCCGGGTTCCACCAGAACGAGGGGCCGGCCGTTGAGCAGCAAGCGCACAAAATACATTCGTACAGACCATCGAGTTCCTCGCGGTCTTTCGGGCTTTGCAGCCGTTCGGTTTCAGGAGGCGGGTCATCATTGATGAGATAAGGTTTCACCGAATGGTATTGCTTGAAAAACTGCGTCATATCGACGATCAGATCGCGAATCACCGGCAAGCCAGGCAGCGGCCGCAATTCCACCGGCTCCTTCAATTCGTTAAGTTTGGTGATGCAGGCCAAGCCGTTCTTGCCGTTAATGTTCATCGCATCCGACCCGCACACGCCTTCGCGGCAGGAACGGCGCAGCGACAGCGTGTCATCCATTTCCTTGATTCGAACCAGGGCATCGAGCAACATGCGATCGGTGGATTCGATCTTCACGTTGTATTCCTGCATTCTGGGCTGGGTATCCTTGTCGGGATCGTATCGATAGACCTTGAAAAGCATTTCTATTCCTTTTTTCGACCACTATTGCCAAATGGAGCGAAGTTTGGGGCAAATACTATTTAACTTTGAGATAAACGCGTCGCGAAATTCGCTTTAGTCTCTAAATCCATTTTAGTAAGTTCGGACCTTGGGCTCGATGGATTCCGCAGTCATGGGCTTCAAGGTCACCGGCTTATATTCCATACGGTCGCCATCCTTGAACCACAGGGTGTGTTTCAACCAATTGACATCGTCGCGCTTGGCAAAATCCGCCCGATCAT
Organism: Burkholderiales bacterium; assembly: GCA_046153355.1. Taxonomy (GTDB): domain Bacteria; phylum Pseudomonadota; class Gammaproteobacteria; order Burkholderiales; family SG8-39; genus 2-02-FULL-62-17. The sequence continues at coordinate 1,295 of JBJXEY010000294.1, forward strand.
GCGCGCCGCGTGATTCCTTGCGCGCCTCGGCCGACACCATGGTGGAACGCGCTACTTCAATTAAGTTATCCACTTCCAACGCTTCGACCCGAGCGGTATTGAATACCTTGGATTTGTCCTTGATTTCGGTGCGCGTCGCGCGGTCGGCGACTTCGCGGATTTTTTTCACTCCCTCGATCAGCATATCGGGGAAACGAAACACGCCGCAATGCGCCTGCATTGTGCGACGCATTTCCTTGGCCACTTCAGAGACGTCTTCCCCGCCCTTCTGGTTATCCAGGCGCGACAGACGCGCCAGGGTGAGATCGGCGGCGTCTTTGGGGAGATCCTTGTGGCCACGATTCGCGGCTAGGTACTTAACCACCGAATCTCCCGAAGCCTTACCAAACACCAGTAGATCCGTCAGTGAGTTGGTGCCCAGGCGATTGGCGCCATGCACCGACGCACAGGCGCATTCACCCGCCGCGTAAAAACCCGGCACCACGGTATTGTGATTACCCGGCGTGGGCACCACCACTTCACCGAGGAAATTGGTGGGGATGCCGCCCATCTGGTAATGCACCGTAGGCACCACCGGAATCAAATCCTTGACTGGATCGACGTCGGCAAATTTCTTGGCAATCTCGCGAATACCCGGCAGGCGTTTATCAATCACTTCCGGCCCGAGATGGTCGAGTTTCAACAAAACGTAATCGCCTTCCTTGCCGGCGCCGCGCCCTTCCTTGATTTCGGTGGCCATGGCGCGTGCCACTACGTCACGACTCGCGAGATCTTTCAAATTTGGCGCGTAACGTTCCATGAAACGCTCGCCGTCTTTATTCAAGAGGTAACCGCCTTCGCCACGTACGCCTTCGGTAATGAGTACACCGGCGCCGGCAACGCCGGTGGGGTGGAACTGCCAGAACTCCATATCCTCCAAAGGAATGCCGGCACGCGCTGCCATGCCCAAGCCATCGCCAGTATTAATAAAGGCATTGGTGGTAGACCAGAAAATGCGCCCTGCTCCGCCGGTGGCGAAGATGGTGGCGCGGGATTGAAGGATGGATACTTCGCCGGTTTCCATCTCCAAAGCAGTGACGCCCAGCACCTGACCGCTGGCATCGCGAATCAGATCCAAGGCCATCCACTCAACGAAAAACTGGGTTCTGGCGCGCACATTGCGTTGATACAGCGTATGCAACATGGCGTGACCGGTGCGGTCGGCCGCGCAGCAGGAGCGTTGCACCGCGCGTTCGCCAAAATTCATCGAGTGTCCGCCAAACGGCCGCTGATAAATGGTGCCATTGTCGTTGCGATCAAACGGCATGCCGTAGTGCTCAAGCTCCACCACCGCCGCAGGCGCCTCGCGACAAAGAAATTCGATGGCATCCTGATCGCCCAGCCAATCCGAGCCCTTAACCGTGTCGTACATATGCCACAACCAGTTGTCCTCGCCCATGTTGCCTAAGGCCGCGCCAACACCGCCTTGCGCGGCAACCGTATGCGAGCGTGTGGGAAATACTTTGGACAACACCGCGGTTTTCAAGCCGGCTTCGGAAAGCTGCAGCGCCGCGCGCAGACCAGCGCCGCCCGCCCCCACCACCACCGCGTCATATTTGCGTACAGTCAGACTCACCTTAGGTTCTCCACAAAATTTGGACGGACCAGCCGGCGTAGGCGACCAGAACCAGAATAATGACCAGGTGCGCAGATAAGCGCAGCCAAGTGGGCTTGACGTAATCCATGACAATGTCGCGCATGCCAACCCAAGCGTGCAGGAGGAGACTCACAAAAAAGAATAATGTCGCCACGCGCATCCAACCGGCGCTAAACATCGCTTTCCAGGCGGCGTAATTAACCGGTGGCTCGATCAATATCCAAGCGCCAATAATGATCGTGTAGATCGCCATCACCACCGCCGTGCCGCGCTGCACCAGCCAATCGCGCAAACCGTAATGCGCCCCCACCACCAAGCGGTTCACCATAATTTGGCTCCCAGAATCGCGGTCAGAATCAAACTCACAGCGAACACGATGCCGCTGGATTTACGCGCCGCCTCTAGGCTCGCGCCCACATGGATATCCAGCAAAAGATAACGAATGCCGGCGCAGAAATGATGCAAAAACGCCCATCCCAGTCCCAGCAAAACCAATTTGGCCAAAGGATGAGAGGCAACGGCCTGGAACTTCGCATATGACTCGGGCGAAGCCAAACTCGCATCCAACAAATAAAGCAGCCAGAAAAAACCAACAAACAGAGCCAAACCGCTGACGCGATGGAAAATCGATACCAAACCTGGAATAGGAAGATTGACCGGGCTCAGGTTGTACCAGACGGGTCTCGCCTTGATCGGCGAAGAATTCGCTGCGGGATCAGACATGTATCAAAGTCTTTCCAATGAATAAACGGCTAGGAGGGCAACGCGAAGGTGTGCGCCGAATTATAACCAGACTAATGCTGTGCCGCACAATCGACATCCGACAAATCGACATGCGTAGCGCTCGCGAATACGACCCATTGGCTTTGCACGGGCAGATGCCAAATTCGTGGAAGCCTCTTCTCATAAGCGTTAGCCACCATCGTACATTCGCCGAGGCAGGTTCGCGGCAATGCTCTTGACTTAGAATGAGTGCCACCCAAATTCCGACCTGCCAATGGCGCATCGATGTTATTCGAACCAACATGAAAATCGCTGAATTGCTCCACTCGATGTCGCAGAGCAGGGTGCAGTATGTTTTGGTCGGTGGATTGGCGGTGCAACTGCATGGTTATATGCGCTCGACCTTCGACATAGATCTGGTTCTGGCAATGAACGACGAAAACCTGTCTAGATTCATCGATGTCGCCAAGAAACACGGCCTGAAACCGGTAATTCCCGTGCCCATCGATTCGCTGCGCGACGCGAAACAGATAGAACAATGGCATCGCGAAAAAGGAATGTTGGCGTTCGCGTTGCGGGAACCGCACGCCGGCGGTTCCGTTATTGACGTACTGGTTCGTCCGGAAATTTCATTTGAAAAATTGCTGGAAAACTCGGTGGAAGGCAGGCTATTCGCAAACGTGGTGCGCGTCGCCGGAATCGACGATCTTTTGGTGATGAAACGAGCAGCCAATCGCGACAAGGATCGACTCGATATCGCGGCATTGGAAAAAATCAAGCGTGGAGAAGATCCCAATGAATGAGCCCAATGCGGAAGCGCCACAAGTGGATCAGCCACAGGCGGATAACCGCAATGGACGCCAAATCATTCCCGAAGCCCTGCTTATCGAACGCTTGGAACGCTCCGACGATATGCGTGAATTTTTTATCCAAATGTGGCTGCAAAATCCCGGATTAGCGAAGCAAGGCGGAGCGCGCGTGAGAGAAATTCTCGCGCCGTTGGAGAGCACAATTACGAATGATCCGGCTCCGGAGTAGCGTCGCAAACGCTACGATTGGCCTTTGGTTTGGTTCAGTAACGCCATGATATTT
>JBJXEY010000180.1:0-5431 GCA_046153355.1 Burkholderiales bacterium
AATAAATGTGCGTATGCCAAGCCGCTGCAGGCCATCATTAAGGAATACCTCAACTATGATCGCTAGTAGCACGCCAGCGATCAGAGAATACAATAAACTGTCCTGGATGTCCGAGATTTGTCCGCGCGCGTAACCGTAGGCAAAACCCGCCGCAGCAAAAACGCTGGTGAACACAATGTGAATAAGTGGCGCAGCGTAGAATCCGACTAGCCATGTAGAAAATCTGCTGAGCTGCTTGTATCCGTTAACTAATGGTCGAATCATCGTTGCCTTAACATCGCCAAGAGCTCATTGATCCTGGCTTCAACATCACTCGCCGACAGCGCCCGATATTTCTCGGGGACCATATCCTGATGCGTGCACTCGCGTACCGCCGCGAGCGTTTGCAATTCAATCGCTAACGGATATTCAGGACTGCGAAAATTTTGGATTGTCTCTTTCATGATTGCGGCGTCGAGCGGTGCGCCGTGTTTCACTTCGGCGGCAAGCGCAGCGCGCGTGAGCATTGCTTCGATGTCCGCACCCGAATAAGAACGATTCTTGTCGAGAAGCGGCGCGATTTCTTCGATTGGTGGCGGCGAAAGCTTGAGCTTGCGGCAAACACTTTGGTAGAGCGATTCGAGCTCCGATTTGTTCTGCGGATGGAATAATGCCAAATGCTCTTCGGCGCGCCCTTGGCGTTTCATATCGACTGGCACCGAATCGCCGGGTTCCGGATCGGCGGTGACCAATCCATTTACCGGCAAGCCTGCGGACGACATCCTCGCCACCATCGACAAGTTTGATTTTGTCGATGAAAAGCAGAAGTTGGATATGGTGCATTTCAATGCGCAGAAGGTGTTTCCACTGCTGGCGAAGAAGAATCTAATTTAGTTTTTGCCTGACATCGATCAAATCCAGTGTTGCGTACGCTATCAGTTTCGCGGCTAGATTCGCCGGCATTTGGCGCAAGAGAATTCGCTGGGGTAGGGCGGTATGAATTGATAGAAGGGGAGGCAAGCGGCGATCTCGACCCGCTGCACCCGCTCAATCGCGACATCACGAACATTGCGCTGGCACCACGCAATGAGCGTGGCTTGGTTGATTACCGCTTCGATTTCAATCTGGCGCGACCCATCGACGCTGCGCGTGGTAACGGCTGGCTCTTCTACGATGTACCCAATCGCGGCGGCCCGGCGGCGCCGCGTTATCTCAATGGTCATTGGGACATCGGTAAGTTTCGCTCCTCCGCCGACGCTGGCAACGGTTTTCTCCTGCGTGAGGGCTACACGCTTCTGTGGGCAGGATGGCAGTGCGATCTGCCCGCAGGCGATGGCGTGTTGCGCGCCGAGTTTCCCATTGCCATGGAAAACGGCGCGCCGCTCACCGGCAGAACCAGTGAAGAGTTTATCGACGAAGGGGGAGATAAGACGTTTATTGCCTCGCTCGGGTTTTCCGCTGCCACACTTGATCCGAACGCGGCTTCATTGACCGTACGCGAGCGCGAGCGCGATGCTCGCTGTGTGCCACCGGGGCTTGCTTGGCGCTATTTGGATGATCGTCGTATCGAAATCACCCGGCCCGATGATGATGCATTTGATAAAGGCGCGATCTACGAATTTATCTATACCGCAAAAGGCGCGGTGATAGGCGGCATGGCCTTCGCGGCGTTGCGCGATTTTATTGCGTGGATGCGATTTTCCCGTGAAGACGAAAGCGGCAACCCGAATCCCTTGTTCGCCAATGGCGTGAACACCTGTCGCCGCGCGCTGATGTTTGGCTCCTCGCAAAGCGGGCGCTTCGCACGGGATTTTTTATATCAAGGCTTCAATCAGGATTTGTCGGGCCGTCAGGTTTTCGATGCCGTGGTGCCGATGATCTGCGGCTCGCGCAAGACCGCGCTGCAGATACCTTTCTCACGACCCGGCAGGTTTCAACGCCAACACGAGGATCACTGCTTTCCCGGCGATCAATTCCCCTTTACCTATGCGCCGGTTACCGATCCGTTATCGGGTGCCACTGACGACATTCTGGCGCGCTGCCGCGCGAGTGGCAGCGTGCCTAAAATCATGCATATCGAGAGCGATTCGGAGTATTGGACGGCGCGCGCCTCCTTGCTCTCAACAGATTGTGAAGGACGCGATCTCGCCTTGCCTGAGAACGTACGGTTTTATGTGGGGCCGGGTCTGCGTCACGCCAGTATTAATGTGGGCGACGACAATCGGGCGGTCAACGCGGTAAACGAAGTGTGCATCGGCTTGATCGTGCGGCCGTTGATTCGAGCGTTGCGACGCTGGGTCGAGGAGGGTATCGAGCCGCCACCGAGCCGCTACCCCAAGGTGGAAGATGGCACCCTTGCGCCGCTTACTGAGGCGCTGCGCCGCTTTCCGGCGATACCTCGCGTGGCAACGCCCACGGCGTTTAACGAACTTCGCTTGATGGACCACCGCAGCATTCCGCCTGATGAGGGAGCGCTTTATCCGGTGATGCTGCCGGTAGTGGATGAGGATGGCAATGCGGTTGCCGGCATCCGTCACCCGCTGATTGCGGCGACCTGGGCCACATTTACCGGCTGGAATCTGCGCGCGAGCGGCTACGCGGCGGGCGAGCTTGCCGGCACGCTGGGCTCAATGTTCGTGCTAGCGCGATCCAAAGCGGATCGGGAGCGCTGCGGTGATCCGCGCGCGTCAATCGAAGAGCGCTATGGTGACTGGAGCGGCTATGTCGTCGCGTTGCGTGCGGCCTGTGAAGGCTTGATCAGCGAGGGATATCTTCTGCGCGAGGATGCAGAACGCCTGCTGGATGCCGCCAAGCGCGATGGCAATCTCTTGGCGGTATTGAACTGAAATCAAGCTAACGTCTAATAGCGTCCGCCGGTCACATGCAGCACCTCTCCGCTGATGTAGGAGGCGCGTTCCGAGGCAAGAAACAAAACCGCGTCCGCCACATCGCGTGGATGGCCGATGCGCGCAATCGGCGTGGTTTTTTCCGCCGCCTCGCGCACTTTTGCATAGTGGGGCAGCGCCTGAATCGCCTCGGTATCGATCAAGCCCGGTGCGATCGCATTGACAGTAATGTTGTAGCGGCCTTCCTCCATCGCGAGGGCTCTGGTAAAACCGAGCAGCCCGGCCTTGGCCGCCGAATAGTTCGCCTGACCCGGATTGCCCAGGTGCGCGCGCGAAGACATGTTGATCACCCGGCCCCAGCGTTGCTCGATCAGATGCGGCATCACGGCCCTGGAGCAAAGATAAGCCCCTTTTAAAACCACATCGACCACTGCGTCCCAAGATTCCTCGTTCATTTTGGTGAGGTGCATGTCGCGCTGAAAACCGGCGTTGTTGACGAGGATGTGGATGGCGCCGAAGGTCTGCTTCGCCGCATCGACCATTTCCGTTACCGAGGCGGCGTTAATTACATCGGCTCGTACCGCCAAGGCTTTCCCGCCGGCGGTCAGAATCGCCGCAGCCACTGCTTCGGCGCTTGCGAGATCGATGTCGGCGACCGCAACATGCACGCCTTCGGCCGCCAAGCGCCTACAAGTTTCCGCGCCAAGACCGCTGCCACCGCCGGTGACGATGGCCACGCGTCCTGCGATCTCCAAGTCCATTGCAATTTCCCCTATATGTCAACGCGCACTCGGCGAACGCAATTGTCGCGGAATACGGGAAATCGGGCTGGCGGCATCCGCGGATTTGGTGTCTGATGCGCTGCCATTTCATTTTGCAATGGCATTCGATAAGAGTTTCGACGAGTTCGCGCGCGGCATGAAAGGCATACCAATGCGTGAAGGACAATTAAATTTTCCAGGTGTGAAACTCTGGTACCGCGACCAAGGTGGCAGTGGCGAGCCGGTGGTTTTTATGCATGCGGCCACAGGACATGCCGGATTCTTCGAATCCTCGCAGATACCGGTATTCGCGGCGGCGGGCTATCGGCCCATCGTTTATGACCGGCGCGGGTACGGCCGAACGGTATGCGAGGGCGACGCCGTCAAAGAAGGTAGCGCCGCGCAGGATCTGCTTGCCCTGGTCAACGAGCTTGGTCTGGAACGCTTTCATCTCATCGGCACTGCGGGCGGCGGCATTATTTGCTTGGATTTCGCCTTGGGCCATGCGCAGCGTTTGATAAGCCTCGTGGTCGCCAACAGCCTGGGCGGCGCGCAAGACGCGGATTTTCTGGCTCTATGCAACGGCTTGCGCCCGCCGCAATTCAATATCTTGCCCGACGATTTCAAGGAACTGGGGCCGGAATTCCGTGCCGCGCAATCCGTGCGTTTAGATTTGTGGCGCGTCCTGGCCCAATCAACGCTTGCCGGAGGCACGCGTGCTGCTTCGCAAGCGATGCAAAATAAAATTACGTTTTCCGCGCTCGAGAAATTGCGCCTCCCAACGCTGTTTCTAACCGGCGACGCTGATTTGTATTCACCACCTGCCATCGTCAAACGTTATGCCAATTGCATTCCCGCTGCGCGGTTTCAAAGCGTTGCGGAGGTCGGCCATTCGCTTTACTGGGAGATGCCTGCGGTTTTCAATGAAATCGTTCTCAAATTCATAGGTAACGCAAATGGACTGGATTGAGGTCAATGGCGCGAGCCTGCGTTATGCCTTCTCAGGCAGCGGTGAAGCCACCGTGGTTTTGCTTCACGAACTGGGTGGCAGCATCGAGAGTTGGGATGCGGTGTCGCCGGGTTTCGAGAAACAGTTTCGCGTGTTGCGCTACGACCAACGCGGTTTCGGTTATTCAGAAAAAGCGCCGCTATTGAGCTTTGATTCCATGCTCGGCGATCTGTGCGGCTTGCTCGATGCCTTGCAGATCGGGCCCTGTCATGTTGCCGGCTCGGCGATGGGTGGGGCCATAGCCCTTGCGTTGGCCTCGCGTCATCCGCAACGGGTAATAAGCATTGCTATCTCCAGCCCTACTTCTTGTTCGGCGCTACCCCAGGCGTACCTCGGGCATCTTGAAACTCGCGCGCAAGCGGTTCGCGAGGGTGGTATGCGCGCCATTGTGGATGCTGCCTTGAGGGTTTCCTATCCGGAAATACTCAGAGGCGACACAGCGCGTTTTGAGCGTTATAAAAAACGCTGGCTGACCAACGATCCGGAGAGCTTCATCGCCGCCAATCGCGTGGTGCCCACCGACTTGAGCGCGGAACTCAAGCGAGTCACCTGCCCGGCACTGGTGATGGGCTGCGTGCACGACAGCATTCGTACGCCGGCCTTTACGCGTCTGGTCGCCGAGTCGCTGCCCAATGCGCGCTTTGTCGAGGTCGATAGTGGCCATTTCATGGCGATCCAAACCCCGGAGTTGTTCCTGGCACACGTCGTGCCGTTTTTCTGCGGGGCGTGAGACGTTGCGCCGGGGCGATTTACCAAAGTGGGCGCTGCGAAGGCGTGCGTCTCAATGCGTGGTTTCGTTGTTAATAAAATCGGCGGCCTTTTCAGCGATGGCGATG
>JBJXEY010000295.1:0-8522 GCA_046153355.1 Burkholderiales bacterium
AGGCCGTTCGTTTGAAGGAAAAGGGCACGGCGACGGAGGTTGTCGTGGTGTCCATCGGTGCGGCCAAGACGCAGGAGACGCTGCGGACGGCACTCGCGATCGGTGCCGACCGGGCCATCCTCGTGGAGACGGCGGACGGGGCAATCATTGAGCCCTTGGCGGTGGCCAAGATTTTGAAGGGCGTCATCGCGGCGGAGCAGCCGCAGATGGTCATTTTGGGTAAGCAAGCTATCGACGACGATTGCAACCAGACCGGTCAGATGCTGGCGGCGTTGCTGGGTTGGCCGCAGGGCACGTTTGCCTCGAAGGTCGCGCGTGAAGGGGAAAAACTCTCCGTGACGCGTGAAGTCGATGGCGGATTGGAGACGGTGCTTCTGTCCATGCCCGCGGTGGTGACCACCGATCTTCGTCTCAACGAACCACGCTACGTGACGCTGCCCAATATCATGAAGGCGAAGAAAAAGACGCTGGATGTGATCAAACCCGATGCCCTGGGGGTGGATGTCACGCCGCGCCTAGTGACGTTAAAAGTCGATGAGCCGCCCAAGCGTAAAGCAGGCATCAAGGTGCCCGATGCCAAGGCGTTGGTCGACAAGCTGCGCAATGAAGCTAAGGTGATCGCATGAGCATTCTTGTTATTGCTGAACACGATAATCAAAAGGTATTCGCCTCGACGCGCAATACGGTGGCCGCGGCCACCAAGTTAGAGGGGGATATTTGTGTGTTGGTAGCGGGCGCCGGTTGCGCGGCGGCAGCCAGCGCGGCAGCGGCCATCGCCGGGGTGAGTAAAGTGCTGGTGGCCGACGCGCCCCACTATGGCGAACACCTGGCGGAAAATCTTTGCGCCCTGGTGGTGGGCCTGGCAGGCAGCTACAGCCACATCCTTGCCCCGGCCACCAGTTTCGGCAAAAACGTCACCCCGCGTATCGCGGCCTTGCTCGATGTGGCGCAAATCTCCGACATCATCGAAGTGAAAAGCGCCGATACCTTCGTGCGACCCATCTATGCGGGCAACGCGTTGGCCACAGTGCAGTCGAAGGACCAGCTCAAAGTGATTACGGTGCGCACCACCGGGTTCGATGCGGTGAGCGCCGCGGGCGGTTCCGCGACCGTGGAGAACGTGACCGCCGGCGCCGACGCGGGCATTTCCGCCTTCGTCGGTCGAAGTGTGGTCAAGTCCGAGCGACCGGAATTGACCGCGGCAAAGATCATCGTTTCGGGTGGCCGCGGCATGGGTTCGGGGGAAAACTTCAAGGTGTTGGAACCCCTGGCCGATAAATTAAATGCCGCGATGGGCGCATCGCGCGCCGCGGTGGACGCCGGATTTGTCCCAAATGATTGGCAGGTAGGCCAGACAGGTAAGATCGTTGCGCCCGATTTGTATATTGCAATTGGAATATCCGGGGCAATCCAGCACTTGGCGGGCATGAAGGATAGCCGCGTTATCGTCGCGGTGAATAAAGATGAAGAGGCGCCGATTTTTCAGGTGGCGGATTACGGCATCGTGGGCGATTTGTTCCAGGTGGTCCCCGAGTTGGTGAAAGAGCTGGGCTAGGCCTCGCGGCCGTTGCGTGATCGTTGCGCGGTCACCGTTGTGAACCAAGACTGACGCGATTCAACAAGGAGTGTGGTCATGAGCGATTACAAAGCGCCGATCAAGGACATGCTCTTTGTGCTCAAGGAGTTGGCCGGGCTCGATTTGGTCTCGAAGCTCCCTGGCTGCGAAGATATTAGTGTTGACCTGGTGCAACAGATTCTCGAGGAGAACGCTCGATTCTCCTCCGAGGTTCTCGCCCCCTTGAATCAAAGCGGCGATCAGGAAGGCTCGGTCCTGAAGGACGGCGCCGTCACCACGCCCAAGGGCTTCAAACAAGCCTATCGCCAGTTTGTCGAGGGCGGCTGGAACGCGCTGCAGTTCCCCGCCGAATACGGTGGTCAGGGATTACCGAAACTGGTTTCCACGCCGGTGATGGAAATGTGGAAGTCGGCCAATATGGCTTTCTCGCTATGCCCTTTGTTGACCACGGGGGCCATCGAGGCGCTGATGCTGCGCGGCACCGAGGAGCAGAAAAAGATCTACCTCCCAAAAATGGTGGAGGGCACATGGACTGGCACCATGAATCTAACCGAACCGCAGGCAGGCTCGGACTTGGGGTTGATCAAGACGCGCGCAGAGCCAGCGTCCAATGGCAGTTACAGCATCCGTGGGCAGAAAATTTTCATCACTTGGGGTGAACAGGATTTCACCGAGAACATTGTGCATTTGGTGCTGGCCAGAACGCCGGATGCGCCCGAAGGCGTGCGCGGCATTTCGCTATTCATTGTGCCCAAGTTCATGCTGAACGCCGATGGCTCACCCGGTGCGAGAAACGATGTCAAGTGCGCATCCCTGGAACATAAATTGGGTATTCATGCCAGCCCTACCGCGGTGATGATCTATGGTGAAAAAGAAGGCGCGGTCGGTTATTTGGTCGGTGAAGAAAATCGTGGCCTGGAGACCATGTTCATCATGATGAACGCGGCACGCTTCGCGGTGGGCTTGGAGGGCGTCGCCATTGCCGAGCGCGCCTATCAGCAGGCGTTAGCGTACGCGCGTGATCGCATCCAAAGCCGCGATCTCGCCGGGGGTAACAAGTCCGTGCCCATCATTCGCCAGCCCGATGTGCGGCGCATGTTAATGAGCATGAAAACGCAAACTGAGGCGATGCGCGCCTTGGCCTACGTTGTCGCCGCCGCGATGGATGCGGCGCATCGCCATCCCGATACGGCGGAACGCGCGAAGCAACAAGCGTTTGTCGACTTAATGATTCCGATTGTCAAAGGCTGGAGCACCGAGACCGGCATCGAGGTGGCCTCGACCGGCGTGCAGATTCACGGCGGCATGGGATTCATCGAGGAGACCGGCGCCGCGCAACACCTGCGCGATGCGCGTATCACCTCGATCTACGAAGGCACCACCGGCATTCAGGCCAACGATCTAATCGGCCGCAAGATTGCCCGTGAAGGCGGCGCGACCGCCCGCGCCTTGATCGAAATCATGCGCGGCACGGTGGCGGCGTTACATAAAGTTCAAGAGGAAGACTTCGCGGCCATCGCAAAAAGCCTGGGGATAGGTATCGAAGCGGCTGCCGACTGCGTTGCTTGGATGGTGGCGACCTATGCCTCCGACATCAAGGCCGCGCACGCCAGCGCCGTGCCATTTTTGCAACTCATGGGCGTGGTGTGCGGCGGCTGGCAAATGGCTCTCGCCGCTTTGGTTGCCAAGACAAATCTCGATGCGAACTCAAGTGATAAGGATTTCTACCAGGCAAAAATTATCAGTGCGCGTTTTTATTCTGATCACGTGCTCTCGCAGGCTGCCGGTTTGCGAGATACCGTGGTGTTGGGCGCAAACAGTGTGATGGCGCTCACCGAGGAACAGTTTTAGATTTCAAACATTGAAATACCAAACATCAATACGCGATCGAAAGGGGACGTTGTGCAAGTACCAGGGGCAAAGCTGGAGTTGATCGATAAGGGCACGGGGCGCCCAATAGTTTTTCTACATCCGCATATTGGTTTGCATGGAGCGAACGCCTTCATCGAACGTCTTGCGGGTCAGGGCAGGGTGCTGGCACCCTCGCATCCCGGATTTGGACTGACGGATTTACCCAAGGGGTATACGACAGTCGATGACATCGCCTATTTTTATTTGGATTTTTTCGAGCAACTGGATTTGCGCGATGTGTTGTTGGTGGGCTCTTCCTTCGGCGCCTGGATTGCGATGGAGATGGCCATCAAAGCTTCGACCCGAATTTCGCGATTGGTACTGCTCGATCCCGTGGGGGCAAAATTCGGCCCGCGTGAAACAAGCGACGTGATTGATATTTTCGCCGTGCCGCAGCCAAAACTCCATGAGCTGTCCTACCACGATCCAAAACACGCGCATCGTGACTACGCCTCCATGTCCGATGACGATCTTGCGATCATCGCGCGCAATCGACAATCCACCGCCCTGTATGCGTGGAATCCTTATATGTATAACCCGAAGCTGGCCCAACGCTTGCACCGCATTGGCATTCCCACCATGGTTGCCTGCGGCGCCAGTGATCGCATGATGGCGCCGGGCTGGGGGCGCCGTTACGCCGAGGCGATTCCCGGCGCGGGCGCGGCGGCTTACCAGGAGATCGCCGCGGCGGGACATTTCCCGCACATCGAGCAGCCGGAAGCGGTGGCGAATCTGATCGTGTCGTTGGCGAACAAAACGGGTGCCGTTGCCGCTTGAGTTGGAGAGGGGCGGTTAGTGCGAAGCGCCGCTGAAACAAAATAAACATTCTGCGAAAGCAATCGAAGAGGAACATGTTATGAGGATCTATCACTTCACCGAGCAGCCCTATCCCCAGGCCTGGCGCGAAGGCGCGACCTCGCTGCGCGTCAATATTCCCAACCGCGAATGCGATCCGCGTGTCGCCGCCGATAATTTCCACCGCTTTGAGGATGAGTGGTGTCTCTCCGACGAGCTGGGGCTGGACATCATGGTGAACGAACACCATGCCACGGCCACCTGCATCACCTCGGTATGCACCGTTACTCTGGGAATACTCGCGCGCATCACCAAGCGTGCGCGAATTCTTACCCTGGGCATGCCGATCGCCAATCGCATCGATCCGGTGCGCATCTCCGAGGAGTTTGCCACCATCGACGTGATTTCACGCGGGCGCTTTGACATGGGCTTGGTGCGCGGCGTGCCCTACGAAGTGCCGCTTGCGCCGCGCTCGGCGGTGGGGCAGATGGATCGCTTCTGGGAGGCGCACGACATCATTATCAAGGCGCTGTCGACACGCGATGGCCCCTTCGATTGGCAGGGCGAGCATTTTCAATTTCGCAATGTCAACGTCTGGCCGCAACCCTGGCAGCAGCCGCATCCGCCCGTATGGATTACCGGCTCCAACCCGGTAAACATCCGCGAGATCGCGGCGCGCGACTATGTACTGGCAACCTTTCTCTCGGGGTTTGGCACCAAGAATATTTTCGATCACTACCGTAATGCCAATGCCGAGGCCGGCAAACCAGCGCCCACGCCGGATCGCTTTGCCTATTTGGGCCTGGTTGCCGTGGCCTCGACCACCCAGGAGGCGCTACGCCGCGCCGAACTGCTCATGGGGTATATCCGCACCTCGAGCATCGTTGCCGACCCCTTCAAGACGCCGCCCGGTTATTTCTCCACGCCCGATGTGGTGCGCCAATTGAAGCAAAACGTCAATCGCGCGACCATGACCAAGGATGGTAAGTCGGTCAACATTTTTGCCGGCAGCCTGCAGGACATGATCGATGCCGGCATTATCTTCGCTGGCACGCCCGATGAGGTCTACAAGCAGATTGCCACCTTCCGCGATCGTTGTGGCGGCCTGGGCAATCTGCTGGCCATGTGCCAGGCAGGGCATATGAATCACGAAGATACCGTTGACAATCTGACGCTGCTTGCCAAGGAAGTATTGCCGCGCTTGCAGGCCGACACTGAGGCGATGAAAAAGCAGGCGGCCTGAACGTACACACGGACCTAATCAAATTGACCTCAACCCAATGAGCGAAACTGCAAAGCCGATGTCGGTCCTGGTCACGGGCGCGGCTAGTGGCATCGGCAAGGCATGCGCATTGAAGTTGCTTTCGCAAGGGCACCAAGTCGTCGCGCTGGATCTTAAGGAAGATGCATTGAGGGCCGCATTGCCGGAGGATTCCTCGAACCTATTGCGCTACGCAGGCGATGTGTCCAGGAAAGATGCCTGTCAAGGCGCGGTCGACGCGGCGGTCAATCGCTTCGGGCGCCTGGATGCGGTAACGCATTGGGCGGCGGCGCATTCCACCACCTTCTGGACCGAACTGGGCGCCGAGGAATTCAATCGAATCCTGTCGATCAATGTCACCGGCGCGTTTCTTATTGCGCAGGCCGCCGGTGAACATATGCGAAAACGAGGCTCGGGCGCCATTGTGTTGACTTCATCGACGTCGACCTTGGCCGGCGCCATGGGCGGCAAAAGCGGTAGTGGTGGTCCCGCCTATGTCGCTTCAAAAGCGGCGATCATCGGCTTGGTGCGCACCTTGGCCAATGCGTTGGGACGAGAAGGCGTGCGTGTCAATGCGGTATCACCGGGTGTGGTCGAGACACCGATGATCAGCACCTATTCGTCCGAACATCGCGCGGCACAACCGGGGCGCGTACCGCTGGGGCGAATCGGATCGCCAGAAGAAATCGCCGATGTGGGCTGTTTCTTGATTTCGGATGCCGCAAGGTATATCAATGGTGAGACCATCATTGTTAATGGCGGAGCGAATTTCGGTTAAGCGGTAGATTTCAATTCAAAAAAGGGCGGGCCATGAATCGATTAAGAGTTATTTTCCCTTCAGCACGTAAGGTCTATCCGGATCGCGAAGTGGCATTGCGTACCGCCACCTTGAAAAAATTCTGCGGGCCCAACACGCAACTGGAATTCGGTTACCCCACTGAGGCCGAGACTTATAAAACCAATCTCACCTGGGCCGACTTCATCAAAGCGATTCCGTATTTTGTCATCGCGGCCAAGGAGGCCGAGGCCGATGGTTGCGACGCCATCATGATCCATTGCGTTTATGACCCCGGTTACGAGGAGATTCGCCGTGCGGTGAAGATTCCCGTTGTCGGATTTGGTCAGGCGGTATTCAACGCCGCGACGCAGATCGCGCCACGCTTTGGCATCATCGCGCCCAATGATTCGCTCACCAAGGAAGCCAACGATGTGATGGATCATTACCGGGTGCGCGACCGTTTGGCGCATATGGAACCGCTCAACGTGCAATTGACCGAGGCGCATCAGCAAGGCGATGAGCTGCGCAAACGTTCCGTGGATATCGCGCGCCGCTGCAAGGAAAATGGCGCCGGCGTGGTGATTCCATTTGGTATGGCGCTGATTCCCACGCATCTGCGCACCGAAGATATTCGCGATGGTGCGGGTATTCCGGTGTTGAACCCGGCGCAGATCGGCATTCGCGAAGCCGAGATCATCATGGAGGCGGTGGCCTAATGTCCTCATCCGCCACATTCGATGTGGTGGTGATCGGCGCGGGCTGCGCCGGTCTGTGCGCGGCGGTGGAGGCTGCGGAAACGGGGCTTTCCGTCGCGGTGCTCGAGAAGCTGGATAACGCGCTGCTCAACTCCACCGTGGCATCGGGCGGCTACTTCGCTTTTATTGATACCGATCTGCAACGCCGCCAGCGCATCCTCGATTCAGATGAGGCGTTTCGCCGCGACATGGCAATGGCCGGTGGCGGTAAATCCGATCCGGCCCTGGTGGATCTATTTCTCCAACATCAACTCGATACCTACTATTGGCTGCAGGAGCGTGGCATTAATTTCTCGCAAGTGGAAATGGGCATCGGCATGAACGTGCCGCGCTGCCACGCGGGCGATGGCCAGCGCGTCATCGAGATGTTGCTGCGCGCCGCTGCGCGTCTGAAGATCGATGTTCGTTATCGGTGGCCGGCCAACGCACTAACGCGTGAGGAACAGGGTTTCACAGTATCCGGCCCGCAGGGGCAATCTGTTATTGCCACGGGCGGAGTGATTCTTGCGACAGGGGGCTTTTCCCGGAATCCCGCATTGCTCGCACGCCTGGCGCCAGGCTTGGAGCGTGTGCGCATCATTGATGGCGGGTTGGGTGGCACTGGCGATGGCATTGTTATGGCCGAGGCGCACGGCGCTGAACTTTGCAGCATGGAGAGTGTAAAACCCAATTTTTTCGCCTATGCATTTCGTGAGGCAACACAAGGGGCGCCGGCGCGCTTTCATCACGATGCGCCGGTGGGCATGGTGTATCACCTAGGCGGTGTGTTGGTGAATCAAAGCGGCCAGCGTTACATCCGGGAAGATTTAAATGCCAAGGACATAGCGCTTGCCACGCTCAAACTTCCCGAAGCCATGTCCTGGGGCATCTACGACGAATCGGTGCGCCGCCGCGCTATCGCCGAGAAGACCATTTACATCAATCCGCTGGCGTTCGAGAAATCATTGCGCGCGGATTCCTTAGCGGAGTTGGCGGGTTTGGCGAAGGTCCCCGAAGCTGCGCTTATCGCGACGATTAAGACCTATAACGAAGCGTGCAAATCCGGTCAGGCCGATGCCATGGGCCGCGAATTTCAGACGGCCAAGGTCGGCAAACTTTTTGCTCTTGAAGAGCCGCCGTTTTATGCGTTCCCCACCGCACCCAATCTGGCCACGACCTTTTCGGGCGTGCGTATCAACACCCACATTGAGGTAGTGAATCGCGACGGCAAGGCTATCGAAGGTTTGTATGCCTGCGGCGAGATGGTGGGTGGATTCCACGGCATGAATTTCATGACGGGCACGGGTTTGAGCCAGGCGGCGATTTTCGGACGGTTGGCGGCGCGGCATATCGCGGATAGAGTCAGCAATCGGGGTGGCGCAATCAACTGACAGGGGGAGGGCGGCATGTTTGTCACGATAAAACGAATTGGTATTGGGCAATACAGACCGGCATTGTTATGTGGCG
>JBJXEY010000183.1:0-2778 GCA_046153355.1 Burkholderiales bacterium
GGAATAATAAGCTGCAACATCGCACCCAATATTAGAAACTGAGCAACCACATAGGTCACCCAAATCGCCTCGTTGATCAACGCGAAAGGCGCAAGAAACTTGCGCACCGCGATCAGAGAATCCGAAAACGCAAAGAGCGCGGCACCAAATCCAAGCCACCATGGGGCGTGCGGTATACTGAGCGCTGCGGCGACCATCGCCATAATGACCCCAAAATACGCAAACACCGGCACTTTCAGCCTGCCCATATGCGGATAAGCCCGATAGAGCGACAGTAAAGCCGAAACAAAACACGCCGCAATCACAACAAGCGCCAGCGTCGACGGCAACGATGCCAAGCGCAAAAACAACGCGAGATAGGCGACATGCGCAAGCAAAAAGCTTCCCAAGCCCAACACGAAAAACCGTGACTGGTCTTTCAATGCCAGAAAGAAGTCACCGAGCGCCGACAATGCGAGCGCGAGCGCAAGCAAAATGAGGTCGGGCGACAGTTCGGAGGAGACGCGTAAAAAGCTCAAGACCAACAAGGAGAGCATGACCATGGGTAGTGTTTTGACTACCGTTCGCAATGCGGAAGGTCCACCATTCACGAGGGCCAGATAGGCGACCGACACCGACACGGCCCCTGCAGTCAGCGCGACGCGCGCACCGTCCGAGCCGGCGCCTAAGGTGAATAATGTCTCAATCATCCGCATTTTTTTCGGCATCCCTGTGCCACTTGATCAGGATCAATGCACCAATCTGACGGCCGCGTCACCATTCAAACCATAAGTTATTTGAGGACCGGACCATGAGCCAAGATCTGCACCACCGCCAGATGACCACCGACCAGATTTACGACACGGTTCGCCCGGGCGATCTCGCAAGCCTCATGGATGTCGATCGCTATAATCGGCGAACGTCGGCGTTCGACAAGATCATCTCCGCCACACACGACCATTTCTGGGATCCGCTGTAAAAGAAATACATCGACTTCGACCAACCTTTCGACATGGAACACGAATTCCTCGTTGACCCCAAACTCGTAGCCGTTGCCCGCACATCGATTTGGAACGAATTGGATGAGCGCACGCGCATCAAACTCGCCAATCTTGAAACGTGGTGGTCGATGTCGTCCGTGTTGCATGGCGAACAAGGAGCATTGGCTCTTTCGGCCTCACTTTGCAACATACTGCGTGATCCAGGCGCGCAAGAATACGCAGCCAACCAAGCCCGCGAAGAAGCGCGCCATGTCACCGCATTCGCGCGTTATGTGAAAACGCGCTGGGGAAAACCTTGCCCGGTTGGCCCGGCATTGGGAAACCTGCTGACGGAAATGGTGGCTTCCGAGCTTGCCTGGAAGAAAATCGTCGGCATGCAATTGATGGTCGAGGGCCTTGCCATGGGCGCCTTTGCGACATTTTACAAACTCGGCCGCGACCCGGTCATCGTTAGGCTCGCCCAATTGGCCATGACGGACGAGGCCTTCCACCACAAATTCGGCAAGATCTGGGCAGATCGCACAATCCCAAAATTGTCGGCCGCAGAACGCCACGCAATCGAAGATTGGGCCGTGCAAGTGTTCCAAACACTATTGTTCAACCTTGGTTCGCCGGAGCAAAAGAAAATCATCTACGCTCAAGTCGGCCTCGACTGGCAGCGCGTGCAAGCTGCCTTCATGGAAGCAGTCACGAACGACACCATCCGCCAAGAAATGCAAGAAGCGACCAACATCTTCCGCGTTCTGGTCAAAACCTTGGTGAAAGCAGGCATCATTACCAAGCGCACAGCGCCCATCTATTCGGCCTACGTCGATGTTGAAGAGCTACGCTATGAATCAGACGTGATGGTAGGCGACGAAATCGCCGCGCAAGGCATCGAACATTTGAAACAGATCAACGCAGGCCGGTCCAACTTCGCACAAGCTGCAGAATAGCGGTTCGCGGGCTCTCCCCCGTAACCGTGAGTGCGCGCCGCGGCGCTCAGTCTGGACCCTGAGCGTCGCGGTGGCGGCACATCCTTCCCGCGACCGCGGACATCCTGTCCGCCCCTAAAGAAAAGAGCGGGCTGGAAGCCCGCGCTCCCAGGAGGTCTTTGTCCACCAACGCCCTTCCTGTCACGATCACAACACCAAGGTGCGGGGTCGAAAAAATGCCGGGCGGAAGATTTAGGTCCGCCCGGAACAAACCTCAAGCGCCAATCAGTGCGCTCTCACTAAGCCTTCGCGCTCGGCCGGGCCTTCATACGCTCATACATAGCAGCGATCGTCTTGCAATCCGGATTGAGCGGTTGCCCCACTTGCTTGCCGAAATCCAAAAACGCAAAGAGATGAATGTCGGCGTAGGTCATGCGCTTGCCGCAGATAAACTCACGCCCTTCAACTAATCTTTCCAGCCACAACAAACGGTCTTGCGCGATGCGCTTCAATCCGTCCGCAGCTTCAGGCGCCGTCGGGATACGGTCCTTGAACAAGGGCAGGCCCTGGCTGTAACGGAACCCATTCGCCAACGGCTCGACGATGTTCAGGTCGATACGCCGCGTCCACATCCGCGTCTCGGCTTTCTCTTTGGCGGTAGATCCGATCAGCGCCGGTGTCGGGTGCGTATCTTCCAAATATTCACAAATCGCGGTGATTTCGGCGATGACCGTGCCATCGTCGAGCTCCAAACAAGGCATCTGCCCTGCATTGTTTTTTTGCAAATAAGCGCCTTGCCGGTTTTCACCTTTCATCAGATCGACTTCTGCCAAAGGCACCGTCAGACCCTTCTCGGCCATAAACATGCGCACGGCCCGCGGGTT
>JBJXEY010000189.1:0-2862 GCA_046153355.1 Burkholderiales bacterium
CGCTTTCCTCTTCACCCAGATAGGGGATTGCACACAGCAGGTCCGCGGGCTCGCCATCGTCCACCAGATACACCGGCGGATTCACGTCGCCGACCTCGGCCTCATCCACGATTCCGTTTGCGTTGCAGTCCAGGCTGGTGCCCGCACCGATGTCGCAACTATCCAGAATGCCGTTAAAGTTGTAGTCATGTGCGGTGCCAGCGGAAATCTCGGACTGGTCGTTGACGCCGTTGTTGTTGCAATCGTCATTGACGCGGGCGAGTCGAAAGCCGTAACGCCCGGAGCCCGTAACGGGCGCAATATCTTCACGCCATGCCGCGTGCATGCACATGAATCCGTCCGGCTGCTGCTGAACCACCGATGGATAGTACGATCCACCGCGCATCACGCGCCGCTGCGAGAGTCCGCCGGTCGCGCCGAGGTAACGTGTATCGGTCCACTCCCACACGTTGCCGCCCTGATCAAAGGTGCCATAGGAGCTTGGCGAGTTCTCGAACTCTCCGACGTTTGAACGGTAATACGGCGTGCCGACGCAGTCGTCGTCCGGGTTGCCGATATGATAATTCGCGCTGTTGCCTGGATCGGGATCGATGACGTCGTTGTTGGGCGTGCCGAACCACAGGCCGCCGGAGTAGTTGGTCGGATAGTTCGAGTAATTGGCCGTCGTACCGTCATTCTTGTGGTAGGCCGCCTTATGCCATTCATCTTCGGATGGAATCACCCACCGCGCGCCGGGGCGGCGAACGATGGCTTGATATGGCAGGTTAACGCCAGAGCCAACGGTCGGCGCGCCCAGCGTTGCGTAGGTGCCGTCTTCCGTCAGCCATGCATCCTGCGCGCCGACGCCTGTCAACAAGCCGGTCGGCTGGCCATTTTCCATCCAGTTGCAAAACCGCGCGGCGTCCGCCCACGATATATTGGTAACCGGTCTATTTCCCCAGTGTACGAGGGCTGCGGGTGAACCATCGCCGACCACATACGTGAACGTTCCGGGTGTTCCGGTACGTGTCATGTTGTTTTCAAATGCGTCGCCGCCGGTCCCACTGACCCCTACGCTGTAGAGGTTGTACGGATCCGCCGCCGCGACTGCGTTCATGAACTCCACGTACTGGGCAATCGTCACCTCGAATTTGGCGATTTCGAATGGATAGGAGACGGCGCCGCAGATACGGTCATTGCCGGCGCCCATGATGACCCCCTGAATGGGGACGGTTTGACCGGACCAGTTCCCGAAATTGCCGGGGTTTCCCACCGGCACCATTTCGAAGACTACTTCCGCCGTCACTCCGGTTACGACGCACGACATCACAGCAGCCGTTACCGCGATCGAAAGCTTGAGTCGCATGGTCAGGCTTCCTTATGTATTCAGTAGTAGACCTTGGCGCATGATTTCATGAAAAAGAGGGGCCACTTGATCCCGTTTCACGAAACTGTGCCGTAAACCAACGCCCGTTCTGCGTCCGCATCTTACTCAGACTTGCCCGGTGATGTCAATGCTCTCAGAGCAGTTGCAAGATATTTTCAGGGCGTGCCCAGAACATCTTGACATCGGGTCAGCGAACTTGTTAGCATGGGCTGATCGTCATTATCGAGCGCTGTTGCAGTTGTCATGCGCAGGCTCTGATGCAACTGGATGAGCAATGTCCGCATTGATCAACAGAGGTAACGCCAAAGGGGTCCGCCAGAGCGCCGAGCGCGTCAACACTGCGCTGCACAACGTCGTGGACCGAATTCCCCTACATGATCGCAGCCCCAAGGACCTCGCCCGGCGGCTCAAGGTTCACCGAACCATCGCCAGCCGATTACTGGGCGCGCTTCGCCTGTCGGATCCGTTGGCTGTTGTGGCCAATATCCCAGGACGACAGGGCTTGAGTGCCATTCTCCAGGCCGCGGAATCGCTTGTCGGCGCCGAACCTGTCAGTGAAGCGCGCAAAGCGCTGAATGAATTTGAGCATCTCATTGAACACGGTCTTGGCGGCCGGGATGTGCTGGATGTTGCCCTCGGCGCGTGGCTTCCGGAAACGCGCAAGAAACAGGAACTCCTCTGCCGACAGCAGATCTTTCGTGGCCTTTGCGGATTGGCCGGCGCATCCGCTGATGTGACCATTGAGACCACCATCCGCTACCCAAACGAAGACGGCGTCCACGCAAATGTTGTAGAGATCTATGGGCTGATCGGCTTGCGGCGGCTTTGCCCGGGCAAGGTTCTTCCGATCGGCGTGCTGGGCCTCGTGTCCGGGGTCAGCACCAAGTCAGGCGCAGTTGTCTACAACCTGCCGGGAAGCGCGGACCCGGATGGCCCGCCGTTGATCGAGAAATTCTGCACCGATCCGGTGCCGCCGATGCGCGAGATTCGCATCGACAACAGCCGGCAATACCTCATGCCCGGCGACGAGATCGGCAACTCATCAAAACTCAACATCATCACGGGCGTGGTGGTGAACCGGATCGGTCCCCTCTTCCGCGAGGAATCCGATCCTCCGCGCCGCACGGGCGGTGCGCACCTCGTCGAGCTGCCAACCAAGACCCTGCTCATGGATCGCCTGGTGCTCGACGACGGATCGCAACTTCGCGATCCACAAGTATTAATGCACCGACCGGGTATGCGCGGCGCCGTCGACCCCAACGATCCGTTGCGCGAACTGGATCGCATGGAATGCACTGAGTCCCTTCAGTTCCTCGGCCGCGGCACCGAGCGATTTGGGGCGTTGGAAGTGGCCAACTACCCCGAGATCATTCGACACGTGTGCGACTTGCTCGCGCTGGATAGCAGCAAGCTGGTGGGCCACCGCTGTCGCGTTCAGTACCCGCTGCCACACGTTCAGTATTCGATGGGATACCTGCTGCCCAGTCGCTCGGAAT
>JBJXEY010000200.1:0-8852 GCA_046153355.1 Burkholderiales bacterium
AGCGGCAGAACCTACTAAAGTCTATCAGGTTTGCTCGATAACACCCTGTTATTTCAGTTTTTTCTGTGGCTAATAAAGATTTGGGCGAGACTTTTACAAACTTGAGATAGCGTTATTTTTCAAAGACTTATAAACTCCGATTGGGCATCGAATTTGCCCTTGTGCTAACACCTCAACCATCTCGAGGTTCATTTGAAATTCTGTTCTCAGTGCGGCAATCCAGTTGCCTATCGCATCCCGGAGGGAGACAACCTACCGCGGCATTTGTGTGAGGTCTGCGGCACGATTCACTACGTCAACCCCAAACTAGTGGTGGGGGCACTACCCGAGTGGGAGGGAAAAATTTTGCTGTGCCGCCGCGCCATCGAACCGCAGCGCGGTTACTGGACATTGCCCGCCGGGTTCATGGAACTAGGCGAGACCACCGAGCAGGCTGCGCTTCGCGAGACACTCGAAGAAGCCAATGCTCGTGTCGAATTGCATGATTTATTCACCATGCTCTCCGTGCCGCACCTTGGTCAAGTGCATCTTTTTTATCGCGCCCGTCTTCTTGATCTTGATTTTTCCGCGGGCAGCGAAAGTCTGGACGTTGCCTTATTTGACGAGTCGGAAATCCCATGGAAAGACCTCGCGTTTCGCACCGTGTCGACGACCTTGAAACACTATCTTGCTGATCGTGGGACTGGCAACTACCGATTTCGCTCTAGCGAATTGTCACCGATGCGTTAAAAGGTAGCGGCAAGTAATTATCCGAAAATGCTTTCGCGTAAAAAAGCCTGGGGTCACCAGGCTTTTTCGTTTTGACCATCGCTCATGGCCAAAGATATTGAAGACCTACTGCCCGATTACGGCGTAGAGGAGATCTTGTGAATGGAAAGATCGGCGCCATTGAATTCCTCTTCTTCATCTAAGCGCAAACCAACCACAGATTTGAGGATGCCGTAGACCAAGCCGCCGCCCACCAAGGCGATAACGATGCCCAGCACGGTACCGCTCAACTGCGACATGAATGACACACCACCCATGCCACCCAAGGCCTTGGAACCAAATATCCCCGCGGCAATTCCACCCCACGCACCGCACAAGCCATGCAACGGCCACACGCCCAACACATCGTCGATTTTCCAGCGGTTCTGCGTCATGGTGAACATATAAACAAAGATGAATCCAGCCACCGCGCCCACTACTAATGAGCCAATGGGATGCATCACATCCGATCCAGCGCAAACCGCGACCAAGCCGGCCAGTGGGCCGTTGTGTACGAATCCCGGATCGTTTTTACCTGCGACCAAGGCGGCCAGGGTGCCACCAACCATTGCCATCAAGGAATTCATCGCCACCAGCCCGCTTACCTTGTCCAAGGTTTGCGCCGACATCACGTTAAACCCGAACCAACCCACCGCCAATATCCAGGCACCCAAGGCGAGAAACGGAATACTCGATGGAGGATGAGCGCTAATGACCTTTCCTTCCTTGGAATAACGCCCGGTACGCGCGCCAAGCAGCAATACTGCGGTCAATCCGATCCAACCACCTACGGTATGAACCACCACCGAGCCGGCAAAATCGTGGAACTCCTCGCCGAAACTTGCCTTCATCCAAGCTTGAATGCCAAATTGCTGGTTCCACGCGATACCCTCGAATAACGGGTACACCAACGCCACAACCAGCGCCGACGCAGCCAACTGCGGATAAAACCGAGCACGCTCGGCGATTCCCCCGGAAACTATCGCGGGGACGGCGGCAGCAAAGGTGAGCAAAAAGAAAAATTTCACCAACTCATAGCCATTTTTTTCCGCGAGAACTTCGGCGCCGGAAAAAATCCAATTCCATATGCCACCGCATAACCAACGAAAAAATAGGCTATGGTCGAAATGGAGAAATCGCAAAGAATTTTTACCAGCGCATTGACCTGATTTTTCGTGCGCACCGTTCCCAATTCAAGGAAAGCAAATCCCGAATGCATGGCGAGAACCATAATCCCGCCAAGCAATATGAACAACACATCCGCGCCTGCTTTTAAGTTTTCCATGCCTTCCCCTTTACCTCTACCAAGATGATGTTTTTATGATTGCGATAACAAAAATTCTGCCTGCATCAATCTGGTCAGACATGAACCAAAAGTGTGCAAGCAAGCATTGTTCCCGCGACTTTGCCGCCAAACACCATTGAATTGCAAGATATTTTTCAGAAGACTCATTACCAAGCAGTTCAAAATTGTGCATTCTCAATTTTTACGCACAAAAATAGTGCAATTTACGAGCGCATCGTGATTCCCATTCTTCGACAGTCCGATACCCGATTTCCGCCGGCCGAAAACGCGCTATGCGAACCCAATGGGTTGTTAGCGATGGGTGGCGATCTCTCGCCAGAGCGAATTCTCTCGGCGTATCGACAAGGGATTTTTCCCTGGTTCTCGCCGGGCGACCCGATACTTTGGTGGTCACCAGACCCTCGCATGGTTTTATATCCGTCGGAGTTCAAGGTGTCGCGATCGCTAGCCAAAAACCTGCGCAATCGCAGCTTCGAAGTTCGCTTCGATACCGTGTTTGGCGAGGTCATCGATGCCTGCGCCGCACCACGAGGCGAACAACCTGGGACCTGGATCACACCGGCCATGCGCGCGGCCTACATGGAACTGCACCGCTTGGGCTACGCGCATTCGGTGGAAACCTGGATGGACGGCTCACTGGCCGGCGGCCTTTACGGCGTGGCGTTAGGCAACATGTTTTTCGGCGAATCGATGTTCACGCGTATACGCGATGCCTCAAAAATTGCATTAGCCACAATGATCGAGCGGTTTCTTCGTGACGATGTGGCGTTGATTGACTGCCAGTTCCACACCGAGCACCTGCAATCGCTGGGCGCGCGCGCCGTCTCGCGCGCCGAATTCTTGCGGCAAGTACGCGAATTAGTCCACAATTCAAGCAGCTTGGAAACATGGACAAACAACCACGTCAGGCACTACTGATTTCATGTCGCAACTCAACGATCTGCCCCACGCCGTCCTGCAGTTTTATGTGACGGCGCCCTATCCTTGCAGCTACCTGCAGGGGAAAATGGCGCGCTCGCAAGTGGCCACACCCAGCCATATGATCGGCAACGATCTGTATGGCGATTTGGTGAGACTGGGGTTCAGAAGAAGCGGGATATTTACCTATCGGCCCTATTGCGACGCCTGCCGCGCCTGTGTTCCGGTGCGTGTGCCGGTGGCCGAATTCGCCATGACGCGCAGCCAACGCCGCGCTTGGGGCGCGCACGCCAACCTGGAATCCAGCATTACCGGTCTGCGCTTTCGCGTCGAGCACTATTCTTTGTACTTGCGTTATCAAGCCCAGCGCCATGCTGGCGGCGGCATGGATCAGGACAGCCGCGATCAGTATTCGCATTTTTTGCTGCAGAGCCGCGTCAATACCAAGTTGATTGAATTTCGCCGCGACGGCGCCCTGGTCATGGCTTCGATTCTCGATCAATTGAATGATGGTCTGTCATCCGTATATACGTTTTTCGACCCGGATGACGGCAAGGCAAGCTACGGCACCTACAACATCCTTTGGCAGATCGAACAATGCCGGCGACTGGGATTGCCTTACCTCTATTTGGGTTATTGGATACGCGATTCCCGCAAGATGTCCTACAAGGCGCGTTTTCGTCCCATCGAAGGTTTTATCGAGGGAAATTGGCGGCGTCTGGACGCCGCGGATTTTTAAGCCCCGCCCACTGATAAACTCGCCGCATGTCATCCATCGCGGCCTATCGAATCGCACGTCCCCTGCTTTTTTGCCTGGACCCAGAGTCCGCGCACGGCGTGAGTTTGGGCCTACTCGATGCGCTTTATTCCCTTGGCTTGGCAAAATTCCTGGTTGGCGCTACGCCTTCTATACCGATTCACACCATGGGCATCGACTTTCCCAACCCAGTCGGCCTGGCTGCGGGACTGGATAAAAATGGCGATCACATCGATGCCTTATTGGCGCTGGGATTCGGCTTCGTCGAACTGGGCGCGGTCACGCCACGCCCGCAACCGGGCAATCCTCGTCCAAGAATTTTTCGACTCACTGATGCCAATGCAGTCATCAATCGCATGGGTTTCAACAATCTGGGTGTCGATCACTTGGTTGCTAATCTTCACCGCCGGGAAAACAAAGGCATCGTCGGCATCAACATTGGCAAGAATGCCGACACGCCTATCGAACGCGCGGCCGAGGATTACGTGTTTTGCCTGCGAAAAGTTTATCCCTATGCCTCTTTCGTTACGGCCAATGTTTCTTCGCCCAATACCAGTGGCCTGCGCGAACTGCAACACGATGCATTGTTGGAACAATTGTTGGGGGAACTCGCGCGCACCCGCGAGGAATTACGACAGTCGACCGGACGCCATGTGCCTATAGCCGTGAAAATTGCCCCGGATCTGGATGACGCCGGTATCGATGCCATCGCACAAAAAATTCTCGTGCACGGCTTGGATGCGGTCATCGCTACCAACACCACCTTGTCGCGCGCTGGCGTCGAGCACCTGTCACAAAGTCGCGAAGCGGGGGGATTATCCGGTGCACCATTGCGCGCGCGCTCAACTGAAGTAGTGAAGAGACTCTCTCGAACACTCGACGGGCGCGTACCCATCATCGGCGTTGGCGGCATTGCCAGCGGCGCCGACGCGCGCGAAAAACTCCAGGCCGGCGCTACGCTGGTGCAACTGTATAGCGCCTTGGTCTATCAAGGCCCGCAATTGGTAGGGGATATTCTCAACTCGCTGGCGCAGCCTCGGCAATGAGCGACAACGTCAACGCTACCGCGCAAAACCTGGCGATTGCCATCGACGCGCTTCTCCCGCAAACACAATGCACGCGTTGTGGCTACCCCGCCTGTCGGCCCTACGCCGAAGCCATTGCCAAAGGCGAAGCCGATATCAATCAATGCCCGCCCGGCGGCCAGCTTGGTATCGTGAAACTGGCGAACTTGTTGGGCAGGCAACCCAAACCGCTCAATCCGATCAATGGCGTTGAAGGTCCGGTGAAATTGGCATTCATCGATGAAGCCGCCTGCATCGGTTGTACGCTTTGTATTCAAGCCTGCCCGGTCGATGCCATCGTCGGTGCTTCTAAACAGATGCATACCGTGATTGCCGATCTGTGCACCGGATGCGATTTATGTGTCGCGCCATGCCCAGTGGATTGCATCGCCATGATTCCAGCGCCCACCTCGTTGGCCTCGTGGACCGAAGAACGCGCCAAGGACGCTCGTGGCCGCTACGAATCAAGAAACGCGCGTTTGGCGAAGGAAGAAGCACGCCGCCATGCGAAACTTGCCAGACGAGACAATGTCACCGACGCAGCAAATTCGGATGCTCGTCAAGCGCTGATACGCGCGGCCATGGAACGCGCCAGGGCCGCGCAATCCGCGATCAAAGCTAAAAATACCGAAAATCTGCCGTCCGAGATCGAGCAACGCATTAAAGAAATCGACCAGCGACGCGCCATTGGTACCGATGCGATTGCCGGCGATACGGAAAAGACCAACCGATGAATCCCACCAAACGACGCGAAATTTTTGAGCTATTAAGAGCCGGGAACCCCGCGCCCCGCACCGAATTGTTGTATCGCAATCCCTTCGAGCTTCTGGTGGCGGTGGTGCTCTCAGCGCAGGCCACTGATCGCGGCGTCAATCGCGCAACGCCAGACTTGTTTCGCGATGCCCCGACGCCGGCACTGATGCACGCCTTGGGCGAGAAGCGGCTCTGCGATTACATCAAAACCATAGGTCTTTACCGATCCAAGGCGAAACACCTGATCGAAACCTGCCGCATGCTGGTAGAGCTGCATGGCGGCCAAGTGCCGCGTGATCGCGAATCCTTGGAGGCGCTACCCGGCGTGGGTCGCAAAACAGCCAATGTGGTGCTCAACACCGCCTTTGGCGAACCGACTATCGCGGTGGACACACACATTTTTCGCATCTCCAACCGCACCGGGATCGCGCCGGGCAAGGATGTTCTGCAGGTCGAACATCGATTGCTCAAATTCGTGCCCGAAGAATACAAGCTTGATGCGCATCATTGGCTGATTCTGCACGGACGCTACGTGTGCAAAGCGCTTAAACCCGAATGCCCAAGCTGCGTGATTCGCGATCTGTGCGAATACCGGAAAAAAACCAAGCTCGACTCGACCGCGCCCAAATCCAAGGTGTCGCCCAAGCGGGCAAGCTCGCGCGAGGGTAAGGCCGCTGGTCGTAGCAAAGCGCAACGAGCGCTGTAGCGCTCCGTAATCAACTCGAACTCGAATTGCATTTCATGTTTACTCCCAGCCGCGATGAAGTCCGAACTTTTTTCGCGCAGTCATGGCAAAAACATTTGGGTCGCGCGCCGCTGACATCAATGGAGGCCCTCGCCGTCGACATTGTTTCGCTTCACCCCGAATACCAGCGCTTCTTGACGAACGAAGCTGTCGCTACGCAAACCGAATTCACGGTGGATGAGGGGAGCATGAATCCGTTTTTGCACTTGAGCCTGCACCTTGCGATTGAGGAACAGCTTTCCATCGATCAACCGGTTGGTCTGCGCGCCGAATTCGAGCGCATCCTTGCGCGCCCAGGCGACCGTCATGCAGCAACGCATGCGGTGCTGGAGTGTTTAGGTGAAACGGTGTGGCGATCTCAACGGGAGGGCCGACCTATCGACGCAGAAGCCTATCTGCAGTGCGTCAGGCGACAATTCAGTGCTTGATTGCCAATGGACCTGGGCGGGTGGAAAACCACTCGGCGAGGTCGAGGATTTCCTGACGGCTCAATTTCTCCACCTGGGCACCCATGATGGCGTTTTTGCGCGCGCCTGATTTGTAATCGTTAATGGCTTTGATTAAATAATCGCGATGTTGCCCGGCGAGAATTGCGTATTCCGGCTGCAAGGGTTTGTCGCCATTTTCACCATGGCATGCGGCGCAAACCTGCTTCGCTTTGGCTTGGCCTGCGGCCCGGTCAGCAAATGCCAAACCTGGTACCGCCAGCGCGCAACCAAGCGCGATCAAGGAGAGAGTTTTTGCTTTTCCAAAATAATTCATCGCATTTCCTTACTTGCTCTTGCCGTAGTAAGCGGCCAAATCGGCGATATCCTGATCCGACAGCGATTTCGCCACAGCGGTCATGCTGGGATGACTGCGCTCGCCCGCCCGGTAAGCTTGCAGCGCTTTGACTAAATACTCTGACGATTGGCCGCCGATCATCGGTACCGAAAAAACCACCGGATAGGCGGTTTTGTAGCCGACCAAGCCGTGACAGCCTATACACATCGACACTTTTTTAGTCGCGGCCGCCGCATCGCCTTTGGTCGCCCCCTGGGCAAAAGCCAACCCACAGGTAGTGAGCATTCCAATAAGAGAGGCAAGCAAAAATTTCTTCATCATTTTTCTCGATTCGATCAAGCGCCCAAGGCTGAAAAGCTCGCAGGAGCGCCGCAATTCTAGCCGATGGCACCCAACCAGGTCAAAGCGAGATGCCCACTTCGTACCCGAAAAAGCTGGGTTTTACAGAGCTACTCGGGGCGTTTTCGCCGTGAAGCAAAGAGGAAATATCAGCGCTTTGCGCCACCCGGATTTTGCAACCGACAACGCACCAAGGCCGTAGCGATCATCTCCGCCATCTGTGCACGTCGCGACGCATCGGAGAGCGCCAATTCTTCCTCGCGATTAACAATGACACCGGCTTCGAACAAAATCGCCGGTATGCGCGCGTGCCGCAGCACCACCAGATTGTCATAGTAGTGCACACCGTTCAATTGATCGGCGAATGGCTTCGATTCGCCACGAATCGGTTCGGCATGGTAGAGCGAAGGCCGAAATCCAGCCCGACGCAGCGCCGCGCCCACGGTCGAGGCGCAGGCCAGGCTGCGTTTCAACTGGGGATTGTGGCGCGAGACAAACAATGAAAACCCCGCATAGCGATCACTGTAACGGCGTTCGACGCCTTCGAACATCCAGGTTTCAAGGAACTGTTCCTGCACCGAATCGTGATGCACTGAAAAGAAAAGCGCCGCCTTATTTCCTGCAGCAACGCGATCCATCAACTTATCCATTTCACCATTCGCGCCAATCGCGAAGCTTGGATGACCTTGTTTCTGCAAATTTGCGACAATCTGCAGCGCTAGGTCTCGATTGAACCAATGCTCAGGTATACCGCGCGCGCTGATGGCCCCCGGTTGAGATTTGATGTGACCAACATCCACCGCGATGCCATTGGCCAGGGATCGAGGCATGTACCCGCTAAGCACGAGCAGTATTGCCACGCCAAGGCGGCGATTCAATGCTGCTCTTATAATCGAGCGAGACTTCATCCACGCCGCCCCTAACGATATTCTGGATAAAACCATGCGCTTTAACGGCTCCGCTACCTACGTTGCAACTGACGATCTCAATCTGGCGGTAAATGCCGCGCTTACCCTGGAACGTCCGCTACTCATCAAAGGCGAACCGGGCACCGGAAAAACCAAGCTTGCCGAGGAAGTCGCTACCGCGTTGGGCATGCCGCTCATGGAATGGCACATCAAATCCACCACTAAGGCGCAACAAGGCTTATACGAATACGACGCGGTAAGCCGGCTGCGCGATTCGCAATTGGGCGACCCCAAGGTACAAAACATATCCAACTATATCGTGCGCGGCACCCTATGGCAGGCATTCACGGCCGAAAAACCGGTGGTGTTGTTGATCGATGAAATCGACAAAGCCGACATCGAATTCCCCAACGATTTATTGAGAGAACTCGATCGCATGGAATTCTATGTGTATGAAACCAAGGAACTGGTGCGCGCGAAACATCGCCCCCTGGTGTTCATTACCTCGAACAACGAAAAAGAACTACCCGAC
>JBJXEY010000202.1:0-4676 GCA_046153355.1 Burkholderiales bacterium
GGCTATCTCGCGCGCACGCGCGACCCGCCGCCCGGCAACAAGGTCATGTGGCGCGGCATCTCAAAGCTCGCCGACATCATGATCGGCGCAACGCTCATGCGCGAAGGGAGATATGGGTAATTGCAAGAGGGCGAGCCACCTAATCCGTGGAAAACAAACATACGGTCTTGCGAATCACTCATCATACCACACGTCTAAGATGTGCTCTCCTGCTCCGAAAAGCGCTTGAACCCTCGTCGTTTCAGTCAGGGCCCCTATCAATCGCTGTGATACAATGTAGTCAGATGGAATATAGTGAAACAGCTTCCATGCACCCGGTCGCAACAAAAACGCCGGATTGCTGATAAACGACAACGCAACCCCTGAAATGTTGTATGCCGCGTCTCCTAATTCGGCTCGACCGGTATGCTTCACCGCAAAGGACTGAAACGCGCCCCTAACGGGTCCAGCGCCTCCAGTCACCCCTTCGATATAATCATTCACCCCAAACGATATCATCGTGCTTCCAGCAATGCATCCCACTGCTGTGGCACACAACGCCGCTCCCGCTGCTACCATGAGAGTTCCCGTGACTATTCCCGCTAGGCGGCCAGAATACGATCCAACCACTTCAATTTCTTTGTATAATCCCAGATTAAATGTAGAGGTCATATTACTATTTTTGATTTCTCCTAAAAAATTGAATTCGTTTGTTGCCGTGCCCTGGCGAACCATCTTACTGTTGCTTCGAAAGGCCTCCGCGTGTGAATCCGTGGACGGGTCCTTCATTTTCATTGAAGATCGTCCGTAAAAGGAAAAATCATCTCCAAATCCATGTTGCGATCGCCACTTCTTAAATTCCATCAAGTCTGAACGAATATCTTCACGAATAACTTGAGTGTCACGCTCAAGCGGCTCTCGTCCGCTCCTCTTTTCAGGTGCGTCGCTATCAAATGGGTTGAACGGATTCGTATTTTCGGAAGGATCCAGGTCTCCTCCCCCAGAATCAAAATCGGCGTCACCAATATCGTGTCCGTCATCTTCTGGTTCTGGACCGTGATCCCGTCGGCCTACCATCACACGCCTCACTTAAAGTCGAGAGTAGTGACTGTCAAGACGATCAAAATGTCATCGATACTCCCAAGGTCATTTTCACTCGTATTAATGACCCACTTCCGGTACGGCGAAAGATTCCAAAGAAAATCGCTGTGCGCGCATTGATAGTTATTTGATATACTATCTACGTTTCTAGTCGCGCCAAAGGCCATTAATTTCTCAGGATCAGTGTCGCCGTCAAAATCCTGCGGCGGGTTTTTCTTCGGTACAATCCTCAAGCCAAGGGGGATCTTCCTCGAACCGGTAAAATACACGCCAATGCCACGCAACAACCAAGGAATTTCAAGTGTATCATTTAACGTTACTTCGAATTGAAAATTGACATTTATTTTATCTTTGAATTTTTCGTCCTTCTTTTTTAGGGAAATAACAAATTGCGTGGTTTGCTCAAGACGCCTCCTATCTCTCAATATTTTTTCTACATTATTTAGCCAAATCGACAGTTTTTCCAAATCAGTGACATCATGGACTTCGGCTTTTTCGACATCTACCTTGTAAACGATTTTCATTCCTCTTTTTATCAGTGGTATTAAGATGCTGACAAAACCTGCTAATTGCGTCATTTCCTGCACGTGCAGATCTATTCTTTTGATTAAACTCAGAGGGCCATCATCACTGATTAGTTCATTAGCTCGCGCATAAGCGCTATACCTATTTATGGCATCTCGTGCTTGATCCAAAAGATTTCGCCAATTTAGGAGTTTAATTTTTTCGTTATTGGCGAGTTTTTGTTGATCCAAATAGCCTGTCGCCGCAACTGAGCTCGCCGCACCTATCTTCCATTGCGCGAACTCGAGACGGCCTCTAAGATACGTAGTTGGTTTTACTTTTTCCTGATATTTATCCATTTCTAGATTATTCTGGTACGAAGTAGATGCTCGAATAGCGTGAAATGGAGTGGCGCCTAGGCATTCATTGTATGTTCGCCAGTTGGTTTCATTCAGCACATTCTGAGGCGATGCATCATAGGAGTCCAAGTTGTCTCCTTGATAACTTCCATCGTTAGAATTTAGTACGTCGTGAATTTTTTTGATTTTTTCACTTTGCTCGCCTGCAATTTTGATTCCTTGATTTATCAATTTTGAGACCGCAATTTCAGTTCCCGTCGCGTCGGACGCGAACTGAACTTCATAGTTCCGGACCCAATCTAGTAACTTGAATTGCGTGAAACGAATGCGAATATCAATCGCTTCGGTAGCTGTTTGGAACCAGCGCTCGCGTAGCCCGAGCATCGCGTTGAGAACTGCGCGAGCCTCAACAACATGCAATTCAATTTGCCGAACAGAATATTGCGGATCTTTTGGATTAGCATAAGAGATTGTTGGAAATTTTACGGAAACCGCAAAGGTTGGACGTGAGTCAATTGTCTCCAGGAGCGTGAGAACGTCGGAGGGAGTTTCAAGCAACTTTTTGAGAGCGTTGGATTTTTTAATAATACTTTCTTTGTCAACTTGGAATTTGTTAGAAAACAGATTCTCGATTTGCGTTTTGTCAGACATTCTGACCTCCAATTCGAATTGATTGTGCAAGATTGGTGACGGCTTGTTACCGTTTGGGTCGCGTGTTTGAACGAAGAACGATTCGTTGCGTGCGTGTCG
The DNA here is from genome assembly GCA_046153355.1 of Burkholderiales bacterium. Classification (GTDB taxonomy): domain Bacteria; phylum Pseudomonadota; class Gammaproteobacteria; order Burkholderiales; family SG8-39; genus 2-02-FULL-62-17. The sequence goes on from JBJXEY010000202.1 coordinate 2,694, forward strand.
ACGTCGAAGAGACAACGATCCGCGGCCGCAACATGCAAAGCTCGGCTGTGTTCTCACACGTGATGCGGGAGCATCGCGTACGGGTGATGCGTTCTCCGGGGTTGGTTCGGTCGCTGGTCGACGTGGCGCGGGGGTCGCCGTTGGCAAATCGCGACGCCATGTAGTCGAAACTTGGCCGGCCGAGTATTCGCTTGGCATACGCTGCGCGGGACACCGCAGTGGGCCATTTTCGCGGAGCCCTCGCTACGCGGCCTGATGCAGCTGCTGGACTTCGGCTGTTTGTTCGGTTGCTTTGTCGGTCCGAGGATTGAGGATTCTGTGTGAGTCCACTCGACCTCTTCGAAAGACCGCGAGCGCCTGCTCGAGGGCGAGGTGGCGGCGAAGTTCCTGGCGGCAGTGCTGTCGCAGCCGAAGGTCCGGCGCCTGCTGAGCCACGAGCACTTCTCGGTCGACGGGACGCTGGTGGCGGCATGGGCGTCGATGAAGAGCTTCCGGCCGAAGGACGGCTCGGGGACACCGCCGAGCGGGGGCTCGAACGGGGAGCGCGACTTCCACGGCGAGAAGCGCCGCAACGAGACGCATGCCTCGACCAGCGACCCGACGCACGGCTGTACCGCAAGGGCGACGGCAAGGAGTCGAAGCTGGCCTATCTCGGCCACGCGCTGCTGGAGAACCGCAACGGGCTGGTGGTCGGCGCGATGCTGACGGAGGCGAACGGGCTGGGCGAGCGGGCGGCGGCGATCGCGATGGTCGAGGACCTGCCGAGCACGCGGCGGATCACGGTGGCGGCCGACAAGGCCTACGAGACGCGCGACTTCGTCGCCGACCTGCGCGCGCGCAACGTCACGCCGCACGTGGCGCAGCACATGACCAACAGGCGTTCGGCGATCGACGCGCGCACGACGCGCCATCCCGGCTACGAGCTGAGCCAGCGCAGCCGCAAGCGGGTCGAGGAGGTGTTCGCCTGGGTGAAGTGCATCGGCGGCCAGGCGAAGACCAAGTTCCGCGGCCGCGAGCGCGTGGCGTGGGCGTTCACCTTTGCGACCGCCGCCTACAACCTGATCCGACTGCCCAAGCTGCTCGCCGCAGCGTGAGGAAGCGGACGAAAGGACCAGAACGACCATGCGAACACTCGGCTCCAACATCGAACCGAACGAACCGCGCGCCGAAACGGCGCTTAGTTCAACGAGCTGCTTGGAGCCTGTCTCTGAATTGGCGAGCGGAGGAGTTCGCACTGGGTCGGGGGCGATCATGGCGATGACGCGCGCCTCCTCACGCTGTGGCTCTGGCGAGCTTTCGCAGGTTGTGGGTGGTGCAGACCATCGCCCACTCGTCTCTGACGCTGTCGAGGCCCCTGAGAAGGAATTGTCGGAATCCTCCGGCCGCCTTGATCTGGCCGATGACGGGCTCGACGATCTGCTTGCGCAGGCGGTAGCGGCTTCGTCGGCCAGCGCGCCTGAGCTTCGCGGCCATGGCCGCGACGCGACAGCCGGTGACGCCGCCCTTGAGCGAGAGTGCGCCGTCGGCGTGGCGCACGCGGCCGGGGCCACGTAGCCGGCGATGCGCCGACGAGCGAGGTCTGCGAGATTGGCCTCGGTGCAGTAGCCAGCGTCGGCCGAGACCTCGACGGGATTGGCAGCGCAATTGGCGCGCACGGCGTCGAGGAGCTTGGGCAGAGCCGGCGCGTCGGTGGACTGCGAGCCCAGGCACTGGGCGAGGATGATCTGGTTCTCGCCGTCGACGGCGATCTGGGCGTTGTAGCCCTGGAGCCAGCCGCTGCGGGTGGGCAGCACACGGCTGTCGGGATCGGTGAAGTTGCGCTGTGCGCGATCGGGCGGCCCACCGTCGGCGTTGCGCTGCGGCTTGCCGGCGCGCTGCATGCCCGTCGACGGGCCGGGGGGCGGCGTCTTGTCGGCCGTGCAAGCAGTGGCGTGGACGTCGCCAGCGGAAGCCGTTTTTTTAGCGCCTTGCTCAGCTGCGATT
>JBJXEY010000204.1:0-9088 GCA_046153355.1 Burkholderiales bacterium
AAGTCACCGAAATGCAGCGCTCGGTTAAGGGCGAAGTGGTTGCCTCGACCTTCGATGAACCCGCCTCGCGCCATGTACAAGTGGCCGAAATGGTGATCGAAAAAGCCAAACGCCTAGTCGAGCATAAAAAGGACGTGGTGATTCTGCTTGACTCCATCACCCGGCTGGCACGCGCCTACAACACCGTGGTACCGGCCTCCGGCAAGGTTCTAACCGGCGGCGTGGATGCCAACGCGTTGCAGCGCCCCAAGCGTTTCTTTGGCGCCGCGCGCAATGTGGAAGAAGGCGGTTCCTTGACCATTCTTGCCACCGCGCTTATCGACACTGGCAGCCGCATGGATGACGTCATTTTCGAGGAGTTCAAGGGCACCGGCAACATGGAAACGCACCTTGATCGCCGCATGTATGAGAAACGCATCTTCCCCGCGATCAACGTCAACCGCTCCGGCACCCGCCGCGAGGAATTGCTGATCGGCAAGGAAATTCTGCAAAAAGTCTGGGTATTGAGAAAGCTGCTCTACCCGATGGATGATCTGGAAGCGATGGAATTCCTGCTCGACAAGGTCAAAGCGACCAAGGGCAATGCGGAATTTTTCGATTCGATGCGCCGCGGCTAAACGAAAGTCCAAGATGTACGCCGTTGTCGTCGGCGAAAGGCCATTACCGACGCCTGCTCCCCGACCCGGCGCTACTCAAAGCGAACGAGGAGGCAGTATGAAAACCCAACCATCTATTTTTATCACCACTGGTTTTGCAATGATTGCGGTGGCCATGCCCAGCATTTCATTGGCGCAGAACTTCCCCAACAAAGCCATGCGTATCGTCGTGCCCTTCCCGCCCGCCTCGGGGTTGGACACCATGGGAAGGTTGGTCGCGCAGAAACTCTCCGAATCCTTTGGCCAAGCGGTGGTGGTGGAAAATCGCGCCGGCGCTAATGGCATGATCGGTTCGGAAATGGTGGCGCGCTCGGCACCTGATGGCTATACGCTATTGACCGGCACATCAAGCACGCACGCATCCAGCCCTTTTAGTATCAAGAACCTTTCCTACGATCCAGTGAAGGACTTCACGCCCATTACCGCCGGTGTGACCACCACCATCGTGTTAGCGGCGGCGACTTCACTGCCCGTCAATTCGGTGAAAGAGTTACTCGAATACGGCAAGAAAAATCCAGGAAAACTGACCTATAGCTCGTCAGGCACTGGTGGTGCGCTTCACATGGTCGCCGAGATGTTCAAGTCATCCTTCAGCATCGACATCCTGCACGTGCCCTACAAGGGCTCCGCACCCGCCATCACCGCATTGGCTACCGGCGAAGTGTCACTCGCGTTCAATGGCACCTCCGAATCGGTGGCGCTGTACAAAGCCGGAAAAATAAAAATTCTCGCGGTGGCTGAACCCAAGCGTTATGTACATTTACCCGAAGTACCCGCCCTGGCTGAAACCTTGCCCAATTACGAGCGCCCGCCGGGTTGGTTTGGATTTTTTGGCCCGACAGGATTGCCACAGCCAGTATTGGCACGCTTGAATAGCGAAATCGTCAAGGCGTTGAACACGCCCGATGTCAATGGCAAGCTCGATCAGATCGGCCTCACGGTTATCGGCAATTCGCCCGCCGAGTTCGCCGCGTTATTGAAGCGCTCGATCGAACTTTATAGCCAAGCCGCCAAATTGGCCGGTGTGAAACCGGAATAATTCATCCGGTAGTCGATACTCTCAAGCGCGAATCGGTACCTTGCGCGGTTCACCGATTTTCCCTATCGGATGATGATGCGATTCGGCGTTACCGTTCTCGCACCACCGGGATATACGCATTCTCGGGCCTTCACCGATATTTCAATATCCGTGCATTTCGGCTTGATTGAACTAGGGCACGATTCGGTCCTTCAGGACAATACGTTGCATAGCGACCGAACCAACATCGTGTTTGGTCCACATCTATTGCCGAATTTCGGCAATCCACAATTGCCTCCCGACACGATCCTTATCAATCTCGAACAGGTACGACCGCAGTTATTCTCGGCAGCGCCAGGCTACCGCGAAATTTTGCTGTCGCATCGCATTTGGGATCATAGCGAACGCAATGTACAAGCACTGCGCGAAATGGGCGCCAACGTCACCCACGTTCCGATAGGTTATGTTCCTGAGCTAGTGCGCGTCTCCAGCGACACTCCCAAGGACATCGATGTTTTGTTCTACGGAACCCTAACCCCACGCCGGCAGGCGATTGCTGATCGCCTTGGAACACTTGGCATCGCCCTCAAGTTCGAATCCAGCGTATATGGGGCCCAACGCGATGCATTGATCGCTCGCGCAAAAATCGTGCTCAATATCGGCGCCATTGACAATGGCGTAGTTTTCGACGCGGTACGCGTTTGCTACCTACTCGCCAATCGAGCCTTTGTAATCTCCGAAGGCGATCAGGATCCGACCCAGGAGCGTATTTATTCCGAGGGTGTGATTTTCGGCAAATTCGATCTTTTGACCGACCTATGTGTCGAATACCTTGGCAAAAGCGTGGAGCGCGAGAAAATTGCCACCCGCGGCCAGCGGCTCATGCAAGGCCGCAAACAAAGCGCGTTTCTCGAACAAGCGCTAGAGCAACGGCCCAAATGAATGATCGCTGCCCTGCGCATAAATTCGCGCGCTCCGCGCAGCTGTCGCGCAACCAATAGCCTATTCAGGTTCGATGCCGGCCGCGCGCATCACCTTGGTCCAGATCGGATATTCGACGCGGATGCGTTCGCTCATTTCTTCTGGGGTGCTCGCCAAGCCTTCGAGCCCTTGCGCAGCAAATCGATCCAGTTGTGCTTGCGAACGCAGCACCGTCACCAATTCGCGATTGAGCTTTTCCACGATGGGACGCGGAACCGCTGCGGGAACCGAAACACCGAACCACGTGCCCACGTCGAACCCCGGCAGAACAGTTTCATTGAGCGTCGGCACATCAGGCATCACCGCCGCGCGTTTCATGCTGGTCGCCGCTAATACGCGCACCTTGCCGCTTTTCACATGGTTCATGAGGCCCGGCCCCTCGAACATGATTTGCACCTGGCCAGCGATCAGATCGGCGTGCGCCTGTATACCGCCCTTAAAAGGAACGTGAACAAAATTGGTTCCGGTGCGCGTTTTGAAAAGTTCGGTGACCAGGTGATGTCCACTGCCAACGCCCAAGGTGCCGTAGAAATATTTGCCCGGCTGCGCTTTGACTAACGCCATGAATTCCTGAATCGAATTGGCCGGCAACGAGTTGTGAATCGAGATGAAAAATGGGGTGTGCATCAATAGTGTTACCGAAGCCAGATCCTTGAATGGATCGTAGGGCAGCGATTTTCGCGACGCGGTGAGAAACAACAGGCCCGCCATCGTGCCCATGACCATGGTGTAACCATCAGAGGGGGCCTTCGCCGCCGCCTCCAAGGCAATGGCCTGCGCCGCGCCGGGGCGATTGTCGATCACCACCGATTGCCCAAGGCGCCCCGACAAGTCCTGCGACAGTGCGCGCGCCACGGTATCGGGCATGCCGCCAGCGGCATAGGGAAGGATAAAACGCACCGGTTTTACCGGATAGGCTGCCGCCGGGCTCTGCGCCTGTACCGAACCTGATATAGTAAGTGATCCAAAAATTACAAAGAATAAACCAGACAAGCCTTTTATCAACATGGCCTACTCCATATTTTTAATTCAGTTTTGGACTATATCGAAGACGATCTCGACTATCGAACCAAAGCGATCGCGCGCTCACTCCGCTTTGACCCCGGTCAACTTCACGATCTCGCGCCACTTATCGTTTTCGCGCCGCAGAAACGCCGCGAACTGATCCACTGACTCATCCAACGTCGGCTCGTTGCCGCCGGCCGCCAGCGCCTTGCGCACATTGGTATCCACCAGGGCTTTGCTGGTCTCGGCGTGAAGACGGCGCACCAGGTCACCGGGTGTTTTTGCCGGTGCCGCCAAACCTGCCCAGGTCTCATGGATCAGCAGATCGTTCTTAATGATCTCGTGAACCGTGGGCACGTCCGGAAATCCTTTGAATCGCGTGCCGCTGGTCACCGCCAGGACGCGGAACTTGCCGGTTTGAACCAGTGGCAGCGACGTAGTGGTGGCCAAGATGGTGAAATCCACATCGCCGCGCAGCAATGCCAAGGCCACGTCGTTTTGCGTTTTGAAGGGCACGTGCAGCGCTTTGATCCCGGAAATCGCCAGCAGCGCTGCCGCCGAAAGATGCGGTTGCCCGCCAATGCCACCCACGCCGTAGCTAAACTTTTCCGGTGTCGCGCGCGCTTGAGCAAGCAGTTGCTCCAGGGTCTTTGCCGGGGACTCGGGGCGCACCAGCACCATCGAAGAGCTACCACCATATATTTTGGCGACGGCGGCAAAGTCCTCCAGCGGCTCGTAGGCCAGTTTAGGATTCACCGCCTTGGCAATCAAAAATGCCGAGGCGATGATCATCAGCGCGTGGCCGTCGGGCGCGGCGGTGGAAACCGATTGCGCCGCGGTGACGCCACCCGCGCCGGGGCGGTTGTCCACCACTACCGGCTGGCCCAATTGGTCGCTTAGTTTGGTGGCCACGGCGCGTATATAGCCGTCATTGCCCGCGGGCAACACTGTCACGATGCGTAGCGGCTTGGAGGGAAACGTTGATTGCGTCAACCCTTGCAGTGGCCATAGCGACACCACCATTAGCGACACCACCATGGTGGCAACAACACAAAGATTTTTGATGCTCATTGCGGTTACCCAATCAATTAAATATTCATTTACGTCGTGAGAAACGAAACTCATACCAGGCTATCGCCCCGATACGAGGCCGATGGTGCGGCGGTTTCCTTGCTGCACAACACATCCACCAGTGCTGGCTTGCCCAACGCATAGGCTTCTTTCAACGCGGGCAACAGATCTTCGGATTTCGTTACACGCACGCCATGCGCACCAAAGCCGCGCGCGATGGCGCCAAAATCCGCGTCGGAAAAATCGATCACTTCGGGGATGATGCGGCTGTTCTTGCCACGCTTTTGCAGATGGAATTCGGAAGCAAATGCGCGATTGTTGACCACCACGATCATAAGAGGAATATTGCAGCGGATCGCCGTCTCCAATTCGCCGATGTGATAGAGCAACCCGCCATCGCCCGAGAGCGCCACGGTCTTGCGATCGGGCCGCGCAAGCGCCGCGCCCATAGCGCCGGGCACCACCCAACCCAACGAGCCTGCGGAACGCAACATGAAACGCCCTGCGGGCGTTGGATACAAGGTGCCCGCCCACGCGGCGATGGCGCCGGTGTCGGCGGCAAGCAGGTCATCGCGCTTCATCACGGTTCGTAATGCCGCCACCACTTCGGCCGGGTGCATACCATCGGCAGGTTTGGATGCCGCCATTTCCTGCGCAGCGGCTTTCCATTTCGCCAGACGCTCGATGACGCTCTTAGCCCACGGCGTACGGCCACGTGCCGCACCGCGCGCCTTCACTTCAGCCACTGCCGCTGCGAGGGTCAATTTGGCATCGCCCACGAGGCTATATTCAACGCGGTAGTTTTGTCCAATGACCTGTGAGTCAGCATCCAGTTGCAGCAACCGTTTCTGACTGAAAGGCAGTTGCCAGGCGTTGGTGGCGAGACCGCCAAATCGCGTGCCCACCGCGAACACCATGTCGGCATCGGTTACCGTGTCATTGGCCACGCGGCGCGAGTAGCGGCCGATCACACCCACCGCCAATTCACTATCCAGCTCGGATATCGCACCCTTGCCACCCAAGGTAGTAGCCACTGGAATGCTCAGCGCTTCGGCCAATTCGTTTAACTCCGCCCAAGCCTCGGAGAGCACCACCCCACCCCCTGCCAAAATCAAAGGACGCTCGGCTTGTAATAGGCGCGTGATGAGCTCGGGCACACGTGCCGTGTCGGCCGCAAGGCGCCGTGAATTCACCGTGCCCAGTGACTCCTCCTGGTAGCCCTCCGCTTCGCCCGAATCCAACCCCAACATATCGGCGGGTATCTCCAGATGCACCGGCCCCGGCACTGGACCGGTGGCAGCACGGATCGCCGCGCGCGTCATAGCTCCTGCACGCGTCGGCGAGGCTAAGCTCTTATTCCATTTACAGGTGGGCGCGTGCATCGGCATGCCATCCACATCCTGATATTCAAAGCGATCACGTGAGCGATTCATGATCGAAGAGGTGAGCGAAATCACCGGGCTGAACGCCCAATAGGGATCGGCCATCGCCGCCGCCACATTCGCCACGCCTGGCCCACGTTGGCCATAAACAAACCCCGGGCGGCCGGATACGCGTGCATAACCATCGGCCATATAAACCGCCGAGGCCTCATTGCGACAGTTGACGATGCGTATGCCCGCATCGGCCAACGCAACCCATATATCGTGGTCACCGCCAGTCAGGCAAAAATAATTCTCCGTGCCATACGCACGCAGGGTTTTCGCGACGATCTCGGCAACAGTGGCCATGAATATTCCTTATTTTTTGCGGTGGTAAAGCGCTGCATCCTCTGCTTCTTGACCGCCCAAGCCAACTGCAAGCCCCCACCAGCGATCCGAATTGACCGCCTCGGGATAAAACTTGGATAAATCCTGATCCGGATAATTTTTCAGCACCCAATCGGCGATCTGCTCGCGCGTAGCAAACCAGACTTTCGGTTTGCTCTGCACATATTGAATGGTCTCTTCGATGGGCTTGATCCGATAGCCCTGCGCGAGAAACGGATGCGTGCCAAAGGCCAGCATCTTGGGTTCACCGCGCACACCCTCGTCATAGAGCACGTCGAAGAAATCGCGCCACTGGGTCATGATGTCGCGCGGTGTGGAGTCTTGGTGGCCATAGGCGTTGAAATCGCATAGCGCATAGCTATTTTGCCCGACGATTTTTTTGCCTTGGTGGTTGATGATGAAAGGCACATCGACATTGCGATAGGCGGCGATGTATTTGAAATTGCGCGCAACCGAAAGCTCCACACTCTCGGGAGTCAAGGTACCGCCCGCCGTGGTGTAGCCCACCGGCGGCTTGCCCAGCACCTTTTTATACATCGCCACGGTCTTGTCGATCGACTCCGCCTGCTCGGCCACCGTCTGTTCGTACAAGAACGCATGATCCCAACCCTGCACCAGCAGTTCATGGCCTTCTTTGTCCGCACGTTGCGCGAGACCGGGAAACAACTCCAGACACAACCCTGATGTATAGCAACTGGTTTGAATGCCGTAACGCTTCCACATGTCCAACAAGCGTTGCATGCCACCTGTTTCGCCGTAAGCATGCTGGTACACATACATCATATTGCGGCCATAAGGTGAACCCGCCGGCACGGTTTCGCCATGGCGTTGTGTATTCACCGCCGTGCCTAGCGTCTTGGGCTGCCACATCTCCCAAGACATGTTGAACACCACCGCAATCGCTGCGCCATTGGGCCATTGAAAATCGGAAGGGTACATTGCAAACTCCTCATTTAATTGGGGACGTACCCCTATTTAATTTATTGGGGACGTACCCCTAATCACCATGGACGCCCCGCTTTATTCGTCCAGGTTTATATCAATTCACCTTGATACCCGCCCGCTTGATGATCGCACCCCAAGTTTGTGCATCGCGTTGCAAGCGCTCAACCACCTGATCCGGCGTGCTGGTGGCGGGTTCGGAACCCGTGGCTTCGATGCGTTGGCGCAGTTCCGCAACGTCGTAGGCTTTCACAGTCGCGAAATTTATGCGATCAATAATCGGACGTGGCGTGCCCGCTGGCGCGAATAGCCCCCACCAGGCTTGCGATTCAAGTTCCGCGAAACCGGCTTCGCGCAGCGTGGGCACATCAGGCAGTTGCGCCGAACGCTTGGGACCGCTGACTGCCAAGCCGCGCAAACGGCCATCCCTCACCCCCGGTGCGAAGGTGGTGATGTCGGCTATAACGAAATCAATCGTGCCCTGCAGCAACGCCGTCAAAGCCGGTGCGCCGCCGTTATAGGAGATGAACTGCGCGCGCCCACCCGAGGCTCCCAGAATCTGTTCCCCAACAACCTGCCCGCTGATGGCACCCGAACCATAGTTAAGCTTGCCCGGATTGGCTTTGGCGTAATCCATCAATCCGCGCAGATTCGCACCCGGCGCCTTGAGGTTCGACACATACAAGCGCGAAGAATTGGCGAGCAACGACACTGGCGCGAAATCCTTTACTGGATCGTAGGGAAGCTTTTCGTACAACCACTGGTTCATGGTAAGACTTTGATCCAGAGACACTAACAGCGTGTAGCCGTCAGGTGCCGATTTGGCTGCGGCTTCAGTGCCAATAATGGTGCCAGCGCCAGGACGGTTGTCGATCACCAAAGCCTGACCCAGGGTGTCCTTCAGGGTGTTGGCAAGGTTACGCGCTAACACATCAGTTCCGCCTCCGGCCGCGAAAGCCACTACCAAGCGCACCGGTTTGCTGGGATATGACTGCGCGTGCGCCACATTGCACAGGCCGGCCAACACCGATGTCGCGATACCAAGGGGAAAAATCCTCATCACATTGCTCCTAAAATATGTTTTACCGGTGAGCGCCTACGCAAACCGGACCAACCGAAAAGCCGGCGGCAACAATTCGCGTTGGATTCTAACTTGGCACCGGCATTGTCGCCGGTTATCTCGCGTATGCCGAGCCACGCAAACTTTCGCGAGCGGGCTATCATCGCGTCATCGGCAAAACACCATCTCAGGAGACTCCGATGTCATCGTCTAAGCTAGCTGCTGCCATTGCAATGTTGACCGCCATCACCTCGCATAGCTTCGCCCAAACCTATCCCGTCAAACCTGTGCGCATTCTGATTTCCAGCGCCCCCGGCGGCCCGGTGGATATCGGCCTTCGCGGCATGACCGAAGCGCTGCGCCAGGATTTCGGCCAACCCATCATCATCGAAAATCAGGGCGCCGCGGATGGTATTGTTGCCGCGCAGACCTTCGCGCGAGCCGCGCCCGATGGATATACGTTTTTGCACACCAGCGCCGGGCCCATTTCTCTCAACCCGGTGATCTACCCCAAGCTGCCCTACGATCCGCAAAGCGAATTCACGCCGGTGGCGATGACCGGGCAGTTCAATAGCGTAATGATCGT
>JBJXEY010000211.1:0-9731 GCA_046153355.1 Burkholderiales bacterium
AAACGCGTGTTGGAGTTCTACGACCAGGTGGGCGGTTTTGGTCTCTTGATGTTCCACTGCGGCCGCGATTACGCCACGCCGGAAAAGTTTGCGCGGTCCATGCAAATGTTCATGGAGAAAGTGGCGCCGCGCCTGCGGCACATGAATCCTGATCGCATGGCGGTCGCGGCCTGATTCTTTGCAATGACCGTACGCGGTTGCTTGCGCGGCGACCGATTTACAGACTTGTTCGCTAGTTCAATAGTGGAGGAATGACCATGAAACTCCGACCCTCGGCGATGCGTTGCGGTTTGCTTGGCGGATTAGTTACGGGTCTACTCGTATCGGCTGCCCTGCCAGTGTTTGCACAACAGTTCCCTACCAAGGCGATTCGTTTCATTGTTGCTTTTCCGCCCGGTGGCAGCGTAGATCTGCATGCACGTTATGTGGCGGCAAAAATGTCGGAGAACCTTGGGCAACCGGTGGTGATCGAAAATCGCCCCGGAGGCAATACGCACGTGGCCGCCGAAGTGGTGAAGAACGCATCGCCCGACGGCTATCTTCTATTTCACACTTTGGATTCGACCATCACGCTGAACCAGGCGATGTATTCGTCGGTACCCTTCGATCCGGTTAAGGATTTCACCGCGGTGGCGCGCTTGGCCTCGGGCAACTCGATCCTTGTCATACACCCTTCGTTGCCGGTGAAGAATGTGCGCGAGTTGATTGCCTATTCGAAGGCGAATCCGGGAAAACTCAATTTCGGCGCCACGGCCGCGACCACGCAACTCACCGGCGAGCAGTTGCGTAACCTTGGCGCCAACTTGGTACACGTGCCTTACAAAGGCACGGCGCAGTTGGTGCCTGCGGTGACCTCGGGTGAGATTCACCTAGTGATTGATGGCCACACCAATTACGTACCGTTCGTGCGCGAAGGAAAGCTGCGCGCCATTGGTCTGGTGTCGCCAGGAAAAGATGCATTGCTACCGGATGTGGCGAATGTGCGCGATCAAGGGTTCCCCGAGTTGGAGCGGCTGGGCTGGTGGGCATTATTCGGCCCGGCCAACCTGCCGGCGCCGGTGCTGGCGCGATTGTCTAGCGCGGCGCTGTGGACCTTGAAGCAGCCTGACTTTCTAGAAAAGCAGGCGGCGTTAGGATTGACGCCGCGGCCGGGCACGCCAGAAGAACTTGCGGCCCAGGTAAAGGCCGACATCGCCAAGTGGACTCCAATCATCAAGGCGGCCGGCATCAAATTGGATTAGCAGGTAGACGCTGTCGGTAAAACGAGGGGCAATTAATTCGAGCCTGGCCCCTTTTCTTTTTATTTCGTGGCGGACTCGATGGATTTGTTGACGTAAATTAAGGAGCGGGATGATGGCTGTGGCGAAAAAAGTGGTGAAGGGTTCGGTACCGAAGAAATACAAGTTGATCGTCGAAAAAGATGTGGCGATCCCGATGCGCGATGGCGCCATCATCTACGCCGATGTGTTTCGGCCCGATTGCAAGGAGAAGGTTCCGGCGATCATGAATTTGTCCGTGTATCACAAGGACAAGCTGTGGGTGCCGCCCGACGATCTTGAGGAAAAACCTAACCCCCATATGAACTGGGAAAGCGGTAATCCGGAATGGTGGTGCCCTAGGGGCTTTGCCATCGTGCGTGTCGATGCGCGTGGTTCGGGCAAGTCGCCGGGGCGCTCAGAGCCGAGTTCCTATGCCGAATCGTTGGATTATTACGATTCGGTGGAATGGATGGCCAAGCGCGGCTGGTGTAACGGCAAGATTGGCACCATGGGTATTTCCTACCTCGCGGCTTCGCAGTGGCGCCTGGCCAACCTCAATCCGCCTTCATTGAAGGCCATCCTGCCTTGGGAAGGTCGCGCCGATCAGTACCGCGATCAGGCCTACCACGGCGGCATTTTTGCCATTGGCTTTATCGGCAATTGGTATTTGAACTGGACCGCGCAGCACCTTCTTGGCAAACCGCGCACCTACAACCCCGATTCGTTCAACAACAACATGATGTGGGAGTACATGTCTCACAATCTGGATTCGGAATATTGGCGTCAGGCCAGCGCCAAGTGGGACCAGATTAAGATGCCGGTGTACACCGCCGGCAACTGGACGTCGTTTTCGTTGCACCTGCGTGGCAATACCGAGGCGTGGCTCGGCTTGAAGACCAAGACCAAAAAAATGCGCATCCACTCGGGCACGCACTTTCACGCTTTCTATTCCGACGAAGGCCGCGCGGATCAATTGCGTTGGTTTGATCATTGGTTGAAGGATATCGACACTGGCATCATGGATGAGCCGCCAGTGAAACTGGAGATACGCACCGGCGGCAAGAACGGGCGCTATCCGTTCCGTTTTGAGAAAGATTGGCCGATTCCGCGCACGCAATGGACCAAGTGGTACCTGGATATCGAACGCGAGCCCGATGGCAAGCCCGCTAGTGTCGAAGGCAAGTTGCTCGATACACCGCCGAAGAAAGAGAAAAAACTCACCTATGCCACCAGCGCGGGCGGGCATGGCGGCGGGCACGGCCGCATGGGCGCGTCGTTCGTCACACCGCCGATGAAAGAAGCCACCGAAATCACCGGGCCATTGGTGATGAATTTATGGGTGTCATCGACGACGGAAGACGCCGACATCATGGTGACGCTGCGTAACTTCGGTCCCGACGGCAAAGAGGTGTTCGAAGTCGGTTCGCAGGGCCAACCCACCGTGCTCACCAAGGGCTGGTTGCGCGCTTCACATCGTAAACTCGATAAAGAAAAAACCCTGCCGTATCGTCCTTATCACGCCCATAACGAGCGCCAATGGTTGAAGCCTGGCGTGCCGGTTGAATGCCAAGTGGAAATCTGGGCCACCAGTATCGTGCTGCAAAAGGGGCATCGTCTGCGCGTGGATGTGAGCGCGGTGGATGGCGCGGGCACCGCCATCTACACCCACTACAACGCTGATTACAAGGCGCGCGCGCACAACACGATTTATTCGGGCGGCAAGAAGGAGTCGTATCTCCTGGTGCCAGTCATCCCCAAGAAATAATTCTTAATTTAAATAAAAATCGCGCCAGAATTGGCGTTGTATATAGGAATGTCTTAAATAAAGTTAACAAATGCCACCGTGAGGTGGCATTTGTTCGTATACCTGATTCAATCAGGTAGCCGGATCGCCCAAGGGATTGGGCGGCGCGACATGATGCCCGCGTACCGGCCCGGTGACATTCAAGCGAATCAAATGCCACGGATCACCCATGTCGCCGACTTGCGCATCGATCAACCAGGGCTCGCGGCTGGCAATTGCGCCGGGCAATACTTTCGCCAATTCGGCGGGCGTACGTACCACGGCGCTTTTTACACCGAAGGCTTCGGCCAATTTGGCGAAATCGGGATTGCTGAGTTGAAACGCTGTCGAGCGTCCGAAGGTGGCCTTGTGCGCGTTCTTCACATTCGCAAATTGTCCGTCGTTAAACACTACCGCTACCAATCCCAATTTGTATTTTGCGGCGGTGGCAAGATCCGAAATCGCGTAACCGAAGCCGCCATCGCCCGAGGCGGAGACCACAGCACGGTCGGGGTTGCCGGCGGCGACGCCTAAGGCTGTGGGAAAGGCGAAGCCGAGGGTCCCTTGATGGCCAGGCGTGATGCTGGTGCGTGGATGGTAGAGGGGCATCAAGGCACGCGAGTAGTAGCAAACTTGCGTTAGATCCTGCACGAAGATGCCATCGTCGGGGATGGCGCCGCGAAACGCGTGCATCCAATCGTATTGCGGTTGCACTTCTTTCATTTGCACTTCGCACCAAGCGCGCACCTTGGCCACGTCGCTCGCGCGCGAGGGTTTGCCGCCATTTATCGCGTCGGCAAGCAAGGCAAGACCAAGCGTCGCGTCGCCGCAAAGCGTCAGTGCCGGTTTGCGTGGTGGCGCCCAGGAATTGGTGTCGGTATTGAGGTAAATAAATTTGATTTTGTCTTGTGGCCAGGAAGGGTTGGGGGTGCCTGAATCGGCAAAGCGGCTACCCACCACCAGCACCACATCGGCATGCGGAAACACCGCACGTCCGCCCAAGGTCGAGAGCGCCAGCGGATGGCGGTCCGATAAGGCGCCATGCCCATAATCGCTCATCACCACCGGCGCGCCAAGCTTATCGGCGAGACGTGTAAGCGCCGCGGAGGCATTGGCCGCGATGCATCCGCCACCTGCATAAATCAACGGATAACGCGCGCCATCCAAGAGTTTCGCGGCCTCCTCGATACTCGCCGCGTCGGGGGCGAGGCGATATTCCTCGTTCGCTGGCGGCTCGATCAATGCGACTTCGGCGCTGGCGGCGAGTATGTCCGCAGGGATCTCCACGGCCACCGGCCGGGGGCGTCCAGTGCGCAACTGCTTGACCGCTTCGCGTATCAGTAGCGGCACATCAGCGGGCGACTTCGCCATGGCATGCCACTTGGTTACCGTGCCCAGCGTCTGCGATTGATCTTGAATTTCGTGCAACAGGCCAAAGCCTTTGCCGATCGCGGCCGAAGGAATCTGCCCGATGATGGCGAGCACCGGCGAGTTGCAGGCCCAGGCGGTGGCCAATCCCGCCATAGCGTTCAACATGCCAGGGCCGGGCACCACCATGCAGGCGCCGATCTTGCCGGTGGAGCGCGCATAGCCGTCCGCCATGTACGAGGCGGTCTGTTCGTGGCGCGGCACCCAGAACCTGAGCTTGTCCTCGACATCGCGCAGGCCGTCGGTGGCCCAATCCAATTGCACGCCGGGAATGCCGAATAAATCCGTGATGCCTTCCAGCACAAGTTGCCGGGCCATGGCCTGGCCCCCGGTCATTTTTTGCGGTTTTGCCATCCTTAATCCAATCTTGCACCAGAAGTTTTAACCAATCGTTCGGCGCGCGCCTTGTCCGCCGCGATGAATTTTGCGAATTCTGCGGGTGTGTCGCCAACAATTTCCAGGCTCATCGAGGAAAAACGCTGTTGTACCGAAGGGGTACGCAGCGCCTCGACGAACACTACGTGCAAGCGATCGATGATGTCTTTCGGCGTGCCGCGCGGCACCGCCATGCCCCACCAGCTTTTGAATTCGTGATCGGGCACGCCCGACTCAGCCATGCTGGGCGCATTGGGCAACAGGGGATTGCGTTTATCACCGCCAAAAAACATCACCTTCATCTTGCCGGCCTTGATGTTTTCCATATAACCGGGATTACCCAGCGCGAGGAAAAACATATGAATCTCGCCGGCGGTGAAGGCGCGCATTAGATCAGGCAATCCTTTGAAGGGGATGTGGGTGAAACTGGCACCGGTATTTTTCACAATCCACTCGGGCACCACGTGTGGCGAGCCGCCGATGCCCAATGAACCGAAATTCAACTTACCAGGATTTGCTTTCGAATAAGCCACTAACTCGCGCACATTGCTGGCGGGAATGTCACCCGAAAGATACAGACCTTCCCAAGGCAGCACCATGTTGGTGACCGCGTCCAGATCGCGAATGTGGTCGTAGGGCAGCTTGGAATACAGCGAGGCATTCAGCGATAGGTTCGAGGTGATGTAACAAAGCGTGTAACCATCGGCTGACGATTTGACGCAGTTCTCCGTGGCAACAATGGTGTTGGCGCCGGGCTTGTTGTCGAAAATCATCGGCTGGCCGAGTTTTTCCGACACTACTGTGCCCACGGTACGGCCGACGATGTCGATAGCGCCTCCCGGTGGTAGTGGCAGCACCATGCGCATTGGTTTTACGGGGTAGGACTGGCCTGCGAGACAGTTGGATAAATGCCGCTTGCCGCCACCATGGCGAGGGCAACGGCGCTGGATCGAATCAATGCGTTCATGTTTGCTCCAAGAGAGAGAAAATTCTTGACATGGTTCATTGGCGAAAATGCAATTCCTAGAATTCGCCGCATGAATGAGAGTTTTCAAGCGGGCGAAGAATACGTCACGCGGCGGGTTCGCGCAGGCAAAAAAAAGGCCCCTTGCGGGGCCATTCTCGATCTAGTCTTCTTGCCTTGTTAATCAGGCA
Organism: Burkholderiales bacterium; assembly: GCA_046153355.1. Taxonomy (GTDB): domain Bacteria; phylum Pseudomonadota; class Gammaproteobacteria; order Burkholderiales; family SG8-39; genus 2-02-FULL-62-17. The sequence continues at coordinate 6,001 of JBJXEY010000211.1, forward strand.
TTCGGTTGAATGGCGTTGTTGATCAACCTTACCTTGTCCCCTGAGCGCCACACGGGTGGAGTCGCTTGCGACAGGGTACGAGTCGAGCCATCTTCGAAACGTATGGTGATGTCGTAGGACTTGGTTTTCTTCGCGTTTTTCTCGATAGCGTTGCCGGCGAACGCACCACCGATGGCGCCCAGCACCGACATCACATCGCGGCCGCGTCCGCCACCGACTTGTTTGCCGGCGATGGCGCCGACCACGCCGCCAGCCACCGCGCCAAGGCCCGAGCCGTCGCCTTCTTTTTCGATCTCATTCACCGACTCGACGACACCGCATTCGCGGCAGGGTGGCGCGACCACACGCACTGGGGCAGGGGGCTCTTGCGCTTGGGCAAGAACCACATGCTCGGTTTCAACGCGTGCGCTTTCAACCGGGCGTGGAGCATGTATTTCGGCGGGAGGCGCTTGGACCGTCTCGCGTGTTGCCTCGCGCACTGCGGGGCGTGGCTCGTGACGCGGTGCCGGGCGCGCTTCAGTTCGAACCACGCGTTGCGCTGGCGCGGCTGTGGGTGTTGCGTTGATTGCCGGAACCGTGGTGGTAGTCGTGACCGGTGCGGGCGCTGCAGGCGCTACCGCGCTTACCGTTGCGGGCGAGCCAGCCGAAGGCGCCTGCGACAAGCTGCCGCTTTGTTCAGCGCCGCTCTTGGGTATCCAGCCAAGAATGGCCGCCGACCCTAAAGCGCTGAATAAAATGACCGCTCCCGCCGCGGCGATGAAAAGCGGGTGGGTAGTGCTTTTGGATTGAATAACCTGTGCTGTTTCCATGATGATCTCCTGTTGTTATGCCTACGTATCCATTAACGCTTGGATCTCGATCATGTTGACAGCGATCACGCGAAATACGTGTAACAAATCACGGTTTGGAGAGTTACAAATTGTAAGGATGTAACAAATTCAGTCGCAATCGAAGGAAATTCGGATCGCTGTGATCGCTGCTGCACAGCACGCCAGGAAAACGCACCGATTGGGAAATCCTCAATCGGCTGAGCGCGCGGTGTTGTGGTAACCGGAAATGAATTCGTGAGTTTGACCGGTAGCCGGATCGAACCAATGCCGTTTGCGTGTACCAATGTTGGCGCCGTAGGTGTGGATGCTGGTGGCAATCATATTGCCCGGATTGGAAACCGCATGAATATCGCCGATGCGCGGCGAGACTAAGTCGACTTTGCCAGGGCGAAGCGTATGTTCGCCGGTCAAGTTCAAATCTGCTGAATATTCCTGGCAGAGTTCTTCACCGCGCATAGTGCCAACCATTCCCCACACTGTATGGTCGTGAATCGGCGTTTTTTGCCCCGGCATTAAAACAAAACTCACCACGCAGAAGCGTTCCTCTGGATCGCAGTGCAAAAGATATTGCCGATAGCCTTCGGGGGAGGCGGCGCCGAAGGCTGCGGGTAGCCAATCGTCATGACTCACCAGATCACTGAGTAATTTGGCGCCGGCATCCAGGATCGGCGCTTCGTCGGTGCCGTATTTCTCCACAAGGCGCGTCATGGCTTGTACGTAGAGGTCGAAGCGATTCACGGTTTTCCTCCTCGCCGGGTTGAAACTTAAGCCTCGGGGCGCATTTGCGGGAACAAAATTACATCACGTATCGAGGCGCTATTGGTGAGCAGCATCACTAGGCGATCGATGCCGATGCCTTCGCCGGCGGTGGGTGGCAAGCCGTACTCCAGCGCGCGGATGTAATCGGCGTCGTAGTACATGGCTTCTTCGTCGCCGGCGGCTTTGGCCTTGGCTTGTTCGTCGAACCTCGCGGCCTGATCTTCCGGGTCGTTTAATTCTGAGAAGCCATTGGCCATTTCGCGTCCGGTAATGAAGAGTTCGAAACGATCAGTGATCTCGGGGTTAGTGTCGTTACGGCGCGCTAGGGGCGAGACTTCTGCCGGGTAATCGATGATGAAGGTAGGTTGGATGAGTTTAGTTTCGGTGGTCTCTTCGAAGAGCAACAACTGCAATGCCCCGAGCCCTGCGGCGTGATGTTTTGTCGGGTCGATGCCGCGTTTTTTCATCAAGGCGAGGAGGGCGTCGCGATTATCAAGGTCCGCAGCGGCGATCTCCGGGTTGTATTGAACAATGGCTTCGGCAATGCGCAGCCGCGCAAAGGGTTGAGCCAAATCCACCACATGTTCGCCGTAGGGTACTTGCGCGCTGCCGAGCACCGTGTTGGCAACCGTCCTTAACATTTCTTCGGTGAAGTCCATGAGATAACGGTAATCGCGATACGCTTCATAGAACTCGATCATGGTGAATTCAGGATTGTGGCGCGTGGACATGCCTTCGTTGCGAAAGTTTCTATTGATCTCAAACACGCGCTCGAATCCGCCCACCACCAGGCGTTTCAAATACAACTCCGGCGCGATGCGAAGATACAGTTTCATATCCAGCGCGTTGTGATGTGTCTCGAAGGGTTTGGCCGCGGCACCGCCGGGCAGGGGCTGCATCATGGGCGTTTCGACTTCGAGGTACCCCTTGCCCACCATGAAGGCGCGGATTTCCTGAATCACACGACTGCGAATGGCAAAGGTGCGGCGCGTTTCTTCGTTGGTAATGAGATCGACGTAGCGCTGCCGGTATTTGACTTCAGCATCGGCCAGGCCATGGAATTTCTCCGGCAGAGGCCGCAATGCTTTGGCCAACAAGCGCATTTCGGTGACGCGCACCGAAAGCTCTCCGGTCTTGGTTTTGAACAAGGTGCCGCGCGCGCCCAGAGTGTCGCCCATGTCCCAGTGTTTGAAAGCGTTGAGCGTGGTCTCGCCGATATCGGTGAGATTGACGAACAATTGAATTCTTCCGCTCATGTCCTGCAGCGTGGCGAAGTTCGCCTTGCCCATCAGGCGCTTGAACATCATGCGCCCAGCCACGGCCACGCTTACCGTCTTGGCTTGAAGCGCTTCGTTTTCCAAGCCGCCGTAGTCGCGGTGCAGGTCACCGGCCAGATGTTCACGCGAAAAATCGTTGGGGAAGGCGTTGCCGTGTTGGCGAAGCTCGGCGAGTTTTGCGCGCCGCTCGGCAATGATTTGATTTTCGTCCTTTGGCGGGGCGCTGGAATTATCGCTCATGCTATTCCCTTATTGGGCTTAAATTATCTTTGGAATGTACGTCGGATAAGGAGTTGTCTTTAATAAACTTTTAAATTAAACGCCTTGCTTCAAACTGGCGTTAATGAATTGATCCAGATCGCCATCGAGCACGCCTTGAGTATTGCCGGTCTCCACATTGGTGCGAAGATCCTTGACGCGTGATTGATCCAACACGTAGGAGCGGATCTGATGGCCCCAGCCGATGTCGGTCTTGGATTCCTCCATCTTATCTTTGCGCTCGTTTTGTTTTCTGATCTCAAGCTCGAATAATTTTGATTTCAGCATGCTCATGCACTCGGCTTTGTTGCGATGCTGCGAGCGGTCGTTCTGACATTGCACCACGATGTTGGTGGGCAGGTGGGTGATACGCACCGCCGATTCGGTCTTGTTGATGTGCTGGCCACCGGCGCCCGAGGCACGAAACACATCCACACGCAAATCCGCCGGATTGATATCAATTTCGATGCTTTCATCCACCTCGGGATAGGCGAAGGCGCTGGCAAATGAGGTGTGGCGACGCGCGTTCGAATCGAATGGCGACTTTCGCACCAGGCGGTGAATGCCGGTTTCGGTACGAAGGTGTCCGTACGCGTAATCCCCCGAG
>JBJXEY010000217.1:0-42231 GCA_046153355.1 Burkholderiales bacterium
GGTCGCGGGAGCTGTGCCCGATATCACCCCGGTGGCCGCATTAATGCCAAAACCCGAAGGCAGTCCAGTGGCGCCAAAGTTCAAGGTATCGCCGACATCCACATCGGTAAACAGCGCCTTCAAGTTAAGCGATACCGGCTGGTTAAGCCCGGCGCTTCGATTGCTAAAAGACCCTGCGACCGGCGCATCGTTGGTGTTGGCGATGGTGAGCGCAAAGTCTTCACTGATGGCGGCGTTGTCGCTGTCTTTCGCCGTGACACGCACGTTGACCACGCCCACATCGCCATTCGCCGGGGTGCCACTGAAACCAAGCGTGCTGGAATTAAAGCTCAACCAGCCCGGCAGCAAAGCGCCGTCGACTTTGCTCGCACTGAAGGTAAGCGAATCGCCCACATCGGCATCGGCAAAGGTATTCGATGGAACAATAAAGCTGAAGGGAGCATCTTCGTTGGTGCCGCGGTCGGCGATGGCATTAGCGACTATTGGCGCGGCATTGACGTGAAGGACGCTTACCTGGTAGCTGCCAGTGCCTTCGTCGTCGAATGCGCCGGCTGCTATGTAATAGATTCCGCTGGCGCTTGGGACGAAGACAAGCTGAGAATCCGGATTGGCGAGATCTGTCGCATCATCATTTTTATCGAGATATTTTTCATTGCCGTCATAAAGGCGCAAATAGGGATCCTCAAGCGTTCCGGCGCCCGAATATTCTCCCTGCAGTTTGATCGTATAGGTCTTCCCCTGACTCAATTGAATGCTGAACCAGTCGCGGTCCTCCGTGAATTCCAGCTTGCCGCTGCGCGCGACATTGAGGGCCAACTGGCCAATACTTAGTTGCGTATCGTCGCGCCAGTCGGCATAGTCATCCTCGCTCGAAGCGCCAACGCCATAGCTGACTTTGTATGTCCCGGTGCCACCGTCCGAAGCACTGGCCTCGACGTAATAGGTACCGCCTACCCGGGGGACGAAGTAAAGTTGCGAATCGAGACCCGCGCCGAGTGTCGAATCGTCGTTCTCGTCGAGCAATTCTCCATTTGATGCGTACACGCTTAGATAGGGATCCTCAAGCGTACCTCCCCCGCCGTCTACCCCTTGCAGTACGATCGAATAACTTGTATTGGCAAGCAAATCGACACGAAACCAATCTTGATCGCCCGGAGCTCCTAATTTGCCGGCTTTCGATCCATCGAGGGTCACCTGGCCAAATGTGGCAGTCGTATCAGCGAGGTTATTCGCATAGTCGTCCACGGAAGGCAGGGCAGTAACGGTTAACTTGTAGGTTCCCGTGGCGTTGTCACCCGAGGCTCCCGATTCCAGATAGTAGAGGCCCGATGAGGTCGGTGTGAAATTCAAGCGCGAATCGAGGTTGCTGCCAGGGGTGATGTCGTCGTTGGCAGGTTCAATCAAGGCTCCGTTGCGATCATAAAGACGCAGGTACGGGTTGGCCAACGTGCCGCCTCCCCCTTGCGTGCCCTGCAAATCGATAACGTAGCTGGTTCCATCTTGCAATTTAACGACGAACCAATCGCGATCGCCAGCGTGCTCCAGGATGCCAACGGCGGCGTTGTTTGGGCCAGCGGCGTTGTTCGGAGCGACCTCGCCGTAAGGGGCGGTTGTGTCGCCGTAGCTGTTGGCATAATCGTCGCCGGTATTCGCGGGCGGCCAATTCACCGTCTGATCGTCAAAAACCAGTTTCTCGACATCCTTCACCTTATCGGTGCCGTCGGGCCCCGCCACCTGCACATTGTTGCCGCCGGTTGAGGTGAGAATGTAGGACGAACGCAAACCAGAAAATACCGCGCTATCGATGCCTGGCCCGCCTTTGATATTGTCGTTGCCGGCGTTGCCGCGTAGCGTGTTATCGGCGTCGCTGCCGATGATCGCGTCGTTTCCCGGACCGGCAATTGCGGTTTCGATGATCGTATCTTGGGCAATGACGATATTGCCTATCATCCGGCCTGGATCATTATCAAACGCACTGCTACTGAATGATCCTGGATTGAGGTTGATCCTTACATTCCTTGAAAAACCCGACATGTCAAGCGTATTGTTGACCCCGCCATCCCAGAGCGTCACTACCGGGTTCTTGTTCAAGCTGAAATCGTAAAAAGGTCTTATCGGTCCCGTGATATTGGTGTTAAACCCGAACACTTGCCCGCCTGAAGCGAGTGGTCCTTCGGTTGCCGTGCCGTACATTCGCTGTGTCGCCAAAATGTCCAGAATCATTGGCGTATAGGGCTCTCGGAGCGACCCATCCGTGCCGAATGGTTTCTCTACACTTACAGTGGAGAGCTTGGGAACGAAACCCCAGAGGGTTTTTTCAGGATAGAATTTGAAATACTTGGCATCGCTTAAAAATTCCGGGTTAATGTAGGACAGAACTCCCCATGCCTGCGTATCGAATTTGCTGAACTGTTGCGTCTTGGGGTCTTTGTCAAAGTTATAGGGGCCCGCATGTTCCAGTCCCATGGCATGCCCGATTTCATGAACGATAGTCCCCCAGCCGATGGCTGAACGATCATCAAGCGGAATACCGTAATTCCAAACGCTGGAATCGATGGCAACATGTATTTCGGTTAATTGCGGTTGACCGGCGTGTGCGTTACTAGCATATGCGGAAACCTTTTCTGTCTCCGATCCTGGTTCCGGGCGACGAAAGAGGATTAGATTGGCGCTGGTGCCAACGGTTGCCTCAGTGAAAGTGATATTTACCTCCGCAGACCACAACGCCATCCCGGCAACGTATGCGCTTTTCTCGGCTGATGTCCAGTATTCACCTTGCGTTGCGGTATCCCATGACGACGGTGTATCAAAGCGGTAGGTCACCACGGCGCCAGTGCCCGGCGTAGTACCCCACCGCCCTGAGGTCGATGGTTTATTGTAGGTTGCGGGGATGCTTCCTTCGTCCCACTTCCCATACGCGATTGGCGCCGCGGTTAGGTCGACGGTGAGGTTTGACATGAAAGCCACTTCGCTTTCGGCGCTTGCAGGACCAGACCCCTCCTTTGCATCGGGATAGTTAGGAATCGTCGCCGGAACTGCCACCGTCGCCACGCTGGTGGAAGACTCGGGCGTGCCATGCCCATCGGTATAGTTGGCGATGACGCGAACCTGATGGCCGATGGTTGCGCCAGCCAGCACCAGCGTCGCATTGGTGGCACCGGAAATATTGCTAAAGCCGCCCGCGTCGTTACGCATCTGCCACTGGTAGCTCAAGGTCCCGAGTCCGTCTAGATCGGCCAGTGTTCCTTGCACCGCGCTCAAGGTTTTTGTGCCCGCGACCGTTCCTTCAATGGCCACGGCGCCGGAGTGCGCATCATTGAGGTTGACCACGGCGGCGGTGGCATTGCTCGACGCCGACTCGGCGGTGCCTTGCAGATCGGTGTAGCTCGCAGCAACCGTAATGATCTTGCCTACCTGCGGTTCTGTTAGCAGCAGGGTACTGCCAGTGGCTCCATTGATATTGACGCCACCCGCTTTCCACTGATAGGTGAGGGTGCCAAGGCCATCGCTATCGGCCAGTGTGCCTATCGTCGCTGTCAGCGTCTGGCCCTGTGTGGCGGTGCCGCTTATGCTCAATGCTCCGGTCGGCGCGCTGTTAGTCTGGATGATATTGATACTGACGTCGGTATCGACCAACACTTGCGCCGCGACACTGTTGTGGTTGAAAACTTTATAGCTGTTGGTGCCGTTGGTAACGGGGGCCCCTTGGCGCGTCCAGGCGACGGCATCAGTGAGGATGGCGGTATCCCCTGGGTTGCCATCGATCACCAATTGATGCCGAGTGACGGTGGCACCCAGGCCCGTCCCGAAACTGACATCGTTGAAGCTGTTGCTGCCGGCCATGTCGATCACGTCTTTGACGGTAAGCCAGACGCTGTTGTTGCCACTGCCGGTGAGATCGATGCGCTCGATCGATTCGATGCGCGAAGTACTGCCAAGCGTGGCGCTGCCTTGATTGGCGATGGTGTAGAGATTCAGACTCAAGCCTGTGCCCGATAACGCCAGCGTGTCGATACCCGCGCCGCCATCGATGCGTGCAAGCCTACTCGAGGTAACACCCGCGTCAAGCGCCGAGAGGTTGCTGGCGTTGAGCACGAAGCTGTCGTTGCCAGCGCCACCATAGAGCACATCGGTGCCGCCATTGGCGTTAAGCGTGTCATTACCGGCGCCGGCCACCAGCGTTTCGTTGGCCGTGGTTCCGGTCAAAGTTTCGTTGCCGCTGGTGCCGAGTTGATTCACAGCAGTTGGCGCAAACACCCCGGTGGTGGAACCGAAGATCACGTAGCTGCGGCCGGCGTCCTGGTTGGTAAATTTAGGGGAAATTTGGGTAATGTCATCGGCGGTTTTCGCGCCAACAATCAAGTCACCAAGGCCGTCGCCGTTGACGTCGCCGGCGCTGGCGACACTGCCGCCACTCCAACCTGTGCCGTCTTGGCCATTGATGGCGAAGCCACCCGTGCCCGCCGCAATTGCCGATAGATTAACTTCCGACGTTGCTGCCTTGCCAAACACGACATAGCTGCGTCCCGCATCCGTCAGACTCGAAGTCGGATCGCTTAACCAAGCGCCGATAATCAGATCGGATAGGCCGTCACCATTAATATCGCCGGCACTTGCGACACTGCGTCCGCTATTGTCGCCCACGCACTGGCCGTTGATGACGAAGCCGCCGCCGGTGCCCGCTGCAACCGCGGCGAGGTTGATCGCGGTGCCCCCGGTCTGGCCGAACACTACGTAGCTGCGTCCGGCATCCGCGCCTGCGGTAGGGTCGCTCTTGTACGCCCCGATAATCAGATCGGATAGGCCGTCACCATTGACATCGCCGGCGCTCGCCACGCTACGGCCGCTCAAATCGCCCGCGCATTGGCCGTTGATCACAAAACCTCCCGTGCCATTCGCGATCACAGACAGATCGATCGGTGTGCTCCCGGTCCGGCCAAACACCACGTAGCTGCGCCCGGCATCGGCGCCTGCAGTGAGATCGCTAAATGGCGCGCCGACGATCAGATCAGCCAGGCCATCACCATTGACATCCCCGGCGCTCGCCACACCTTTGCCGCTAAAGTCAGTCGCACACTGACCGTTGATGACAAAGCCACCGTTGCCCGCGGCAATCGCCGAAAGTTCGATTGTGCTTGCTGTGGTCCTGCCAAACACCACGTAACTGCGCCCGGCACTTGCAACCGCGGCAGGGTCGCCTCCGTTTGCCCCAACGATCAGGTCGGCAAGACCGTCGCCGTTGACATCCCCCGCGTTGGCAACGCTATAGCCGGTATAGTCGCCAGCACACTGGCCGTTGATAACAAATCCACCCGTGCTATTCGCAATCGCGGAAAGATTAATCGCGGTGCCTGTCGTCTGGCCGAAAACGACGTAACCTCGGCCAATACTTGTGCCTGCGGGCAGGTCACTAAAAAAGGCACCGACAATCAGGTCGGCCAGACCATCGCCATTGATATCGCCGGCGCCGGCAACGCTAAAGCCGCTGTAATCGCTGGCACCCTGGCCGTTGATGACGAAGCCGCCGGTTCCTGCGGCGATCGCCGACAGGTTGGTAGCGGTCGTTGTCGCGCGCCCGAATACTACGTAGCTGCGTCCAGCATTAGCGCCTGAGGCAGGGTCGCTAAAATACGCCCCGACAATCAAATCGGCGAAGCCGTCACCATTGACATCCCCGGCGCCGGCCACACTCCCGCCGCTTAAGTCAGTGGGGGCTTGACCATTAATAAGGAAACCACCGGCGCCAGCGCCTCCAATGGTTGCAGGACCAATTGTAGAAAGATCGATACCAGCCATATACCCTCCCAGGTCTAGTGAGCTGCCAGGACAAATTCAGGCGCACTTATGTAGATAAATTCGGCGACAAAACTATTTCGCGAATAAATTTCGGCGAGAAGAAATCGCGGATCTCGGTCTTGCGTTGGGCTCCCCTGGCCCAGGGGGCACTGCATAGATCCCGAGAAAGGGCTTTGCGATCCTGAAACTGGGATCGGCCCCTGCTTAGACAAGCCGGCCGTTACAGGCAAGGCCACCCAAAACGCTACGCCCTGGGTTGAATGGAAAACGCGTATCTATTTGCGACACGCTGTTTTCGCCTCGCTGCAACTTCCGTACCGAGGAGAGTGGTTGAGTTTTATGGCGACCGCGCCCTGGATCTGCGAGGGACAAGGTCCTCTTAATAAAGCTCTCGGCGAGTATACGCCAATGAGCACGTTGGGTTGGCGCATTTTTTGGTGGAAAAGTGATGCGTCGTGAATCGCGAGGGTCACTCGCCGGTAGCAATACACTTAAGTAACGTGGCAATACGCGATCAACACGATTAAACCGTTTGAGTATCGGCAAGCGAACCCGTCGACGTTAATCGCCGACATTTCCAATACTGGCTCAATCCATCAGGTCGGAATCAACCACGAATTATTCACATCCCCCAACAGAATGCCGGTAACGGCAAACGGGCCGCTGCCCGTGGCAAGGTCAAGCTCACTCGTATAGGAGGATTTGACGGTGCTTCGCGTCATGGCGGCCAGATTGGGATTCACCCCGGCATCGGTGGGCACGAATATCCAGGCGGGTTGAATGGTGTTGATGCCCACGGACATTTTTAGGATTTCCAATGCATCGGCCGCGGTGACGCTGCCACTCTGGTTGATGTCGGCGGAAATGAGTTCCTTCCAACTGCTGCCCTTGGAGGCATCCAGCCCCACCGATAGTTTGAGCGCATCCAGCGCGTCGGCGGCGGTGATGGGTTTGCCATTGGTCGTCAAATCAGTAATGCCCCGGCTGAATGAAAACTTGCGATTGCCATCGGGTACCACGGTACTCAGTTGTCCCGCCGTATCGAAACTGAGTTGATTGCCGGTAGGGGCAGTGCCGACGATCTCGTTGGCGGTAACCCCCGGCAATGCCACCGCGGCCGGAACCGTGCCGCGCGTGGTGACACTGGCTACAAGGGGAACGCCATTGACGATCGATAAATCGAACGCCAGGCTTGCCGAGGTGGCGTGGTTGTCGGTGGCGGTCACGGCAATGTGGAACGCGCCCGTGGTCGCGGGGGCTGTGCCCGATATCACCCCAGTGGTCGCATTAATGACAAAACCCGAAGGCAGCCCGGTGGCGATAAAGCTCAAGACATCGCCAACATCCGCGTCGGTAAATAGGTCTCCCAATTTAAGCGACACCGACTGATTCAAGCCGACGCTTCGCGGAGCGAGAAACCCCGGCACCGGCGCATCGTTGGTGTTGTTTATGGTAAGAGCGAATTCTTCAAGGCCCGATAAGCTTTGACTGTCCGACCCGATGACCAACACATTGAGAACACCCACATCGGCATTGCCGGGTGTTCCGCTGAAGGTTCGCGTGGTGGCATCGAAGGCAAGCCATGCGGGCAGCGCCGCGCCGTCAGCTTTAACTGCGCTGTAGGCGAGATTGGTATCGCCCAAATCCGGATCGGCGAAGGTATCCGCCCCGACAGTGAAACTAAACGCGCTGTTCTCGCCGGTGCTGCGATCGGCGATCGGGTGGGCCACCACCGGGGGGCGGTTTTCGATCGCGACATACAGCGAATAGGTGCCCGTCAAGCTATCACCAGATGCCCCCGCCTCGATGAAATAAAAGTCACTGGTGGCCGGCGCAAAGATCAATCGCGATGAGTTGTCGCTGGGGGCGAGATTGTCGTTTTGATCCAACAAGGTGGTCCCGTCGCTTTTATACAAACGCAGATACGGATTACCCAGCGTGCCTTCAACGGGCAGGATGATGTTGTATTTCACCCCTGCTCTGAGAAAAATGTCGAACCAATCGCGGTCGCCTTTAGTTTCCAGCTCACCTTCGAAGATAGAACCCCGGCGAAAACCGAACAATGCGAGTCCGGTTTCATTCCAGGAACCACTTACCTCCCCAATCGGCGCGGTGGTATCGCTGACACTGTCCGCAAAATCGTCAATCACCGTTCCCGCGCCGGCGACGGTTAAATCAAAGCGCAGGGTTTTCGATGCGCCACTGGTGTCGGTGGCGGTAACAGCGAGGTGAGATATACCAGGCGTGCTGCCGGTGATGCCCGTTATCCGCCCAGTCGTCGTATTAATGCCAAAACCCGAAGGCAAGCCGGTGGCGGCATAGCGTAACGAATCGCCCACATCCACTTCGCTAAACGCCGCGGCCATATTGAGCGACACCGACTGACCACCACCATAAGTTCGATCGGAAACAAATGCCGCGGTCGGCGCGTCGTTGGTATTGATAACCGTGAGAACAAAGTCGTCACTGATGCTGGCCTCGTGGCTGTCTTTCGCGGTGACACGCACATTGATCGCACCCACATCGGCATTGGCGGGCGTACCGCTGAAGATGCGCGTTGTGGTGTTAAAGGTAAGCCAGACAGGCAACGCCGACCCGTCGGCCTTGCTGGCACTCAAAGTGCGTGGGTCGTTCACATCGGTGTCGGCGAAGGTGCCTGTAGGCACAGTGAAGCTGAAGGCGCTTTCCTCGGAGGCGCTTCGATCCGGCAGGGGGTTTGCCACCGTCGGACGTTGGTTAGTGCGCGTCACCGACACCGTGTAGGTGCCGGTGTAGTTATCGGCCGATGCTCCCGCCGAAACAAAATAAATGCCACTGGCAGTCGGCGTAACAGTCAACATCGAATCGGTTAAGAAGGGATCGATATTGTCGTTTGACACGAACGTCAGATGGTTGCTCTGATAAAAACGCAGATGGGGATCTGCGAGTGTGCCCTTATTGGATTGCACGCCTTGTAGGTTGATCTGGTAACTCGACCCCGCATCGAGCGGAATGGCGAACCAATCGCGGTCGCCCTTGGTTTCCAACTCGCCTTCGCTGAAGAAACCGGCTTGCACCTGCCCCATCGGCGCAGTGGTATCGCTGAAACTATCGGCCATGTCGTCTGAGATCGCCGCGCTGACAGATAAATCGAACGTCAGGCTCGCCGAGACGGCACTGGCATCAGTCGCTTTGACGACGATATGGAACACACCAGTGGTACTGGTGGTGGTGCCCGATATCACCCCAGTGGTTGGGTTAATGCCAACACCCGTAGGCAAGCCGGTGGCAGAGTAGGTCAACGAATCGCCCACATCCACATCGCTAAATGCCGTTTTCAGGTTATACGATACGGACTGACCGGCGACGACATTTCGATTGACAAATGACGACGCGATGGGCGCGTCATTGGTGTTGGCGACGGTAAGCGCAAAGTCTTCACTGATGGTGGCGAGCTTGCTGTCTTTCGCGCTGACGCGCACATTGACCACACCCACATCGGCATTGGTTGGCGTGCCGCTGAAGCTGAGGGTGGTGGCGTTAAATCCAAGCCAAGCAGGCAGTAGCGAGCCATCGGTTTTGGTGGCGGTGAAAGTAAGGCCGTCACCCAGGTCACCATCGATGAAGGTATTGGCGGGCAACACAAAACTAAACAGACTGTCCTCAGGCGTGCTGCGATCGGCGATGGGGTTGGCCACGGTCGGGCGCTGGTTGGTACGCGCCACCGACACCGTGTAGGTGCCTGTATAAACGTCGTTGAAAGCGCCGGCCTCGATATAGTAAGTACCACTCTTGGCTGCGGTGTAGGTCAACAGCGAATCGCGATTGACACCCTCCTCAATGTCATCATTGGAGGGGTCAATAAATGTCCCGTCGCTTTGATACAAGCGCAGAAACGGATCAATGAGCGTACCCAGACCGGCGTATTCTCCTTCTTCTTTGATCGTGTATGTCGAGCCCGCATCAAATACAACGGCGAACCAATCGCGGTCATTGGCGATTTCCAACTTGCCTTGGCTAAATCCGCCGGCTTGTACCTGCCCCAAGGGTAATTGGGTATCGTAGAAACTACTCGCAAAATCATCCAGGGGGACGGTGCCCGCGCCGACACTCAACCGGTAGGTACCGCGGCCGTCATCGTCGAAAGCAGCGGCTTCGATGTAATAGATACCCGTGGTACCAGGGGAAAAACTCAACAGTGAATCGGCGCCGGCCCCCGACTCGTCATCGTCATTCTCATCGAGAAATTCACCATTGGCAGCGTAGATTCGCACCAAGGGATCTTCGAGCGTGCCAATGGCGTCTTGCGAGCCTTGCAATTTGATCGCATAAGCCAAACCACGCGTTAAAGTGATCTTGAACCAGTCCCGATCACCTGCAATCTCCAATGAGGCGGTCGTTGTCGCAGCAGGTGCGATTGCGCCAAAAGCGGGGGCCAGATCGGAAAAGTTATTGCGTTGTTCGTCCGGCAGTGTGGTCGGGGTGATTTTTAAGTTGTAGGTTCCCGTGGCGCTATCGCCCGACGCACTCGCCTCAAGGTAATAGATGTTGGCGCCCGGCGTGGTGGGTGTGAAGGTCAAACGCGAATCAAGGTTGCTGCCAGGTGTGACATCGTCGCTGGGTGGCGGAATCAAGATGCCGTTGCCGTCGTACAAACGCAGAAACGGATTGGCGAGAGATCCATTGCCCGCGTGCGCCCCTAGCAAATCGATAGCGTAAGTGGTGCCCGCATCCAACTGCACCGCGAACCAGTCTCGATCGCCCGCGACTTCCAGCGATCCGCTATTAAAGCGGTTGATGGCGCCGCCGCCATAGTGTTTGCTGGTACCAAAACCGTTGGCGAAATCGTCGCCACTGCTCGAGGTCAATACATCGTGGGTGAGATCGGTAAAAACCAATTTCTCGATGCCAAATAGCGTATCTTTTCCGTCTCCGCCTTTGGTGCGGTCGGTGACGCTCACGCCAGCGACGCCATTAACTAGAACATCGGCGATATCGTAGGCAGCAAATGGCTTGGAATAAATCGCCCGGTCGGTTCCTGCTCCACCTTTTAGGGTGTCGTTTCCGCCGTTTCCTTTGAAAGTGTTATCAACACCGCTGCCGGTGAACACATCGTCTCTTGACCCGCCGATCACGGTTTCGATGATCGTGTCTTGTGCAATGGCGATATTGTTTTTCATGCGGAAGGCACTGCTGAAGGTTCCCGGATTCAGATTGACCTTCGCTTTGTCGACCGAAACCGATAAATCAAGCGTGTTGTTGGCCCCGCCATCCCAAAGCGTTACCACGGGTATTTTATTTTTCGTGAAATCAAAATAGTCGCGTATCGAACTATCAATATTGGAATTGAAGCCGAATATTTGACCGCCCGAAGAGAGCGGCCCGTTCGCAGGTGCGCCATACATGCGCTGTGCCGCCAGGATGTCCAGCATCATTGGCGTGGTGGGCTTGTTCCCGTACCACGCCGTATCCGAAATGGGATAGGTGGCTGAAAATTTCGCTTTGTCGGTCACCTCGATGTAAGACATCGATGCCCACAACTTGGTGTCGAACACGCTGAACTGTTGCGTTTTGGTGTCCAGGTCGCCGTTGTAGGGCCCCCCATGTCCCACGCCGAGCATGTGCGAGGCTTCATGAATGATGGTCTCCCAACCACTGTTTCCGACTAGGTTTTGCTCGAGCGGAATTCCGACCTCAAAACCGTAGGCGGCCGGATCAATGCTGATCTCCGCATCATGCGCATGGCCTTCGGCGGTTCCTCCAATCTTTGCTGTAAAACTCGTCAATTCACCGAACGCAGCGTGTGCGTCGTGTTTGCCGACAATCCTGTTATAGACAAGGTTGGCGTTTGCCTCGGTGCTTGCCTCCGCAAAATTGATGTCTATCAACGCGGACCACAATTTGAGCGAGGAAACCAGCGCCTTTTTTTCCGTGAGTGTCCAAGTCGTATCGGCGCTTGGCGTGGTCCCGGCCGGATCGGTATAAATCCAATAGGTAACTGTGCCACCCGATGTTCCCGGCGTGGAGTTGTCAATTAGATCGTTAGTGGAATCGCTACCCCACTTCACCGCGTTCGAATTTGCGGTTTCATATTTTGCGACGGGGTTGTAAATGAGTACTGGTTCTCCATTTGCATCGAATAATGGCTCACCGTTTCCATCCAGTTTCGGGATTTGTTCCCTGGTCCAGGTCTTGTAAGCGGTTGCCGCCACCTTGCCATCGGGGGTGATACCCGACATGAATGTCACCGCATCTGCTGCGCTGAACGTTACCGTGCCAGTCGCCGTGGTTTTGGTAACAGTAGGCGCCGCCGCCTGGCTCCAGGCCGCCACGGGCGCCGTGGCCGGGCTGGTGGAGGTTTCTGACGCGCCCTGCCCATCGGTATAGTTTGCGATGACGCGATATTGATTACCGATGTTTGCTTCGGTGAGGAATAGCGTCGCGCCATTGGCGCCGGAAATATTGCTAAAGGCGCCACCGCCGGTGCTTGATTGCCACTGATAGGTCAAAACCGTCGAGGAACTCAACCCGTCGAGATCGGTAAGCGAACCGATGTGCGCACCCAAGCCATGACGGGCCGCGACAATGCCGGATATGCCCACGGCGCCTGTGGGTGCGTCATTGACGTTTGTCACCGCAGCAGTGACGTTGCTTCCCGCCGATTCAGCCGTGCCGTTAAGATCGGTATAGGTCGCGGCAATGCTGATGGTTTTGCCTACTTCGGCTTGCGAGGGCACTAGAGTAATGCCGGTGGCGCCCGGGATATTGATGCCACCTGCCTTCCACTGGAGACTCAATGCGCCGATGCCGTCGGTATCGACCAGCGTGCCAATGGACGCCGTCAGCGTCTGCCCTTGTGTGGCAGTGCCAGTAATATTCAATGCGCCCGTCGGCGCAGCGTTGACTTGGGCGAGATTGATAGTCACATCGGTATCGACCAACACTTGCGCCGCGGCGCTGTTGTGGTTGAAAACCTTATAGCTATTGGCGCCGTTAATGATGGGGGACCCTTGCCGCGTCCAGTCCGCGGCATCGCTTAAGACGACGCTGTCCCCTGCGTTGCCATCGATCACCAATTGATGGCGCGCGACAGTGGCGCCCAGGCCCGTACCGAAACTGACGTTGTTAAAGCTATTGTCGCCAGCCATATCGAGCACGTCTTTAACCGAAAGCGTGACGCTGTTGTTGCCGCTGCCGGTGAGATCGATGCGCTCGATCGATTCGATGCGCGAAGTACTGCCCAGCGTGCCACCGCCCTGGTTGGCGATGGTGGTGAGATCGAGAGATAAGCCCGCGCCCGATAACACCAGCGTGTCGATACCCGCGCCGCCATCGATGCGTGCAAGCTGGCTGGTGTTGCCATTGGCGCCGAAGTTGGCGCTTAGCGCGGCGATGTTGCTGGCGATGAGCGTAAAGCGGTCATTGCCCGCGCCGCCATAGAGCACATCGGCGCCGCCAAGCGCGTTTAGGGTATTGTTGCCTGAACCTCCCACCAGCGTTTCGGTGGATGAGGTGCCGGTCAAGGTGACCGTGACGCTGCCGCCCAGTTGGTCCACGGTCGTTGTGGCAAACACGCCGGTGGTGGAACCGAAGATCACGTAGCTACGGCCGGCATTCGAAATGAAAGTCGTAGGCAGGACGCTGAGAATAACCTCGGATGCACTCGCGCCAACGATCAAGTCGGCAAGGCCGTCGCCATTAACGTCTCCGGCACTGGCGACACTGCCTCCACTTAAATCGGTCGCATCTTGGCCATTGATGACAAAGCCACCGGTGCCTAGCGCTACCGCCGATAGGTTGATGGCTGCGGTGGTCGTTTTGCCAAACACCACATAGCTACGTCCTGCTTCCAGCGTTCCCGCGGTCGGATCGCTTTTCCAGGCGCCGATAATCAGATCGGAGAGGCCATCGCCATTGATATCGCCGGCACTGGCGACACTGCGGCCGCTATTGTCCCCGAGGCATTGGCCATTGATCACGAAGCCACCGGTGCCCCCTGCAACCGTGGCGAGATTGATGGCGGTACCCGCGCACTGGCCGAAGACAACGTAGCTGCGCCCGGCATCTGCGCCCGCGGCAGGGTCGCTCAGATGCGACCCGACAAGCAGGTCTGACAGACCGTCGCCATTGACATCGCCGGCGTTCGCCACGCTATGGCCGTTATTGTCGCCCGCGCACTGGCCGTTGATGACAAAGCCGCCCGTGCCATTGGCGATCGCAGACAGATTGATCGGCGTGCTCCCACCCCGGCCAAACACCACGTAACTGCGCCCAGCATCGGCGCCGGCAGTGGGGTCGCTTTTCGGCGCCCCGATGATTAAGTCGGCCAGGCCATCGCCATTGATATCCCCGGCACTGGAGACGCTGGTACCACTGTAGTCATTGGCGCACTGCCCGTTAATGACAAAACCACCCGTGCCTGCGGCAATCGCCGAGAGTTCGATGGTGCTTGCGGCGGTCCTGCCAAACACCACGTAACTGCGCCCCACGTCCACGACCGCGGCAAGGTTGCCTCCGAATGCCCCAACGATCAGATCGGCAAGTCCGTCGCCGTTGACGTCCCCCGCGTTGGCCGCGCTATAGCCTGTGTAGTCGCCAGCACATTGGCCGTTGATAACAAATCCACCCGTGCCATTTGCAATCGCGGCAAGATTTATCGCGGTGCCCGCGGTCTGGCCGAAAACGACGTAACTTCGGCCGATATTGCTACCCGCGGGCAGGTCGCTAAGCAACGCACCGACAATCAGATCGGCCAGGCCATCGCCATTGATATCGCCGGCGCCGGCCACACTATATCCACTGAAATCGCCGGCGCAGTGGCCGTTGATGACAAAGCCGCCGGTTCCCGCGGTGATCGCCGACAGGTTGGTGGCAGTCGTTGTCGAGCGCCCGAACACCACGTAGCTGCGTCCCGCATCGGCGGGGCCCGCGATAGGGTCGCCCCTAAATGCCCCGATGATCAGATCGTCGAATCCATCGCCGTTGACATCGCCGGCGCTGGCCACACTGGCGCCGCTGTAATCAATCCCGCATTGGCCGTTGATAATGAAACCACCGGCGCCAGCGCCTCCAATGGTTGCGGGAACAATTGTAGAAAGATCGATACCAGCCATATACCCCCCCAGGTCTAGTGAGCTGTCAAGACAAACTCAGGCGCACTTATGTCGCTAAATTCGGTAAATAAATTCGGTAGATAAATTCGGCGACAAAACCGTTTCGCGATGAAATTTCGGCGAAAAGAAATCGCGGATCTCGGTCTTGCGTTTAGCTCCCCTTGCCCAGGGGGCACTGCATAGATCTCGAGAAAAGGCTTTGCGATCCTGAAACTGGGATCGGCCCCTGCTAAGACAAGCCGGCCGTTACGGGCAAGGCGACCCAAAGCGGAACGCCCTGGATTGAATGGAAAACGCGTATCTATTTGCGGTACGCTGTTTTCGCCTCGCCGCAACTTCCGTACCGAGGTGAGTAGTCGAGTTTTAGGGCGACCTCGGCTTCGATCTGCTGCGAGAGACAAGGTCTTCTTAATAATGCGCTCGGCGAGTATGCACCAACGAGCACAGTGGGCTGGAGAATTTTTGGCGCAACACTGGCGCGTGGTGAATCGCGAGGGTCACCCGCGTTATCTATACCTATTGGTAACGTGGCAATACGCTACCGACACGAACTTCAGACCATACGAAATTTTTTTAAAATATTTGGTATTTGCTATTGTTGATGCCGCTTAAATGCTATTTCCAATTCAAATATGGTCTATTTCTCGCCGAACTCGGCAAATCCACAATTTGTTTTGATCGTCAGCGTCCCCGCCGGCTTGGTGTATGCAATTGGATCGGGCCTGCGTGAATTTCTCTGCACGCTGCTCGGTTAATCCTCGACATCGAATCTTTTCCACTGTTCCTTTGGGCGCGATTGTCCATCCCAGCCAATTTGATCCATGTCGCTGAAAAATTGCAGGCGATTTCCGACATGTCTTTGACTCCCGTGTAAGGCTGGAAACTGAGATTGATTGCGTAGGCGAAAGGATATTGACGTTGCGCGCCTGATAAGCGGCGCGTGATTACAATGCGCCGCTAATGCTCTACAGCACCATGACGGTCTCCGATGGCAAGGCGGTGGGCGCGGCCTTCGAGAAGAAGTACGGGGTGAAACTTAATCATTGGCGCAGCTCGGCCGAGGGTGTTATCAATCGCGGCATCACCGAAGCGCGCGGCAAACGCTTCGAGGCCGATGTGTACGAGACCAGTTGGCATCGCATGGAAGGGCTGCCCGAGACCTATGCCGATCTTTTACACCCTCGTTGGCAAGGCCGGATTACGATCGAAGGCACCGACGTGTTGTGGTTTGCGGCATTAGTAAAATCGATGGGCGAGGAGCAGGGCATTGGTTATTTCAAGAATTTACCGAATTCCTGCTCTCCAAGGAGGGTCAGGAAGTCTACAAAACGCTCAATCGCGTGCCCACCAACAAACTGGTGGATAGCCCATTGAACAAATTCAAATACGAAATCATTCCCGCCACATTGGCGCTGGATGAAGGGACTAAGTGGGAGAAGAATTTCTCGAATCTTTTCCTCGGCGGGCGCGCGGTCCAGACAGGCGACTAAGTTTTGGATATTCATCTGAAGGAAGAGCGTCGCGTCACGCCAGAGACCATAGCGGCGCTTACCCACGAGCTGGGTCGCCGCAATATCGAATGCGTGTACTGCGAAACCAGCGACGCCGCCCGCGAGCTGGTGTTGTCGCGCATCCCGCCCGAAGCGACCGTCATGGACGGCGGCTCGGAAACCTTGAAACAAATTGGCGTATTCAGTGCGCTAAAAAGCGGGCCCTATCATTTTCTACGTCCCAAAGTGGCCGCGGAAAATCATCCGGTAGCACGCGTGAGTGCGCGCCGCCGAGCGGCCATCGCCGACATTGTGGTGGGCGGCATCAACGCCATTACCGTGGCAGGTGAAATAGTCAATGTGGATGGTTCGGGCAATCGCCTCGCCGCCTATGCCTATGGCGCGGGGAAGCTTATTCTGGTGGCCGGCGTCAACAAGATCGTGCCCGACATGAACGCGGCGTTCGAGCGCCTGCGTAACGTTGCCGCGCGCGACGAATGCCGGCATTTGGGCGTGGGCACGCCCTGCGCCGTCACGGGCAAATGCGACAACACCGCCTGCCGCGGGCGCGAGCGGCAATGCGGCAAGGTGCTCATCATCGAAAACGAGAAGATTGTTGGGCGCATTAGCGTTGTGCTGATTGGCGAATCGCTTGGTTATTAGTAGGTCGACTGGGACTATGATGCAAACTGTTCGTAGTAATGAATTTCTCACAGCATAGGTTCTTCTCATGCTTATTAATTCGAGTATTCATGCGCCAATCGAAAATCAACTGCGACGCAGCGCAGATCACTTGCGCAATCTGCAAGACCTAGCCACTGCAGTACGCGACATAGCGCAAGGAAAAACAATGCCTGTGGAGAGTTTTCGAAAGGAAGCCTTGGCTCTAGTCCTTGGCGTCGAGAAAAGCAAGCGCTCAACCGCTCGCACCGTTTCCCCAAAACGTCGTAAAGGGCGATGAAGGATCTGCGCGTCGGCACCAATGTAGTGGGCAAACAAAGCGTTTTGCGCACCGCTGATTTTTGGTCTGGTGTCGTGCTTGCGTCGTTGGGCGCGTGGATCATTGTGCGCGCCTGGCAATGGGAGTATGTGGGTGCCGACGGCCCTGGGGCTGGGTTTTTTCCGCTGTGGTATGGCATTGCGATGTTGTTGCTCGCCTCTGTGCTCGCCGTATCAAGTTGCCTGCGGGGCGGTGTAGAGATTGCGAAATTCGATTGGACAGCGAGCAAACGCGCATTACTCGCGTGGGGCGCGTTGGCGGTGGCGGTGGCCTCCTTCTGGGTGATCGGCTTCGTTTTGGGCTTTGGTCTTCTGTGCTTATTCATGGCCAAAGTCATCTATCACCGCACGGTTAGCTCATCACTCCTTGTAGCGATCATCCTGTCACTTGGTTTCCATCTGCTGTTTGCCGTGGTACTGGGCGTTGCCCTGCCCAATGGAATGATTGGGTTTTAGGTGGAGGTTCTCAACGGTCTCTTGGATGGATTTGCGGTGGCGTTGCAGCCGGCAAATTTGTGGTGGTGTTTCATCGGTGTGTTGCTTGGCACGCTGGTAGGCATCATGCCGGGCCTGGGGCCGCCGGCCACCATCGCGATGCTCTTGCCGCTCACCTTCAAGATGGATCCCGCCGGCGCCATCATCATGTTGGCGGGCATCTACTACGGCGCGAAGTATGGTGGTTCGACTACTTCGATATTGTTAAATGTGCCCGGCGAATCTGCTTCGGTGGTGACTTGCTTGGATGGTTATCAACTGGCACGCAAGGGGCGCGCCGGCGCAGCGCTGGGGATTGCAGCGATCGCCTCCTTCATTGCCGGTACTGTTGGGGTGTTGGGCCTGATGCTGGTGGCACCGCCTCTTGCGAAGCTTGCTTTAGCCTTTAGCTCGCCGGAATACTTTGGTCTCATGGCAGTGGGGCTTGCGATGGTTTCGTTGCTCGCTGGCCGCTCCATGATCAAGGCATTGCTTGCGGCATTATTCGGGCTGTGGTTGTCCTCTATAGGCACCGATCTTTTTAGCGCCACGTCCCGCTTTACCTTCGGTCAAATGGAACTGCTCTCGGGCATCGATTTTGTGGTGGTTGCAATCGGCGTATTCGCCTTGGGCGAAGTACTGGTCTCGATGGAAGATCGTGAGGGCGGACAGTTGCTGCCCATGCCGCGCGGGCTGCGAAATCTGCTGCCTACGATGCAGGATCTGAAAGACTGCCGCTTCGCTTTTGTGAATGGTTCGGTAGTCGGATTTCTCGTTGGTATCCTTCCCGGCGCCGGGTCAACCATCGCTTCGTTTCTCTCCTATGGCATAGAGAAAGCGGTCTCGCCAAGACGCGAGTTATTCGGCACCGGCGTGATCGAAGGCGTGGCCGCGCCCGAGGGGGCGAATAACTCCGAGACTGGGGGTGCGCTGGTGCCTTTGTTAACGCTGGGCATTCCGGGTTCAGGGACTACTGCCATCTTGCTTGCGGCGCTGGTGCTGTGGGGCTTCAAGCCCGGGCCTTTATTCATTCCGGAAAACCCGGCACTCTTTTGGGGGTTGGTGGCGAGCATGTATATCGGCAATGTGATGTTGCTAATTCTGAATTTGCCGCTGGTGCCGCTGTTCGCCCAAGTGCTGCGTACCCCCGCCTATGTGTTGTATCCGCTGGTGTTCGGGGTGTCGATCGTCGGGGTGTATTCGGTGTCGGGAAGCGCTTTTGATTTAGGGCTATTAGTCGCTTTTGGTTTGTTGGGCTACGTCATGCGCAAGCTCGACTACCCTGCTGCGCCGCTGATTTTAGGGGTGGTGCTGGGCGCACCCATGGAGCGTGCGTTGCGGCAATCGCTGATGATGTCCGATGGCAATCTCTCGATCTTTGTTTCTAGGCCGATCACGGCGGCGATGTTATTGTTGGCGCTCATAATTCTGGTGACGCCGGCGATAGGGCGTATCAATCGTTAGCGCTTACGTGCGCTGGAACAGGAATAAATTTAGGGAGTGCTCATGAATTCCTCGTCATTCCTATCCCTCGCCACGGCGATAGCGATCACCACCGCGACCTTCGCATCGCCGATATTGGCTCAAGGTTATAGGCCAACTCGTCCGGTTGACGTGGTGGTTCACACCGGCGCCGGCGGCGGCAACGATGTGCTGGGTCGCGCCATCGCCAATATGGTGGAGAAGGAGAAGCTGCTTCCCGTGCGTTTGCAGGTAGTGAACAAGCCCGGCGGCAATGGCTTGGTGGCGATGGCCTATCTCGCCGAGAAAAAAGGCGACCCGCATACCATTGGCCTCTACACCACCACTTTGGTAAGTGTCTATCTGGTGAGCGCGGAGGCCAAGGTGAATCTTTCCGATCTCACTTCGATTGCGCGTCTGGTGCAGGAGCCCGCAGTGATTGCGGTCAAAGCCGACGCGCCATTCAAAACGCTCGCCGATTTCATCGATAGCGCAAAGAAAAGCCCCGGACAAATGAAGCAATCGGGCGGCTCGACCACTGCGCGCGACAATATCGTTCGCCAACTGTTGCAACGCGCCACCGGCGCGCGCTGGGCTTATATCTCTTTTCCCGGTGGTGGCGAACGTATCGCGGCATTACTCGGAGGGCACGTCAACATGATGGTGATTGAGCCCGAGGAAGCCGGCGAACATATCCGCGCCGGGAATATGCGGGTGCTGGCGCAATTGAGCGATAAGCGGTTGCCGCGCTTCAAGGACATCCCCACGCTCAAGGAGGCCGGTTACGACGTGCCGCTGGTGCCGCAGGTGCGTGGTGTGGTGGCGCCTCCGGGCATCCCGCGCGACAACGTCGCTTTTTGGGAAGATTTCTTCGTGCGCCTCACGCGCAGTGCCTCCTGGCAAAAGTACGTCGAAGACAACCAATTCGAGAATGCCTACCAGAATGGCGCGGAGCAATCCAAATTCTTGGATGGACTTGCGGTGAGAATGCGCGACATACTTAAAGAGACGGGTACAAAAGTTGTAAATTAAGTCATATTATCGAGTGAAATCGAAACCATGGGCACACCAAGCATTGCCGAACAACTAGCCGAACGCGTCGCCGCGCTGGATCCGCAGGATCTGCCAACCGACCTGCACGCTGCCTGTGAAGATTTGTTGATCGACGTAGGTGGGCTGTGCGTCGCGGCGCGCCATAGTGAATACATGAAAATGCTGGTGGAGAGTGTTGACCGTGGCGGCGCCTGCACTGCCATTGGGCACGCGGGTTCGTTCAGCGCCGCAGACGCCGCGATGCTCAACGGCACCGCCACGCATGGCGAGGATTTTGACGATACCTTCGAGGGCGGGCCGGTACATAGCGGCGCGGTGGTAGTGCCGGCAGTGCTGGCGGCGTGCGAGCGTTTCGACCGCGACGGCGCTCAGGCGTTGCTGGGCATTGCGGTTGGCGTTGAGACGATGTGCCGCCTTTCGCTGGTGGCGCCCAAGAAAACTCATGACGCTGGTTTTCACCCCACGGCAGTGCTGGGCGCGATGGGCGCAACCCTGGGCGTTGCCGCCTGCCTGGGCTTGAATCAAAAACAGACGGTGGATGCCTTGGGCAACGCCGGCAGCATGGCAGGCGGCATTATCGAATACCTCGCCGAAGGTGCGTGGACCAAACGTTTACATGCCGGTTGGGCTGCGCATGTGGGCGTACATGCGGCGCGTGTCGGGCAATCGGGTTTTCTCGGGCCGCGCACCGTGTTCGAAGGTACGCATGGATTTTTCAACGCCTTCGCCCATACCCCGAATGGCGATTTCAACGCCTTGCTCGATGGCTTTGGCGCGGATTGGTTAATGAAAGGCTTGACCTTCAAACCCTATGCCACCGGCACCATGAATCAACCCTATATCGATTGCGCGTTGCGGTTGGCTCAGAACGGATTCAAAGCCGAAGAGGTGGCCGAGGTGGTATGCGAAACCGCTGAAGGTTATGTGAAGCGCCTATGGGAACCACTTGCCTCCAAACATCGTCCGGCCAATGACTACGCTGCAAAATTCAGCACGCCTTTCAATATCGCCGTGGCTTTCGTCACCGGCGGCGCGGGGTTCGAGGCGTTCACCGAGCGCACGGTGCGCGATCCACGCATTCTCGATCTGACTGGCAAGGTGCGCTATATCGTCGACCCCAACAACCCCTATCCCAAGCGCTACACCGGGCACATCCGCATGACGTTGAAGGACGGGCGCGTGTTCGAGGAACGCCAGCCGCATATTCGCGGTGGCCGCGAGGAACCTCTGACACGCGAAGACATCCGGCAAAAATTTAGGGGTAACGCGCGTTATGGCGGCTGGAGCGATGCAGAGGCAGAGAGCTTCTTACGTTATGCGGGTGCTGCGTTCGAGAGTGCGGTCGATCTGGCTCGTTTTCGCGCCTAGCCTTGACCGGGCGGGCACGCTCGCTTACCTTCTCACCTGTATCTGAATCGCCCAACCTAACGAGGACCTCATGGCCCGACACATTCCCGGCCCTTTATATTTCGAGCGCCAAGGCGCCACCGGCCGCCCCATGGCCTTCATGCACTCCACCCCTGACGATCTGCGTTTCTGGATGTTTCAGATGGCGCATTTCTCAGCGTGGTTTCGCTGCATTGCCATCGACGCCGCTGGCTACGGACGCTCACCTGCTGCGGCGGAAGGCGTCACCATGGACGATCAAGCCAGTGCGCATTGGGAAGCTATTGATCGCGTCACCACCGACCCGGTGATTCTGCATGGCAACTCCATGGGCAGTTTGACGGTGCGCATCATGGCGGTGCAGCGCCCCGAGCGCGTTTCCGCCTTGATTCTTTCAGGTGTTGGCTACAGCACCAACATGCGCGAGATCCAGGACCGCTGGAAGAAACGCTACACCGAGGAAGGTATCGCGCTGCGTAATTTTCAGGTGCTGGATCATTTTTGTGATCGGATGAAAAAAGATCCTCTTGTGCAGCACTATGCGAGCATGGTGGATGAATTGAATAATCTATCGACGCTGGCGAGCATCATCGCCATGAACGAGGCGCTCGCGTCGTTTGATATGTCGGATGACTACATGGCACGCATCAAAGCGCCTACCCTCATCATCACCGGCACCGAAGACCGCAGCCACGCCGGCGTTCCGGAATTGCAAAAACGGATAAAGGGGTGCGAAGTACGCAACATGGTGGGCGCGGGGCATGCGAACAACTTTGAGAAACCCTGGGAATACGACCAACATGTGATCGAGTTTCTTACCAAGCACGGTCTTTATCCCGCTTGATTTTTTTCGTTTGATTTACAGCCGCCGAAGCGACAGTTACCGTGAACACACAGGCAATTCATCGGGGGAATCCCCTGTAGCGCATGTAGTAAGAGCGCCCGCAACTATTCGGGTTGAATCCCAGCGCTTTTCACCACGCGCGCCACCAACGCGGTCTCGGCGCGAATCTTGGCGAGAAACTCCTCCGGCGTGCGCGTGGCCACATAGAACTCGCCTTCGGCCAGTTTCTTTTTTGTTTCGGGCACATTCAACGCTTTAACAATATCTTCGTGCACGCGCTTAAGTAGCGGCGCGCTCAATCCGCCTGGCGCGAACAGCCCGGTCCAGTTCGGCACCGGTTCATATCCCGGTATGACTTCGGGCATGGTGGGGACTTCTGGCATGGCGGGGTCCTTGAGCGACCCTGTGGTTGCCAACACTTTGATCTTGCCCGAGCGAATCGCCGCGCGTACACCGCCTGCAATCGCGAAAGACACCTGGAGCTGGCCGGAGATCGTATCCTGAAGCGCCGTGGCCACCGCCTTATAGGGCACATGCACCATATCCGCCCCGGTCATTTGTTTGACTACCTCGCCTAGCAAATGTGTGGGCGAACCAATGCCCGAAGAACCATAGGCAATCTTGCGTGGATTGGCCTTGGCGTAGTCGATTAATTCACGCATCGAATTGACCGGCACCGACTGGTGTGCGAGCAAATAAGTAATCGATTCGGTGGTTTGCGTGACTGGGGTGAAATCTTTTACCGGATCGTAGGAAATGTTCTTGGTGAGAAACGGCCGGATGATGTGTGTGCCAGCAATCGTCGCAAGCAAGGTATGACCATCGGGCGCCGCGCGGGCCACGCGCTCGGTGGCGAGCGCGCCGCCAGCGCCAGCAACGTTTTCCACCACCACCGGTTGACCAACCGACGTACTCAAGCTTGGCGCCAGGACACGAATACTGAAATCACCCGAACTGCCGGCGACGAAAATGGTCACAAGATGGATTGGTTTGGCGGGATAACTTTGCGCATGCGCAACAAGGGGACAAACCAATAACAACGATGCGAAATGACAGCACTTCATCCTGACCTCCTTAGAAAGCCTAGAGCGGAAAATTGATTGGCCATCATCATAATGAACTTGGTCGGCTTCGGCCCTGTTGCTCATACGGGAAGCCAGTCAACCAGACGATTTGGGCGACAAGAACGATAATCAAACGCGGCCTAGATCTTTGGATCTATTTGACTGAATTTCGGAGAAATTTGTGGCAAAACGTATTTTGTTCATCAACAGCCTCCTGGCAAGTCTTCTGTTTTGTGCGTCCAGCGTGACGCGTGCGCAAACCTACCCAAATAAACCGGTGCGCATGGTTGTGCCCAGCCCCGCAGGCGGTGGATCGGACATCCTTGGCCGTTTGGTGGCGCAGAAAGTTTCCGTTGCGCTCGGACAAAACGTCATCGTCGACAACCGCGTTGGCGGCGACGGCATCATTGGCACCGAACATGTCGCACGTGCTGCGGCCGATGGCTACACCTTGTTGATCGGCAATGCCACGGTGCAAGTGGCGAACCTATTTCTACGCAAAAACCTCCCCTACAACGCCGCCAAAGATTTTGTCGCTATTACCGGTGGTGTCGAAGCGGTCACCGGCATTGTCGTCAACTCGGCATTGCCGATTTACAGCATCGCCGATCTCATCGACTACGCGAAGAAAAATCCCGGCAAATTCACCTATGGTTCTTCCGGCGCGGGTGGCGCGTACCACATCTCCGGCGAGGCCTTCAAATCCACAGCCGGCATCGACCTCACGCATGTCCCCTACAAAGGCCTGGCGCCCTCTATGACCGCCGTGGTCGCTGGGGAAATTGGCGGCGCAGTGATGTCGATCACCGTCGCCGCCCCACAAGCGCGCGCCGGCAAAGCGCGCATCCTGGCCATTATCGAAGACCGCCGTTACCCCAAAATGCCCGACATCCCTACGCTGCGCGAGACTCTCCCCGAGTTTCGCGGCTCCACCATCTGGAACGGATTTTTCGCCCCCGCCGGTACTCCCGCCGCCATCATCGCGCGTCTACACAACGAAATTGCCAAAGCTGTTAGCGCCGAAGAGACGCTGGCTAAATTGGATGCCGCAGTTGTGATCGGTGGTACGCCGGAACAATTCGCGGCGTATGTGAATACGCAGGTTGAAGTGTTTGGGCGAATTGCTAAGGTGTTGGGGATCGTGCCTCAGTAGGTACGGGCGATGAATAATTTGAAGAACATTGAGGCCTTATGGCGGTGAAGATATTGTCCTACCACGCGCTGGAGCCAGGCACGGCGTTAACGGTTTTGGGCGCGGTGCACGGTAACGAGCGTTGCGGGACGGAGGCGATCACTCACCTCGTGGCGGATATCGACAATGGCAACGTGGTGTTAAAACGTGGAACGTTGCAGTTGGTTCCCATCGCAAACCCAAAAGCCTATTTGCAGGGCGTTCGCTTCGTTGAGCGCAATTTGAATCGACAGTTGTATCCCAAGGAAATCAGATCTTTTTACGAGGATCACCTCGATCCGATTCTTTGCGGGCTGTTGGATAAGTCCGATGTGCTACTTGATTTGCACTCTTACCGATCTCAAGGTGGGCCGTTTATTTTTCTCAGTGGTCAAAATGCGTTGGAGATTGCCTACGCCAAGTCGCTGGGCGTGGCGGATTTTGTTTGCGGGTGGTCGGAAGCGTTTGGCGACGCCAATAGCGGCAAGGAGTCGCAGGGCACCACCGAATATGCTCGGACCAAGGGGGCGTTGGCGGTGACCCTTGAATGTGGGCACCATCACAATACCGATGCGGCGCAGATTGGTTACAACGCCATTTTGCGTGCCATGGCGCATTGGGACATGCTGGATTTGTATTGTTCCGCCGCGCTGGGTTTAGAGCGGAACACGCCTAGGATAAAACCCAGATGTGTGCGAATGAAGAGTGTTTTCCGCAGGCAGGAAGGCGCCGTATTGGCCAAATCGTGGAAACATTTCGCTTTTGTTGAGAAGGGCGAGGTGATGGCGAAGCTTGCCAGCGGCGAAGAGCTTGCCGCGCCCGAGGCGGGTTTTATTGTTTTGCCCAAAGAGGATGCAGGCACGGGCGAGGAGTGGTTTTATTTCGGCGCCCAGTCCGTGCTTCTGGGTTGAGTGATCGCTACTCTGGTTTGATTCCGATTTTTTGCACCAGATCCGCATTGAGCTTGAGTTCGACGCGGGTCATTTCGGCAATCCGCGCTGGCGACGCGGTTTCGGGTTCCACACCAAAGGAGCGAAATTTGGCAATCACTTCCGGGTCGGCCAACACCCGGCCAAGATCGGCGCCCAGTTGACTGACGATGGCGGCGGGGGTGGCGCGCGGCACTGCCATCGACATCCAGGTGTCGACGTGAAACCCCGTAGGGCCGCCAGATTCCGCGACAGTGGGTACTTCCGGATGTGTATCCAGGCGTCTTGGTGAGACGGTCGCGAGGATGCGCATCTTGCCCGCCTTGACCAGGGCACCGGTGGAGCCAATGGTGGCGATGACAAAGTTAGTGTCGCCGTTCGCCACCGCGCTCATCATTTGCCCGGTTTCCTTGAAGTGCACCGCCAACATTTGCGCGCCCACCATGTAGCCTAGTTGCCCTCCGCCGAAGTGTTGTGGGCTGCCCACGTAGGCTGAGCTATAGCTGATTTTATCGGCACCTTGTTTGGCGGCGGCAATTAAGTCGCGCATGGATTTGTATGGCGCATTAGTTCCGACTGCAATGATGTAGCCCGCGCGATAAACAAGATTTACCGGCGTGAATTCGGCCAGTGCATCGATCGACCAATCTTTGAAAAGAACCGGGTTGACCGTGAGGTGCGCATTGCCCAACACCAGAATCTCATGGCCATCGGCCGGCGACTTGCGGCCCGCGTTGATGGCGATCATGCCATTGGCGCCGGGGCGCGGCTCGACATTCACCTGTTGGTTCCACTGGCGGGATAATTTTTCGGCGACGATACGCGCAGTGATGTCGGGCGCGATGCCGGTGGAGTAGGGGGTGATGATACGTACTGGGCGCGTCGGATATGACTGTGCAAGGGCTTGCGTAGAAGCGAGGGCTAACATTGCTGCGGCGGCGAGCGAGGCAAAGAGGCGATCTTTAGGCAACATACATTTGTCGAATCCGCTTTTTTTCATGATCATTTCCTTTCTGGTTCTTGCCGAACAATATGGGATTAAAACTTTGTGATGACAAATAATAAAGGGGCCTTTACGCCCCTTGGTGGAAACTGAAACTCTCGCCGCGCCACGGCGCGGGTCTTTATTTTTTCTTGCGCAATTTTTGGATCGCCGCCAGTTGCGCGGCCATCATGGCGTACTCCGCCGTCATGGTCGCAATTTCCAACTTGTCCTTGGCATTGGCACGCGCTTCTTCGGCGCGTTTTAGCGCTTCGGTCGCCTTGGCTTCATCCAGATCGTGACCGCGAATGGCGGTATCGGCCAAAACCGTGATGACACTGGGTTGCACTTCCAAAATGCCACCCGCGACAAAGATCAGTTCCTCTTCACCACCGCCCGCCGGTTTGATGCGCACGGCACCCGGTTTGATGCGGGTGATGAGCGGCGTGTGACGAGGATAGATTCCCAGCTCACCCGCTTCGCCCGGCAACACCACGAACTCGGCTTCACCCGAATAGATGCTGGCTTCGGCGCTAACGACGTCGACGTGAATGGTGTTGGCCATGTGCTGGGATTACCTTTGTCGTCTTGGTGCTCTGGTCCAGTGTTCTCTACTGGAACTTCTTCGCGTTTTCGACCGCTTCTTCGATGGTGCCCACCATGTAGAAGGCCTGCTCGGGAAGATGATCGTATTCGCCGTTGACAATGGCTTTGAAGCCTTTGATGGTATCTTTCAAAGTGACGTACTTGCCGGGCGTGCCGGTGAAGTTCTGCGCCACGGTGAAAGGCTGCGATAGGAAACGTTGGATTTTCCGCGCACGCGCCACGGCTAACTTATCTTCGGGTGAAAGCTCATCCATGCCCAGAATTGCGATGATGTCGCGAAGTTCTTTATAACGCTGCAAGGTGGCTTGCACCGCACGTGCGGTGTTGTAGTGTTCTTCGCCAATCACGTTCGGGTCGACCTGGCGCGAGGTGGAATCCAAGGGATCGACTGCGGGGTAGATACCCAGGGAGGCAATGTCGCGCGACAACACCACGGTGGCATCCAAGTGTCCAAAAGTCGTGGCGGGTGAAGGGTCGGTCAAATCGTCCGCGGGCACATATACCGCTTGAATCGAGGTAATCGAACCGGTCTTGGTGGAAGTGATGCGCTCTTGCAAGCGGCCCATTTCCTCGGCCAAGGTCGGTTGATAACCCACGGCGGAAGGCATACGGCCCAAGAGCGCGGAGACTTCGGTGCCCGCTAGGGTGAAACGGTAGATATTATCGACGAAGAACAAAATATCGCGGCCTTCGTCGCGGAAGGCTTCTGCCATCGTTAAACCAGAGAGTGCTACGCGTAGGCGGTTACCCGGCGGCTCGTTCATCTGGCCGAACACCATCGCCACTTTGGATTCGGAAATGTTATCCAGTTTGATAACCCCGGCTTCCGACATCTCGTGATAAAAGTCATTGCCCTCGCGTGTGCGCTCACCCACACCGGCGAACACCGAAAGACCCGAGTGTTTGGTGGCGATGTTGTTGATGAGTTCCAGCATATTCACGGTTTTGCCCACGCCGGCGCCACCGAACAATCCAATCTTGCCGCCTTTGGCGAACGGGCAGATCAAATCGATAACTTTAATACCCGTCTCCAACAACTCAACCGAAGGGGATAGTTCATCGAACTTAGGCGCCGCCTGGTGAATCGAGCGGCGCACGTCAGTGGGGATGGGCCCCGCTTCGTCAATCGGGCGTCCGAGCACATCCATGATGCGCCCGAGTGTGGCATTGCCCACCGGCACCGAAATCGGTTTGTCGGTGTTGGAGACTTTCATGCCGCGACGCAAACCGTCGGAGGAACCGAGGGCGATGGTGCGAACCACGCCATCGCCCAATTGCTGCTCGACTTCGAAGGTCAAACCCTTCTCGGCCAGGGTGTTGGTGGGGTCCTCGTTCAACGTGAGCGCGTCATAGACCCTGGGCATCGCGTCGCGCGGGAACTCAATGTCGATCACCGCGCCGATGCACTGGACGATGTTGCCTTGTGCGTGTGCCATAGCGTTTTCCTAAGCGTTTGGTATTCGTTAATTCAAATCAAATTCGTTGGTCTGGGGACCGCAACTGGTATTGCCGCAGGCCCCCGCGTGGCCGTTACACGGCCGCGGCGCCTCCCACAATTTCCGACAATTCCTTGGTGATCGCCGCCTGCCGCGCTTTGTTGTACACCAGCGTCAATTCGTCGATCACATTCCCGGCGTTATCGCTAGCGGCCTTCATCGCTACCATGCGTGCCGATTGTTCTGAGGCCATGTTTTCCGAGAGGGCCTGATAAATGATGGCCTCGATGTATCGCGTCAAGGCTTGATCCAACACCACCTTGGCTTCGGGCTCGTAGATGTAATCCCAAGTACCTTCGGGCGCGCCGAGTTTTTCTCCGGATAAGGGCAACAACTGCTCCATTACCGGCTCCTGCTTCATGGTGTTGATGAACTTGGTGTAAAAAATCAACACGCGATCAAAACGATCCTGAATATAGCCATCGAGCATTACCTTGATGGCGCCGATCAACTTATCCATCTGCGGACGATCACCCAGTTGCGTCACATGGGACACCACATTGGCACCCAGGCGTTGCATGAAACCGAAGCCCTTGTTGCCAATGCAACAGACTTCCATTTTCTCGCCCTCGGACTCCCAGGTTTTCATCTGGTTCATCGCCAGACGCTGGATATTGGTATTCAAACCACCGCACAGACCCTTGTCGGTGGTGATGATGATGATGCCCACCCCTTTGACGGTGTCGCGCTCGACCAAATACGGGTGGCGATATTCCGGATTGGCATGCGAGATATGCGCCGCGAGATTACGAATCTTCTCACCATAGGGGCGCGCGGCGCGCATGCGCTCCTGCGCCTTGCGCATCTTGGAGGCGGACACCATTTCCATGGCCTTGGTGATCTTGCGCGTGTTTTGCACGCTCTTGATCTTGGTGCGTATCTCTTTACTACCGGGCATCTGTTGCCTCGCCTATGCCGAGTGCGGTTTCAGTACGAAATTGAGCGTTTGTATTTGATCTCATCCGAGATCAATACGACCCGTTCTTCTTCCAATCGTCGATCGCTGCCTTGAACGCTTTTTCGTCTTCAGCGTCCATATCTTTCTTGTCTTCCAGGCGATTCATCAAATCGGCGTATTTGGATTTGACGTAGTCCTTCAGCGAACGCTCGGCGGCCAATGCCTTCTTCACGTCGATGTCGTCGAAGTAACCGTTATTCACTGCGAACAAGGTGAGCACCATCTCGATTACCTGCATCGGTTGGTACTGCGATTGCTTCATCAGCTCCGTGACCATTCGACCGCGTTCCAACTGCTTGCGGGTGGCTTCATCCAGATCCGAAGCAAATTGGGCGAAGGCCGCTAGCTCGCGATATTGCGCCAGCGCCAAACGCACACCGGCGCCGACATCGCGGCGTTTCATAATTTTGGTCTGTGCCGCGCCACCGACTCGCGATACCGAGATACCGGCATTAATGGCGGGGCGGATACCGGCCTTGAACAAATCGGTTTCCAAGAAAATCTGGCCGTCGGTAATGGAAATCACGTTGGTAGGCACGAAGGCAGAGACGTCACCGGCTTGCGTCTCAATCACCGGCAGAGCAGTGAGCGATCCGGTCTTGCCTTTGACCGCGCCCTTGGTGAATTTCTCCACCCAGGCTTCCGACACGCGCGCGGCACGCTCGAGCAAACGCGAGTGAAGATAAAACACATCGCCAGGGTACGCTTCGCGCCCCGGTGGACGACGCAGCAGCAATGAAACCTGGCGATACGCCCAAGCTTGCTTGGTCAAATCGTCATAAATGATCAACGCGTCTTGACCGCGATCACGAAAGTACTCGCCCATGGTACAGCCGGAGTAGGGGGCGATGAACTGCATCGCTGCCGATTCGGAGGCCGAGGCTGCCACCACGATGGTGTAGGCCATGGCGCCATGTTCTTCGAGTTTCCTCACCACGTTAGCGATGGTGGACGCTTTTTGTCCGATCGCCACATAGATACAAAAGAGATCTTTGCCCTTTTGATTGATGATGGTGTCCACCGCCACTGCCGTCTTGCCGGTCTGGCGATCACCAATGATCAGCTCGCGCTGCCCGCGGCCCACCGGGACCATGGCGTCGATGGATTTCAAACCAGTTTGCACCGGCTGCGAAACCGATTTTCTCCAGATCACGCCGGGCGCAACCTTTTCGATCACATCGGTTTCCTTGGCGTTGACTGGGCCTTTGCCATCGATAGGCTGGCCCAGGGAATTGACCACGCGGCCAATTAACTCAGGACCGATGGGCACCGACAAAATCTGCCCAGTGCACTTCACGGGATCGCCTTCGGAGATGTGTTCGTATTCGCCCAAAATCACCGCGCCAACCGAATCGCGTTCTAGATTCAACGCGAGGCCAAAGGTGTTATTCGGGAATTCCAGCATCTCGCCTTGCATGACGTTCGACAGGCCGTGGACGCGACAAATGCCGTCCGTGACCGTGACGACCGTGCCCTGGGTGCGAACATCGGCCGAGAGCGCGAGATTGGCGATCTTCGAGCGCAGCAGTTCGCTAATTTCGGAGGGTTTCAACTGTTGCATGGCAGTTCCGATATGGTGAGTGTTTAGTGTGTTCTGTTAGAGTACGTTTGTTCTGTATAGGGTAGATTAACTACCCGTCAAACCGTTGCGCATGGCTTCCAACTTACCGCGCACCGAGCCATCGATCACTTGGTCGCCGACACGTATCAAGGCGCCACCGATCAGCCCCTGGTCCACCGTGACGTGCGGTCGGACTTTGCGTTTGAAACGACGCTCAAGATCGAGAACCAAGGCAGCCAATTCGGCGCCATCCAGCGCGTAGGCACTAGTTATTTGCGCATCCACTGCGCCTTCACGTTCGGCTTTCAAGGCTTCGAATTGTGTGGCGATGGCGGGCAGGGCTTGTAGACGTTTGTTTTCCGTCAGGGTGGCAATTAAGCCTTTGGCTTCGGCGGGCATATTGCCAGCTGCAGTGAATAACTCCGCCAACTGCGCCCCGCTAACCTTGGGGTTGCCATAAAGCTGCGCAAGCTCCGGGGCTTGCGCCACCAAGGCTAGATTGGCCAAAGCATCCGACCATGCGGCCAAGGCGCCTGCCTTATCGGCAAGCGCGAACACCGCCTCGGCATAGGGGCGCGCGATGGTGGCGACTTCAGCCATGGGCTTAGATTTCTTTCTTCATCTGCGTGAGCAGCTCGGCGTGCGCCTGGGCGTTGACTTCGCGACGAAGTATCTTTTCCGCGCCGGCCACCACCAAACCCGCTACTTGTTCCCGCAATGCTTCACGTGCGCGCGACACTTCTTGCTCGATCTCAGCCTTGGCCGCCGCTTTTTCGCGGCTGCCTTCGTCGCGCGCGGCCAATTTTGCTTCCTCGATCAATTGCGAAGCGCGTTTCTCGGCTTGCGCAATGATGTCACCAGCGCGACCGCGTGCCTTGGCAATTTCCTCATCGGCTTGCTTGGCAGAGACTTCCAGCGATTGCTTGCCTTTTTCCGCGGCGGCCAGGCCGTCGGCAATGGTTTTTTGGCGAGTCTCGATGGCATTCAACAGGTGCGGCCAAATAAACTTGACCGAAAACCAGATGAACGCGATGAAGACCACCGCCTGCGCGAATAGCGTTACGTTAATGTTCATACGTGTTCCCCGAGAGGGAAATGCGGCAAATCGCCGCGATTAGCCAAGCTTGCCCAGTAGCGGATTGGCGGTGGCGAACCAAAGTGCCAGACCCACGCCGATGATGAACGACGCGTCGATCAAGCCCAGGAGTAAGAACACCTTACCTTGCAACGAATCGGTAAGCTCGGGTTGGCGCGCGGCGGCCTCGAGGAAGCGCGAGCACATAATACCCACGCCAACGCAGGCACCCAAGGCGCCCAGGCCGATCATCAGGCCGATACCAACGGCCGAATAGGCTTGCACCATCGCGATGAGTTGAAGATTTTCCATTTTCTTTCTTCCTTTCTTGAACTGGTTGAGTCAAAACTTTTCGATTGAAACGTGAAACAAGGCTAGTGGTGTTCGTGAGCCATCGAGATGTAGACCACCGTCAACATCATGAAAACGTAGGCTTGCAGGGCAACGATCAGTATGTGAAAAATGGCCCACCCAAACGCCAATATTGAGGAGACCACCAAACCGAGATAATTATCGGTGCCCCATGAACTGTTGGCCGCCCACATCCACAGCAAGAGAAAAATAATTTCGCCCGCATACATATTGCCAAATAGACGCAACGAGTGCGATAGAGGTTTGGAAAGGTATTCGATCGCATTGAATAAGAGATTGAATATCCACACGAGCGGATTAGAACCGAATGGTGAGCAAAACAATTCGTGAATCCATCCACCTAGGGTTTTGACCTTGATGGAGAAATAGATCATTAGCACCCAGACGGTGAGCGCCAAGGCAAACGTCGTGTTCACGTCCGCGGTGGGAACGATACGAAAGCCATGTTCGCTAATCGCGTGGGTGCCTTTGGCGACCCAATCCACGGGTAGAAAATCCATGGAATTCATCAATAACACCCAGATGAACACCGTTAAAGCCACTGGTGCGACAAAACTGTGGCGTTCGTGTTTGAAGATTCCCTTGGCCTGATTATCGATGAAATCGAAGATCAGTTCGACAAATGCTTGACGCTTGGTAGGCACCCCAGCGGTCGCGCCTTGCGCCACCCACCAAATGAACCCCAAACCAACAAAACCCAATAGGATCGCCACGGATATCGAATCCATGTGCAGCGTCCAGAAACCGCCATCACCAACTTGCTTGCCAAAAAAGGCCAGGTGGTGATTGATGTACTCGGTTGGGGTAAGTTCGGTGCCGGATGCCATGAGTCAAATAATTAGTTGTCGCGAACGAAAAACGCCATCGAAAAAATCAGTACTGTCACGATGAACGCGGCAATCAAACTGCCGGGCACCACCATTTTGTAGGTCGCGAAGATCAACCCCAGCGAGGCCAGCATCAAACCAATCCTCGCTGCCTCCGCCGTGATCGCCATGACAACCATGTCACCCGCGATTTTTGTCTTACGTCTTTGCAGCAATAAACCCGCCGCCACTCCCGCCACCATGCTGGTTGCTCCACCCAACAGCGCGGAGATCGCCCCATGCAACCCTGCAATTAGCCAGCCAAGCAATGCCAACAACACCGTTGCAACTGCTTGCCACCGAAAAACTGTAATCAGCGCCTTGCTTTTTAGTCCAAACATAGCGATTAAAAACCGTGTCGCCAATTAAGTATCAGAGCGGCCCAAACAAGGTTCAGAGCAATCACGAAGAATCAGGGCTATCACAGTGCCTGCACAAGGGCGCTGATTCTAGTCGTTTTAACATCTAGGCGTCAATCCTTGACGCAGTGCGGTATAAATTTAGTGTGCGCAGCACTTTTCTATTTGATTCAAGAGCTTCGTGGTGTTCTCTGGCTGATCCAGCACATCCAAGGCAAGTCGCAGAAGCGATTCGATATCCGACCCACCCACGTTTGCCGCCAGCACTGCCTTGAATTTTTCGCCAAGCTGATTTTCATCGAAGGGTCGCCCAGGATCGCCGGGAATATCGGTGATGAGCCTCTTCTCGGCGCCAGATTTCGTGTTGACTTCAATCCGTGCTGGCCAAGATCGGGGGAAATGCGCCATTAAAGACTCGTCCGCCTCGACGTGAATACGCGCGAGCAATGCCAGATGTTCGGCCGGGGTGGGCGAAGGCGCGTAGTCGAGCAGGGCCATTTTCTCCGGCGCCAGGGCTGCTAACACCAATTGATAGGGGAGGCTCGTCATATGCGAGCTGCGATCACCTGGCACCACGCCATGATTGACCATGCCCAAATATGCCGGCGGTACTTGAACCTTGATCGATTCGATGTTTTTGACGTTGACGCCAGAGGACAATATTTCCTTAAATCCTTGTGCGGCGGCCATGGTCTGGCGCGCTGCACACCATGGTTTGAATCCTACTTCAAGGATTGCAGGTGGCTTTTGCATGCTCGCGAGCAATCGTTCTGCATCGATTTTGAGGCCATAAACAGCGTGAAACGGTTTGTCTAGTAGCGTCAAATCACCGGTAAAACCTTGCTTCGCCGCGAGCGCTGCCATGGCGCCGTTTTTTGCCGCGGCGCCCAACAACAGCCAACGCGCCATTTTTCCGCTTTGTTGTCCCACGTTAGGTGATGCAGTGACCAGCGCAAGACTCAAAGCATGCGCCGTTTGCGTCGCATCCAGCCCCAAGAGTTTGGAGGCGACCGCCGCCACGCCATAAGGCGCATTGAAATAGGTGGGCCAAATGCCGCGATATAGCGCCGATGCGCCGCCTATTTCCTCGCCCAAACGCACCAGCGCGTCGTAGCCCGCAAGCATGGCTTGTTCTAGATCTGTGGTGCTGTTTAGCGCCCCGGCCAATGTCAATGCCGCGGGAACGATCAACGAGCCCGGTGTGGTGCCCGCGGCAAGATGAATATCGTCAATTTCGCTCAAGCGCGTTACGGCGCAATTCTGCATGACGCGGCCCATGACGCCGCCGCCAAAAGGGCCGGCGTCGCCTTGACGCGCGGCTGCCAGGAGATCGCGCCCTTCATGTGTCTGCGCGCCGGCAACCCAGGCCGCTACTGTGTCGGCAATATGCAGCTGCAAAATTTGCCGCGTCGATGCGCTCCTTTGTGTAGTAGAGGTAATTTGAGTGGCTAGTTTTTCGATTGTGCTCATGTCATCCACGTTCATCCAAAAAATTTCGACTCTCGATCCAGCAAGATTCGTTTTTAGTGCCGCCAGAAACCCGGCGTAAACACCACCAACAGGGTCATTAACTCTAGCCGACCCAACAACATGGCAATGGTGCAAAGCCAGGTTTGAAAATCGGTCAAGATGGCATAAGTCGTCGCCGGGCCAACTTGCGCCAAGCCGGGACCGGTGTTGTTCACGCAAGCGATGATGGCCGAGGCGGAAGTAATCAGATCAAGTCCCGAGGCGGTCAATAACAAGGTGAGTATGCTCACGGTACCGCCATAGACCAGCATGAACGCCAATACCGCGAAAACGATATTGTTCTCCACCACCGAGCCGGCGAGCTTCACCGGTATATAGGCGCGCGGATGCACGATGCGTTGCAATTCGCGTAATGCCTGCTTCACCATAATTACCGCGCGCACCATTTTTATACCTCCGCCGGTAGAACCCGAACTGGTGGCAAAGCAACACAAAAATAACATCCACACTGGCGCGAATATGGGCCATTGGTAGTAATCGGTATTGGCGAATCCGGTGGTGGTCGCTATGGAAACCACATTGAAACTGGCGAAACGCAACGCTGTCCAAAAATCCTCATAGACCCTGTTGCCTAGCAAAAACCAAGCGATTCCAAAACACGATCCGATTACCACCAGCAAGAATAGCCTAGCTTCTGGATCAGCCTTGTAAGGCAACCACTCGCGACGCCGAAACGCGAGAAAATGTGTGCCGAAATTCATCCCAGCGACCAACATGAAAAATATCGTCACCGCCTCGATGGTGGGCGAGTTCCAGAATCCGAAACTCGCGTCGTAGGCGGCAAATCCGCCCAAACCCATGGTGGAAAACGAATGTACCGTGGCATCGAACCAGCTCATTCCCGCTAGCTTCAACGAAACGATGCAGGCTACAGTGATCAACGCATAAACGCCCCAAAGACCTTTCGCGGTCTCCGCAATTCTGGGGGTGAGCTTCGCGTCTTTCATGGGGCCGGGGGTTTCAGCTTTGAATATCTGGCTGCCGCCAACACCCAATAAAGGCAAGATCGCCACGGCCAGGACCACCACACCCATGCCGCCTATCCAAACCAAAAACATGCGCCAGAAATTGATCGACGGCGGCAGGTTATCCAACCCCGAAAGAATCGTGGCGCCGGTAGTGGTGAGCCCCGAGACAGTTTCGAAATACGCATCGGTGAAGGATAGTTCGGGAAGAAAAAATAATAACGGCAAGGTAGCGAATCCCGGCAGTACTGTCCAAACCAAGGCCACCAGCAGAAAGCCGTCACGTGGCTGCAGTTCTCGGCGGCCATAACGCGTCAAAGCCCATAGGATCAAACCTGCGGCAAGGGTAATCACCACGGCTTCGTCATAGGAGCGCTGCGCGGCATCATCGGCGACCAGTGCTACGATCGCTGGAACCATCATGGTCGCGGCGAAGATCATCATCACCACGCCAAGCACATTCAAGACCGGAATAACGCGAACCATGTGGGCCGACTACCTCACGCAAGTCATAAGAAGCCCACGCCCACTTGAAACAGCTTTTCCACGTTGGAGACGTTTTTCTTGTTGGTGACGAAAATAATTACGTGGTCATCGGCTTCAATCACCGTGTCGTGGTGCGCCATGATGACTTGCTCGCCGCGTACCAAGGCGCCTATGGTAGTGCCTCTGGGTAGTTCGAGTTCCTCAATACGACGGCCAACTAATTTGCAGGAGTTAGCATCGCCATGCACCACGGCTTCGAGCGCCTCGGCGGCCCCGCGTCGCAACGAGTGCACTTGCGTGACATCGCCACGTCGAACGTGCGCCAAGAGCGAGCCAATGGTGGTCTGCGCCGGTGAAATGGCTATATCGATTTGACCAGCCTGTAATAGATCAACATAGGAGCGCCGATTAATGAGCGAGATGACGCGGCGCGCACCAAAGCGCTTGGCCAAGAGGCAGCTCATGATGTTGTTTTCGTCGTCATTGGTGACCGCGACGAATACATCCATCTCGCCAATATTCTCGCTCTCCAAGAGCGACTCATCGGTGACATCGCCTTGCAACACCAAGGTTTTATTCAGCGCTGAGGAAAGGATTTCGCAGCGCCGTTTATTATGTTCGACGATTTTGACCAAGTATTCGGTTTCCAGGGCCCTGGCCAAGCGCAAACCAATATTACCGCCGCCGGCGATCATTACCCGCTTAACTGGCTTATCCATGCGCCGCAACTCGCGCATGACCTGACGTATTTCATGCGTGGCCGACATACAAAACACTTCATCGCCGGCTTCCACAACTGTATCTCCCTCGGGCACCAGGGGCCGATCACCACGAAAGATCGCCGCGACGCGCGCATCCACGGTGGGAATATGTTTTTTCAGATCGCGCAAGGGATGCCCGACTAGTGGGCCACCTTGGAATGCCCGAACCGCCACCAGGCTAACCTTGCCGTGGGCGAATTCGAGCACCTGCAATGCCTCCGGAAACCTTATCAATTTACTGATGTAGTCGGTGAGAATTTGCTCCGGGCAAATGACCAGATCCACCGCGAAGGTATCGGTATTGAAAATCCGTTCGTTCTCGAGAAAATCGGTGGCGCGTATACGTGCGATGCGTGTTGGCACATTGAACAGCGAATGCGCCAGTTTGCAAGCAACAAGATTGGTCTCGTCGCTTTGCGTCACCGCGATCAGCATGTCGGCGTCGTCTATGCCCGCCTGGGAGAGCACAGTGGGATGCGCGGCATTGCCCACTACGGTGCGAAGGTCCAGGCGATCTTGCAACTCATGCAATCGTTGACCATCGGTGTCGACGACGGTAATGTCGTTTTGCTCGGATACCAGCCCTTCGGCCACCGAGGAGCCGACCTGCCCCGCGCCTAGAATCACAATTTTCAATTCGCCAGCCCTTTAATGTGCCACCACGCGCGGGCGCGTCTTTGTTTAGTGGCTTCCAAAACCGAATAAGCAATCGACGCGCAAACGCCTTAGTAGGTATTTTAGGCGCATAGAATTATCGATCCAAGGATATTGGCTTGATTTATTCTTGGTGCCCATCGTCTTTACGCCCAACCTGAATGCCAATTTGTTTGAGCTTTCGATAAAGATGGGTTCGTTCCAATCCGCTTTTTTCGGCGACTCGGGCGATGTTGTAGTTCTCCAGCGCCAAATGATGTTCGAAATAAATTTTCTCGAAGGCTTCACGGGCTTCGCGAAGCGGTTGATTCATGGAAATTCCCGGCGTATTGGCCTGGGATTGTATTTCCCGCAGCACGCGTTCCGAATCCGCGGAACCTATCTCTTCCTCCAGGCAGGAAACGGCCAAGTTTCGTACCGTGGACTGTAGACTCTCCAAATTTCCCGGCCAATGAAACTGACGCAGTAGATTGAGCGCGGAGGTGGCGAAGCGGCGCTGCGGGCAATAGTGCGTTTCCACCAACTGCCGCAACATGAGCACGGCGATTTCGGGAATATCCTCGGCGTAATCCCGCAATGCCGGCAGACCGATGGACAGTTCTCCCAAACGAGAGAGCAATATCGAATCGAAGCCATGTTCCTGCTCAAGAACCCTGGCATCGCGGCTAGTAAAAGAAATTGTGCGTACTCTGCCCCGGTCGGCACGTCCCAACATAAACGCCAGATGACGCTGCTGATTCGGTGTTAAATGCGCTAATTCCTCTATAAACAATATTGCACCCGACGAATGCGTAAGCGAGTCTCGCGACGCATCAGTTAACACCTCCGCGGCAACCAGCCATTGCGTGCCTGGGTGCTGCAACATTCTGGCGAATGGCTCCGGATAGGTTCCACGTTCGCCGCGAAACAATATTGGCGCGGCCATGGAAGACAGTTGCAAGAGTCTTTTCCGTAGATCCACGAGCAACGGCGATTTGCCGAAATTTGCCAGGGACAAAGGTGCAATAACTCGAACATCTTGGGCACGCAAAGCTTTCTTAACAGTGGCCAAGAGCTTTTGCAGAGCAATCGGTTTTTCCAGAAAATCCTGCGCGCCGATTCGCGTTGCTTGCACCGCGGTTTCTATAGTGCCGTGGCCCGACATCATTACCACCGGCATGGTCAGTTCGCCGTTGGCGGCCCACTCCTTGAGAAGCGTAATACCGTCGGTATCGGGCATCCATATATCCAAGAGCACCAGGTCAGGTCTATGGCGGGCCCGCATTTCCCGTGCTTGCCTGGCATTTTCGGCAAGCTGCACGTCATGGCCTTCGTCGGACAATATTTCCGAGAGCAGTTCCCGTATGCCCATTTCATCGTCGACCACCAGAATTTGCGCCATGATGTTTGCTTTATGCAGCTTGCCCAAACGGCAATTTGATGGTTACCACCGAGCCATGAGGCACATTGCCTCGAATCGCGATTTGTCCATGATGTTCTTCGACAATTTTTTTCACAATCGCCAAACCGAGGCCAGTGCCCTTTGCCTTGGTGGTGACGTAGGGTTCAAACACTCGTTTTTGGATTGACTCGGGTATCCCCGAACCATTGTCCGATATACATAGGACCGCCTCTCCCAGGTTTTCACAGGTAGTGACCTCGATACTTGGTACTTCGCTCGTGCTCATTGCGTCTTGCGCGTTTTGCAGCAAATTGTGAATGACCTGTCTAAGTTGATTACGATCTCCCATGACTGCTGGGAGATTTTCCGCCAAGTGAGTTTGGACTCGAGTATCGTTTTCGTCATAAAGCGCCAAGACATCGCCTACCAAGAGGTTCAAATCAACCGGCTCCAGTTTTTGATTGGGCAAGCGCGCATATTCGCGAAATTCATCCACCATGCTTTTG
This sequence comes from Burkholderiales bacterium, assembly GCA_046153355.1. GTDB lineage: Bacteria > Pseudomonadota > Gammaproteobacteria > Burkholderiales > SG8-39 > 2-02-FULL-62-17. The sequence continues at coordinate 40,318 of JBJXEY010000217.1, forward strand.
AGCGCCGCAACCTGGGTGACAATGGTTCGCGTGGATCGCGCCAGAATTTGCGCATCTTCAGGGGAAAGCCCCGGAGAAAGCTTGGCTTCGAGACGTTCGGCCGAAAGCTGTATTGGCGTTAGCGGATTTTTGATTTCATGCGCTACACGCCTCGCCACCTCCGCCCAGGCGGTAGCGCGTTGCGCCGCGATCAGTTGGGTTATCTCGTCGAATACGACAACATAACCGCCCGTCGCGGGCAGCACCGATCCGCGCATCATCAGCACCGCCGCATGTTCTTCTAAGTCGAACTCCCGTTGCCAGCTAGCTTGGTCATGGCGCGAAAACTCCTCCCGAATAGCGGCGCCAAATTGAATCAGTTGCGTCCAATTCTCGCAACATTGACCAAGCAACGCGCCCGCTTCAACTCGCAATATGCCGATCGCGCTCGGATTGGCGATCCTCAAAGTGAATTCGCCATCAAACACCAGTACGCCCGCGGAAAGATTGGCAAGAACGCTGGATAAATGGGCATTGGCCAATTCCAATTCGCAGCGATGGATCTCCGCAGCTTTGCGTGCATCGTCAAGTTGCTGGGTCATGCTATTGAACGAATGTGTCAACAATCCCATTTCATCTTGGCTAGTTACCAGAGCACGACGCGAAAAATCACCACTGGCCACGGCTTGCGTGCTCTCGGCGAGCACTTCCAACGGGCGCGACAAGCGACGCGACAAGAGAAACGACAACGCGATGGCCGCCAACAGCGCGAGCAGGAGCACCATGGTGAGCGCAAGGAGATATATGTCCTTAAGACTTTCTCTGGATAAGGAGAGTTCTCGATAGGCGTTAAACGCGGTCCGTACGCTTTCGCCGGCTTCGATGAGATGGGTGGGTACCGGTTGGGTTAATTGCAAGAACAACTTCGGGTTTGGCTCCGCGCCTGCGCCCACGGGCAATATGACGCGCATCAATAACCCATTTTCCCCGGCTTCAATGGCCGCATATTGCAGGTTCTTGCGCGCCTGCGCGAGAAGGATCGCGGCCGGTGCTTGCGGTTTGCCACCAATTTTCTTATCGACGGCGCTGGTAACAAGCTTACCTTCGGCTGTCACCAACACCACTTCTTGCGCGCCCACTTGTTCGCGCATGCGCTGCAACACGCTCGCATGGTGCATCGGGGGGATTTCCGCCAAATCGGCGCCCATCAGCGCGGTCTTGACTTTCAAATCCGAGAGCATGGTGTCGAGTAGCGCGCTTCCCAGTTTCAATCCGCCATCCAATGCCTTATCGACGCGCACGTCGAACCACGATTCGATGCTTTTGCCTAAAAATTGCACGGACACCGTATAGACCAAGGCGCCCGGCAATACCGCGACGATCGCGAACATCACCAGAACGCGGAAAGTAAGCAATGAACCGAATACTTTTCGTCTTCGTTGCCCGGCCAGAACCGATAGCTGGTACACCAGAAGCACAGTTAGCGCGATCGCGAAGGCCGAATTGAGTCCAATCAAAAGCGGGTAATACTGGCTAAAAAGCGCTGTGTTGGCGCTCGCGGCCGCCAACAAACCCAGCAAAATTGCTCCCAATACGACGCTGCCTATCAGGACGAATTTCATCGCGGTTATCGCTCCGGCTCGGTGGCGAACGGCATACGCTTCCAAGTCGAGGACAAGTTCAATTCACGATCAGTGAGCGCCGATAGTTGAAACGGTCGCGGTAGTTGGGTTGAATCCAAGCGCATCCGTAGTGCAGCCAAATACGCGGTATCCGGCGGGAGTTTGTCGCGTTCCAGTACCAGCCAGGAACGTATTCGCGACAAATTGAGCATCGCATCGGCAAACAAAGAAAAGTTTCTTTGTAAGGAGCCGGTTGAAAGGCGGTATTGACGCAACAGCGGATTGTAGGGAAGTCGTACTTCAATTCGCGAAC
>JBJXEY010000220.1:0-14066 GCA_046153355.1 Burkholderiales bacterium
GCGGCACCAAATAGTCTTCACGAAGAATTTCACCAGGATGCACCGGACGCATGCGGTTGACTGGACGTGGCATGTTCATCTCCTTTTCTTTAGTGGTAGTCCACTATCTCAACGTCTTTGGGGCCAACATCAGTCCAGACAAAGCAAATTCGCCACTGATCACTGACGCGAATGCTGTGCTGACCCTTACGGTCGTCCTTCAGTGCTTCAAGTTAGAGCGCTCAGGCTCTCAAGCCTTCAATTCTTCGAGCTTAATACCACGTCCTGCACGCAAGCTATCCCGCGCCCGGGCTATTCGATCGAGAAAACGAGGATCGTTTTCCAACCGATAATCGAACCAATCATCTTCGGATCGAAATCCAATCAGGACGCCAGCCGGTTTTCCGTGGCGCGTAATGACAATCTCGCCCTTCTCAGCCTCGCGCAGATAGCGAGAAAGATCGTCCTTGACTTCGGCCAAGGGGACTTCCTTTGTTTTCATTCCGATTTTCCGTGTTGGGTGAGCCATGTTGCAGCCTCCGGTTTGAGCACAATTGCGAGCACCTCGACACTCTCTGCCGAGACGTCGTAGAAAACACGTACATCTCCGATTCGCAAGCGATACTGCGGCTGAGAAAGTTTTTGCAGCCGCTTGATACGGCTACGGCTGACCTTCTGCGGCTCGTGCCGAAGATGCGTTTCAATACCTTCGCGAACCTCGGCACGCAGATTGGCCTTTAAACCAACAAGGTCTTGAGCGGCTTCCGGCGCAAGGATAATCTCACATTCAACGCGTCTGATTAAATCCCATTGCGAAGAGCACCTAGTAATGCGAAACGCAAATCAATACAATACGCTTGTTTATCCAAGCATTTACCCGAGCCAAGCAACGCAATCAAGGAACGCAATGAACGTTGATCGATCCAAAGGCCTGCCCAAGGCCGCCACCGTCGCGGCATTGGCCTATTGCCTCGCGGCCCTGCCCGCACTCGCGCAAAACGCCAATCTGGTCACCAAAACAGCCAACGACCTCGGCGTCACGGTAACCGGCTATAAGTACGACGAGCCGGGTTTCGCCACCTGGAAAGCCACCAAAATCGGCTTCGAATACTCAGGCACCTATGCCATCGGTTCCGAATTCCCCAACCGCAGCGAGGGCTGGTTCCTGCGCGGTGATGTGCGTTATGCCAACGGCAAAACCGACTACAGCAGCAGCATCAGCGGCAACATCAATAACGCGCCCGACCGCTACTACGAAGTCCGCGGTTTGGTCGGCAAGGACTTCTACTTTAGTGACTACACCCTTTCGCCTTACGTGGGCCTGGGCTATCGGTATCTATATAACGACATTCGCGGCGTTAGCACCACTGGCGCCCGTGGCTACCGCAGGGAAAGCCACTACACCTCCCTGCCCATTGGCGTGATACACAAGATGAACCTCGCCAATCAGTCGCAACTGGTCTCCACCGTGGAATTCAGCAAATTAATTCGCGGCGAACAGGAAGCGAAGCTCTCCGACGCCCTCCCCGCCACGCCGGATGTCAGCCTCAAGCAACGCAGCGGTTATGGCCTGCGTTTGGGCACCATGGTGCGCTTTGACAACTGGTCGGTGGGCCCCACCCTGATGTTTTGGCGTATAAAAGAGTCGGATAAGGCAGGTTTTATCTTCGAACCGAGAAATAGTACCTATGAATTCGGAGTTAAAGGGGTCTACCATTTCTGAGTTGTAGTGTTTCTACCTCACCCAAATGGGTTATTGACGCAGGGGTTATTGACACATCAAAATCACCGCATTAGTATGATATTGTTGCATTGCAGCGAAATTAATTAACCGGATGACGCAAAAGTAGTTGCAATACCAGTGGTTTCTGGCATATCGTTTCCGTTCAGAAAATTTCCGTACGGAAACCTCGAACAAGTTTCAGCAGAATTGTTTCATCGGTTTCGTCGGGGTTTCATGTTTAGGCCGAAGGCCAACGAATTCAGTAATACGCATTTTGGTAATACATTTTCGGTAATACATACACACGAATTCAGTTTTTATACTTATTTGATTGGGAGTTTGAAATGACAACGAAAAAAGTACTCGCTATCCTGGTGGCATCGATGTTTGCAACCACCCCGGTGTACGCACAGGCGCCTGCGCCAGCCAAAGCTCCGGCGCAAGCACCTGCGGGCGGTGCCGGCGCCGGCGCGGCTACAGCCGGCGCGGCGGGCGGCATTACGGCGGGTATGGTCGCCGCAGCCATTGCAGCGGTGGCCGTTGCTGCCGCCGCATCCAGCGGTAGTGGTGGATCCTCCTCCGCCAGCACGGCAACCACCGCCACCGCCACGGCGGCCGCTGCGGCCTCCACCACAGAAGCAGCAGCCCAAGCCTCGATCGCCTCAAACCAGATTGCTTCGGCCGTCACTGACCTGGCTGCTGCCGGCGCCGCAGTGGGCGTAAGCAGTACTAACGTTACTACGGCCCAAGCTGATGCAGCCGCCGCCGCCTCAGCGGCCTCCAACGCCGCCGCAGATGCCGCCGCCGCCTCGAACGTCGCAGTGGTGGGTGTGGTCGCCAACGGTCGCACTATTTGCCAGGCATTGGCCTCCTGTACCTCACAGGAAGTCTCAAGGCTTAACTTCATCTCGGCGGACGCAGCAAAAAAGGCGGCCGAAGCGTCTGATCGGGCCGCTAGAGCCTTGGAAGCTTATCTAGCCGCCATTCGAACCGCGGTGCAAGCTAATACATCTCTCGCGAACAGAACCGTCTTTCTGGCGGCCATTGAAACCGCCGCAGGCAAGTTGATTACAGCCCAAGCTGCCGTGGTTATAGCAAAAACTGCGGCAACTACCGCGAACAACAATTACGTTCTGGCCAATTCGTTGTTGGGTGTAACGGGTACGGTGATTGCCGCTGTGGTCGACGCGCCAACGGGTACCACGGGCACGACCTCGCGCTAACCGCCGTCAGTTAGTTCGCGATGTAAGGCCCCAAGGGGCGATCCTTGGGGCCTTTTCTTTTGTGTGGCGAGGCGCGCGCGTAACGCAACCGGTATAAGCCCGTTTAAAATTAACGGCCACGCGATTCACGTGGCACCATGCACCGATTGCCACGAGAAAGTAGCTGGCTACCTTGCAGTCGCTGACGCTGGTTGCCACAAAACCATTCTCTTTTACTGCGCAGGCCCTACAACGACCGATGTTTCAAGTTCTATCGCGCCTTCCCATTCTGTGTTTGGCATTGACGCTGCTTATTCTCGGCGGCTGCGGGCACACGCCGGTGACGCGCACGCTGTTCGAAGCCATCCCCGGTTTGGGCCGAAGCGTCGATAACCTTAATCTCAATCCCAATTTGCGCTACCTGCGCGTTTCGGTGCGCGGCCGTGTGGTGCTGATGGTGCTGGGGTATGTGGATGCGCATCCCGATGGGCCAATCGATGTCTGGTACAGCGCCGAGGGCGAAGTGATCCGCCTGCAAAACGGCCGCATTGTGGGCACCGCCGGGCTGGAAACCGATTGGCGCGCGGTGAGAAACGTTTCCCCGCCGGTGTGGAAAGACGTGGTGGGGCGCTCGACCACCGTCTACCGGCGTGAACGCGACGAAATGCCCGGTTACCGTTTTAGCATCAAGGAGCGCGTATCCGTGTACCCGGTTCGCGTGCCCACCAACGCCCGCGTAGTGGGCATACCGGTGCAAAACTTACGCTGGTATGAGGAAGCGATACTCGACCAAAAGGATGGCCTGCCCTCGGCGCGCTTCGCGCTGCAGGTAAAAGATAGCGATGTGCGCGTGATCTACGGCGAACAGTGCCTATCGCAAATTCTGTGTATTGCCTGGCAAACATGGCCGGCGACGCCGTAGTGCGCTTGGGTAGGGTGTCAGGCCGCGCCGCTGCCAAGGTACTGGCTTGCGCCGCGGCGCTGGGGAATACGGCCGTGCATGCGCAAATGGCGCTGAAGCTGGCCACGACGCTATCGGCGCCGCGCGAGAGTGTGCCCTCTGCTTCGGCCTCTGCCTCTGCCTCTGCTACGGCAAATGACAGCATAGTTTTGGCCGCTACTACACTGGGCGAGAGCGTGCTGTTGGCCGCCACTGCACCGCGCGAGAGTATGCCCTTGGCCACTGCTACACCACGCGAGCGCCTACTCTTGGCCGCCGCCGCCCCAATCGAGGGAATTCCCTTGGCCTCAGGCACGGCACGCGAAAGCATTCCCTTGGCGACCACCGCGCCGCGCGCGGGCGAACGCTTGAGCGATTGGCTGTTGCGCCAACCCGACGACCAAGCGGCCTATGTGCCCGGCCTGCACTGGCAGGTACCCGCTGAGCGCAATACCCAGGCGGGGATGAAACGCGATCTGTTGGTTTGGCTGGCGGTCACCGAGACAGCACCTGCGACTGCGCGCGAAAACCTTACTCAGATGCTCAAAGCCCTGCCTGCCACCGGCCGCGTACCGCTGCCGCGCACCGACGCGCGTTGGCTGCAGGCACGCCCGAAAGACGATCCCATTCTGCAACGCGATCATGTGCTGCTGTTACCGCGGCGCCCCAATACCGTGAGCGTTCTCACCAACGAGGGCAAGTACTGCACGCTGATGCACAGGCCGGGCAGCGAAGCGCGCGATTACGTGAAAACGTGCGAGCCCGAAAGCGTCGACCGGGTTGATCGCGCCTGGGTGGTGCAGCCCGATGGAACGGTTCGCAATTTCGGCATTGCCCGATGGAACGCGCAGGCGCAGGACGCGGCCGCACCCGGCGCGCTCATCTGGGCACCGTCACGCGAAAAAGGTTGGTCGCCACAGTTTTCTACGATGCTGACGCAATTTTTGGCGACGCAGAGTTATGACGCGGTGGTGCAAGGTGGCGCGAGCGAAACCTCAGTCGTGCGAGGTGGCGCGCCCGCATCTTTGGTAGTACCAACCACCCGAGCGCGCGACGCGCAAGTCACCGCGAACGATTGGGGCGTAATAGGTTTACTCCAAACCCCCACGGCGCGTATGGCCGAAGCAGGGGAGGCGCGTTTTCATTACAGCCGCGTGTACCCCTACGAACGCTTAAATACGCTATTGCAGCCGCTGGATTGGTTGGAGGCGGGGTTTCGCTACACCGATATCAAAAACCGCCTGTATGGGCCAGCAGCGCTCTCAGGCGATCAAACTTACAAGGACAAAAGCGTCGACTTTAAAGTGAGGCTGTTCAAAGAAACCGCGATTTGGCCGCAGCTTGCGGTTGGCATTACCGATATTGGCGGCACCGGCCTTTTCTCAAGTGAGTATCTGGTGGCGAATAAGCGCTTCGGCAATTTCGACTGGAGCTTAGGCATCGGCTGGGGCAATTTAGGATCGAGTGGCAATATTCGCAATCCGCTGTCGCTCTTGGGGCCGAGCTTCAACACCCGCACAGCAACGAATACCAATGCGGCAACAGGTGGCAGTGTCAATAGCGGCTCGTTTTTCCGCGGCACCAGCGCTCTCTTCGGCGGCGTCCAGTACCACACTCCGTGGGACAAATGGCTATTCAAGGCCGAATACGACGGCAACAATTATCAGAACGAACCGCAGGCTAACAACCAAACGCAGAAGACACCAATCAACTTCGGCGTGGTGTATCGCTATGGCGCAGGCCTCGACATTTCCGCCGCAGTCGAGCGCGGCAATATGTTGATGCTCGGCCTCACCTTTCATGCCGCACTCAACAAACTTGATGCACCCAAGGTATCGGATGCGCCAACGCCGCGAGTCGTCGCCACCCGCCCAACAGAAGAACCCAATTGGGCGGCCACCGCGGCCGATCTTGCCGCCATGTCCAGTTGGTCAATCCGTCAACTGGGCCGCGAGGGCCATGCTCTTCAGGTGGTTATCGATGGCGCCAGCGGCGTCTATTGGAACGACCGTATCGAACGCATGACAGCCGTGATGCATCGTGATGCCCCGGCAGATATCCACGAATTTCAGTTGATCTTTATCGAACAAGGCATTCCCCTGGCCGAGCGGGTGATCCTGCGCGAACCTTGGGTGAAACAAAACATTGAATTTCAGGCCATCTCGGATCGGTTTCAAACCATCGCTGCGGCCGAACCGCGTGGCGCGCTACCGCCGGCCACTTTATGGGATCCCACACGAGGCCGCTTTGGCTATTCGCTGGTGCCGAGTTGGCAGCAAAACCTGGGCGGGCCAGACGGATTCATTTTGTTCTCCGCCGGCGTTACAACACCCTTTCGATTCGTAATTTCAGAAGACACCTCGATCACCGGCGCACTCAGCTTGGCGCTATTGGACAACTACGATAATTTTAAATACACCGCACCCAGCAACCTGCCTCGGGTGCGCACCTTTTTGCGCGAATACACCACGAGCAAGGGCATCACCCTGCCCAATCTACAAATCACCCACATAGGCAAATTGAGCGCCAATCAATACTTCAGCGCCTATGGCGGTTTTTTGGAACGCATGTACGCTGGCGTGGGCGGCGAGTGGCTGTACCGCCCGTTCCACAAGCCGTTCGCCTTTGGCATCGACATCAATCGGGTGCAACAGCGTAGTTTTGACCAGGCTTTCGGTTTTGGCAACGCCGACACGCAAACCGGTTATCGCGTCACAACCGGCCATGCCTCGGCCTACTGGGATACCGGCTGGAAATCCACCAATGTGAGACTCAGCGCGGGGCAATATCTGGCGAAGGATATCGGCGCCACGCTTGAGGTTAGCCGCACCTTCAACAACGGCGTATCGATTGGCGCTTGGGCCACCAAGACCAATATCTCGGCCGCAACCTTTGGCGAAGGCAGTTTCGATAAAGGCATCTATCTGAGGATTCCGTTCGATGTGATGACCACCTCCCGAGGCGGTGGCGCGGCGAATCTCGTCTATAACCCTTTGACGCGGGATGGCGGCGCGCGGCTCTCACGTCAATCAAGCCTGTATGCCCTGACCAATTCGCGCGGCAAACGCGAGACGGGTTATGCCCCTGCGGGGACCGGTGGCCTCGATGAAGACACCCCGGAGTGGGCGAGCGAACGTTCTCTCATTGCCGATTTTTTTAAGACCGGCCTCAATCTTGGCGGCCAGGTTGCCGAGGGCCAGCTAAGCAATGCGCTGTGGTTGGGTGGCGGCATCGTGGTCGCGTCATCGCTCCTCGACCGTCCGGTGGCAAAGTGGGCCGATAATCATCAAAGCTCGCGCTGGAACAAACTAGGTAAGGCCGCCAACAACGTGCCTTTGCTGCTGGCCGCGGGCACCGGCATGCTGTGGTGGGGCATGGGCGGCGATGGCGCCTCTGAAACCGCCTGGACCGCGATCAAAAGCACGGCGATAACCCTGGGCGCGGATGCTCTTTTAACGCGTGCCGTCAATCGGGCTCGGCCCGAGGCGAATTTGGGGGTTGCGAATTTCGATCCGTTTGGTAAGGATGCGTCGAAAGGCAGCTTTCCCTCAACCCATATGGGCGCGGCGTTCGCACTCGTTACACCTTTCGCGCAACAATACGATGCCCCCTGGCTCTATGCGGTTGCTGGCGCCACGTCGTTTGGCCGCATCCAGCAACGCCAGCATTTCGTCTCCGATGTCGTTGCGGGCAGTTTGCTAGGCTATGTGGCCGGCTCTTTATTGCTCGACCAGCAACGCAAAGATCGCACAGGGCCGAAGATCTCGATAGGGTCGAATCGAAGCATCACGGCGGCGTGGGAATTTAATTAGCACGTCACACCGGTGAGTTCCTGCGAATCCGTCACACCGGCGGATGCCGGTGGCCAGAGCATCGCAGCTACCGATCCTCGCGTGTATGCCAAAGCCGCAGCACGTAAATCGTGGAATCCTGGATTTCGTAGCGAATCTCATACTTGCCAACCAGAATTCGCCGTACTTCGCGCGCATCAAACTCGTCCAGTTTTTCACCGATACGCGGATTGGCCAGCAGACTTGTCGGCACAGACGCTAGCGCCTTCACCGCGCGCGCTGCGGCGAGCTTGTTCACCGGAGACAAAAAATCATAAAGCCTGACCAAGTCAGACAAGGCCTTGCTGGTCCACTTCAACTCCATTACCGAGGAATCGCCAACGGCTTCTCCGTTCCAAGGCTGTCGGCCCAGGCCTGCACAGCTTGATGCTCAATGACTCGCCCCGCGTCCACGTCGGCCATCGCCTCGCGAGTCAAACGGCTGCGTTCCTCTTCCTGATCGACCCAGGCTGCCAATGCCTGCTTGAGAACCCAGCCGCGCGAGCGCTCCAGCCGGGCAGCCAACAGGTCGACTTTTTCTGCCAGTGCCAGCGGCACGTGGGCGGTGAGAACTTTGGTGTCTGTCTGCGCCATTATCATTTCCAATCATAGTAAATCATAGCTAATCGTATTTTATCATCGTAATTCCGCTGTCGTAATTGCGCTGTCGTAATTTCTTTTGCCGCGAATTCAACGTGAGCATTCGCCGCTCAAACGCCGGAACTTCACAGGCGCCCTCATGAGTGCTCGCCAACCGCGCGAACTGCTGCAAGCGGATTCATCACCTCGATCCCATCGCGCATCGGGTACGGCGCCCCCACCGGCGCAACCACAAGCTTACGCGTGGCGCGAACGTCGGCTGCGGCCAGGTGGAAGCCTTTCGATACCACTGGCGCCGACGAACGCTTGATTTCAATCACCCAGGTTTCGCCATGGCGCAAGCCCATCACCAGGTCGGCCTCGGCGCCGTGCGCGGTGCGGTAGAAACTCACCTGCGCTTGCGGCGCGGCGGCGAGAAGCTGTTCAACCACAAACCCCTCCCAGCTTGCACCGGCCACCGGGTGACCGAGCACCGCCTCCAGACAGTCCAGTTCGAGCAGAGCATGGGTGATGCCGCTATCGCGCAGCGCCTGGCCTGTTCGGCCAAGGCAAGAGTAGTCTTGCCTGACTGGCGAGGCCCGAGAAGCACCACCGCGGGAAACTCACGGAGCAAATTGACCAGCTGCTGCTCTACAAAACGCGGGTTCATCCGTGTAATTTACCATTCACATGGTAGATTTACACGGTTGGATTGTCGATACTGTGCCGCTTTAGTTGGCGAGAAATGCGCACCTGATACATCATCATTGCATGCAATCATGCAGCATGAAAGCGCTTACCATGCAAATCAAAATCGTCGGCAAGAGCGGTCAAATCTCCCTCGGCAAATCCTTCGCGGGAATGGGCTTCATTATGGAAACACTCCCCGGCGGCGACATTCTGCTGAAACATGCCGTAGTCGTACCCGTCAACGAGCGCTGGTTGCATGAACCTGCCATGAAGAAAAAACTGGCCCGCGCGGACCAATGGATGTGCGACAACCCCGCAAAGGAAACTGACCTGAAGGAGTTTGCGTCAGGTATTGAGCCAGTTTTGTGAGTGGCAACGACGACAAAGTACTGCTTGACCTCATCAACTACTGCGTATTTCGCGTAACGCAACAGCATCTTCGTTGCAGCCGCCAGATTGCAATTTCAATCCGCCACCATGGTACGCAGGGCTTCCAGCATTGATTCCACTCACGGCTCAAATGGATTGATCAATTTCACGCCGCTGCCCGCGAAGTCAGCCAAGTTGCGAGTGACTACCGTCATGGCGTGTTCGAGAGCTGTGGCGGCGATCATTGCGTCGCGATACGAGCGCGGATTGGGCGCCTGCAGTGCCGCGCACAGGATCGCGGCATGCCTTGCCGCCCAAGCCCTTACTTCAGGCGACTGTTTGGGCTTGCCTTGACGAAGTTCCGAAATGACATTGGTGTCAAGCAGATACATCGTCTCAATGTTTCAAGACAGATCGGCGCCACGCAACTTGACCGCCAGCCGCGGCGGGTCAAACTCAAAGGCAGCATCCTCCACCCCGCAGGGTATGGCGTCCATGACCTTGAGAAGAGAGGTCTCCTTCTTTCCCGCAAGGCGATAGTAATCTTCGATTTTAAGCAGCGCGTACGCCGGCCGGCCCCGATCGGTGATGAACACCGGGCCTTTCGACGCGGCACGCTTGGCGGCGCCCACGTCGCGAGTGAAATCCCGACTTGAATAAGTATGAACCGACATATTTGGCCCTCCGAGGCGGCAGCCGTTTGGGATGCTCAAATCAATTTTTGTATGTTGTGACAAACGCCGGCTTTGATCAATACCAGCAACAGTTCAAAGGCGCGCCACGCGGTGGTGGAATATATGATGGCCGCACCAGCGCGCCTTTGCGACGGAGGGTTATGCCCCTTGCCTCACGCCAAAGCTTCCTTCACGACATCTGGATGGTTTTTGGCGATACGAATCAGAGTCCGAGCCGCGCCAGATGGAGAACGACGACCCTGCTCCCATTCTTGGAGAGTGCGCTTCGATATGCTCAACGCGCCGGCGAACTGCGCTTGCGACAGGCCAGTGCATTGCCGTGCCTGGACGACTTCGTTTGTTTCAATCTTTGTGATGCGTGCCGCATTGTCGGCCTTCATTTCTCGCACCGACTGAAGCAGCTTAAGGCCCAGGGCCTCTCCAGAAGAAATTCGTTTTACCTTTTTACGACTAGCCATTCTCGATTTCCTTTCTAATTTCCTTGAGCAGGCGGCCTGGGATGTTGTCTCGCACGGACTTGGCGTACACGAGAAGCAACCAGATTTGGCCCGACGGCAAACGAGTGAAGTAAATGACCCGAACGCCGCCACGTTTGCCTGTACCCGCACGGGACCAACGAACTTTGCGACAGCCACCACTCTGGGAAACGACGTTTCCGACCTCGGGATTTGCAGCGAGCCAGGTGAAAAATTCCAGCCGTTCTTCCTCGGACCACAGTTTCGCCGCTTCGGCAACGAATGTCGGCGTCTCCACAAGGGTGTACATGATGTAACTGTACGGCAAAGACGGATGCTACGCAAACAGAAGTGGTCCCGTTTGCTTGAACAACTTTCCCCTACTTATCAAAGTCCATCGCGTGACAGCAAGCGCAAGACCAGGTTGCCTGATTTCGTCGCAAGGTCACAGTTTGCTCAACCACACCATGCCCCGCAAAAAGTGGGTTAGCAGACATCAATAGCATTTTTACTCGCAGACTCTAGTGTTTTTACTAGACTTGTCTAGCAATTAAAAATACAATCAAGCCATGCTAAAAAATTACGAACGCCCGTTTGTGCAACAGCTTGAAAAACGACTTGTTGACGAAACCCCGCTCATCCAAGTTCTCATTGGACCCCGACAAGTTGGCAAGACCACAGGTGTCAGGCAACTATTGTCCAGAATGCCGACCAGCCATTACGCCAATGCAGACGATCTGCTCAGCAGTGACCGAAACTGGCTTATCGAACAGTGGCAAAAAGCATTGTTACTTGGTGACAACGCCCTACTGGTCATCGACGAAATTCAAAAAGTAGCCAACTGGCCAGAAACCATAAAAGCACTTTGGGATAAACAGCCCAAACGCCTAAAAGTCGTCCTGCTGGGTTCAAGCTCGCTACAAATTCAAAGCGGCCTCAGCGAAAGTTTGGCAGGCCGATTCGAACTCACCCGCATTTTTCATTGGACATATATCGAGCTTAAAACCGCGTTTGATTACGACCTTGAACGTTACCTGGCCTTTGGTGGCTACCCAGGATCAGTCGCATTTGAAAGTGAGCCAGACCGTTGGTACGGCTATTTGAAAGATTCCATCGTAGAAGCCATTATTGGCAAAGACATCCTGCAAAACCGCAGGGTGGCTAACCCAGCCCTATTCAGACAAGCTTTTGAAATCCTTAGTCGCTACCCCGCACATGAAATCAGCTACACAAAACTTCTGGGGCAATTGCAAGACAAAGGCAACACCGATCTAATCAAGTATTACATCGAACTGTACGCTGGCGCATTCCTGATCTATTCCCTGGAAAAGTATTCAGCCAAAGCGTGGTTAACGCGGAGCTCTAGTCCCAAAATTCTCGCAGCATGCCCTGCGCTATACACCATGACTGCCGGTAATAAAGCACTCAATGACCCAGAACAACGAGGTCGAGTTTTTGAACTTGCCGTTGGTGCCGAATTACATCGGCTGCCAGGGGATCTTTTTTACTGGCGCGAGAAAAATGCAGAGGTGGATTTCATCTATCAGCACCAAGGAAACCTCTACGCCATTGAAGTGAAATCTGGCCGTAAAAAAAGCCCCAAAGGGCTAGAAGAATTTCTTAAACAGTTCCCCCAAGCCTGCGCCATCATCGTCACACCCGACAATTTCGCGCAGCTATCTGAAAACCCAAAAGCATTTATAGACAGTCTCTGTTTGTGAGGTCATCACCTTCCTCTCTAATCGTTCCGCGAGACAAACCGTCTTGCGTCCTTCAGCAGCAGGAACTGGCCGGCCAGAAGCTGCCGCCCCTCTCTGGAACACCTCCTGAGCCGCGATTTGGGTAACATCAAGTCGGTTTCAGGTATCCTCGAAAGAGGCCAAGAAGAAATTTCACTATGCACAAGCTTTCCAGAACGACCATAGTTCTATTGATCCTGCTCGCCGGATGCATAACGTTGGCGTTGGTCAACCCGAAGTCAAGTTATACGTCCAAGGTGGTCGTAAAAATCACCGAAAACCTCTATATCGAGTTTTTGCAAGCCAAATACCCTCGCGAAGATCTTTGTCAGGACGCCAGCAATTCCGTTGTCAAAGTGCTTACCGCCACCTGCGCAACCTGTACCGTCATCGCGCAGCAATGCCTTACGCGATTGGATAAGAACGAAATTCAATACCTTGGTGAGGAAGCCTTGATGTCCCCTTCGGCACGTCTTCCGCGAGGCGTCATCGTTTATAAATCGTCAGAACCCAGCCTCGCGATGGCCGCGTGTACCGAAGGCGAAAAACAAGCGGCCAAAACACGCGAAAATTTACTCAAATGCGACCCACCCAATGTCAAAAGGACTGCCATTGCAAGCAGTTCGCAATTCCTAAATGGAACCAACTGGCAGTATTGGATTACGGTCGCATTGGTTCCGTTCGCCATCGCGTTTCTGGTTGGGTGGGCGCTGATTCGCTATGAAAGCTTGCACTCCAACTGGAGCACCGATCACGTCGATTCCGGCCCGCAGAAATTTCATGCGGCCCCAACACCCAGAATTGGCGGAATATGCATCGCGGCGGGGCTATTGACCTGCGCCGCGCTGTTGCCCGCAATAGGCTTTCGAGACCTGGGTAGTGAAATGATTCTCCTCTTGGTTGCCGGGTTTGCCCCCTTCGCCGGAGGGCTTGCCGAGGATCTGGTCAAGCGCGTCGGGATCCTGGAACGTTTGCTTTTCACGATGGTCGGCGCAGCAATAGCGTCTTGGTTATTGGGCGCCACCCTTCCAAGAGTTGATGTTCCTGGGCTCGATTGGCTGCTCGCCTTTAGCCCCTTCGCCGTGGTATTCACCGTATTCGCCGTCAGCGGCGTATCGAACTCCATTAACATCATTGACGGCTTCAATGGGCTAGCAGCGGGATTTTCGGTGCTTGTTGCGTTGGCGTTGGCCTATGTTGCTTTTCTAGTCGGAGACGCAACGGTATTTCCAGCGAGCGTGGCGCTCGTTGGTGCGCTGATCGGATTTCTATGCTGGAACTATCCCAAGGGTCTAGTCTTTCTCGGCGATGGTGGCGCGTATCTGGTTGGGTTCTGGCTTGCAGAATTATCTGTCCTGTTGGTGGTCAGAAATCCGCAGGTTTCACCTTGGTTTCCGCTACTTTTGTTGACCTATCCGGTGTTTGAGACGCTGTTTTCGTCGTATCGGCGGGTGGTTTTACGGCGACGGTCACCGGGGCATCCAGATGGGTTGCATTTGCACACTTTGTTTTTTCGCAGAGTAGTTGGACGTGCTCAAGCAAAATCCGCCGCGTCGATGTTGACGCGGCGCAACAACAGAGTCGCCCCTCAAATGCTGTTGTTGTCCATGATTTGCATTGTGCCGGCAATAATTTCGTGGCAGAACACTGGATGGCTTATTGGTTTCGCCATGTTGTTTTGCTGTGGCTATTGGTGGCTTTATTCCAGGATTTCTCGGTGGAATACGCCTGGATGGATACGTCGGATGCAAAATTCGTAACCTAAACAATCACATCTGTCCGGTAGATTTGAATGTCACTTGGCTGTAATCCAATAATGACGCGGGTTTTGACATGATTGCCGATTCCGACGATTTGAGATTGCA
>JBJXEY010000239.1:0-6455 GCA_046153355.1 Burkholderiales bacterium
GTTCGCCGCGCCCCTAGGCAACGCCCTCGCACCGCTGCGCGATGCGCGCCTGCGTGCGTTGGCCGTCACCAAGGGCCAACGAACCTCACTATTGCCCGATGTACCGACGGTCGCCGAGTCCGGTCTCGCCTATCGCTGGGAGACTTGGTTTGGACTCTTGGTCTCCTCCAAAACACCACGGGCGCTAGTGCAAAAGCTGCACGCCGACATCACGCGAATACTGGAGCAGCCTTCGGTGGCTGCGAAGTGGGCGGCGCTGGGGGCGGAAGTACCGCGCGCCACACCGGAAGAATTCGACAAAATCGTACGCGACGACGTTGCGACCTTTGTGAAATCCGGGCGTGTGGCAAAGATTCAACCCGAATAATCGCTCTAGGGAGATTCCATGATCACCACAATACCTACGGGAAATTGCCTGATCGCGCTGTTTGCGGCATGCGCTTCGAGCCTTGCCCTGTCGCAGTCCTATCCGGCCAAACCGGTTCGTGTCGTCACCCAGTTTGCCGCCGGCGCTGCGGGCGATGTGTTGACGCGCATCGTCACCACGCAATTGCAGGAGGCCCTCGGCCAACCCGTCATTGTCGATAACCGTCCTGGTGCGGGCGGCGTGGTGGCGGCGGAAACCGTTGCGCGCGCCGCGCCCGATGGCTATACCTTGCTCATCGCCGGCCCGGGCACCCAAGTAATACGCGTTTATCTCGTTAAGCAAGCGACCTTCGATCCGATAAAAGATTTCACGCCGATTACCGGGCTCGGTGATTCGCCGGTGGTGATCGTGGCTCACCCCTCGTTGCCAGTAGGCAGTTTTCGCGAATTACTCGATTACGCCAAAACCAACCCCAACAAAATTTCCTACGGCACTTCAGGTATAGGCTCGCAGCACCATCTGGGTGGCGAGCAGATCGCTTTGATGACCGGTACGCGCATGGTGCATGTGCCTTATAAGGCGGGCGCGCAGGCATTGGTGGATCTGGTTGCCGGGCAGTTGCAGCTTTCCTACTCGGTGATAGGTCCCGCGCTACCGATGATCAAGGCCGGCAAGGCGCGTGCGCTCACCGTGATCTCCGACAAACGCATCGCGCAGTTGCCGGACGTGCCAGCGATCACCGAAGTGATCAGCGGGTATTCGCCGTTTCGCTCCTGGGTGGGTTTGTTCGGCCCGGCGCAGTTGCCCGATGCGATTCTTCGCCGGCTCAATAGCGACACGGTTAAAGGCATCACCTCTGCAATGGGCCGCAGCAAGGTAATTGACGCGGGATACGAACCCATTCCCGGTACGCCCGAAGAATTCAGCGCGCTGATCGCACGCGATCTAAGTTTTGTTGGACGAGTAGTGAAAGCGGCGAATATTCAGCCGACCGAATGATTTGGCAGACGGAGAAAAATACATGCGTCATGGCACATTACCCTTGATTGGATTGCTGGCTTTTAGCCTCGCTATATTCCCGGCACATGGCCAGTCCTACCCCACGCGGCCGATTAAAATCATCATTGACACCGCACCGGGTGGCGTCACCGATATTCTTGGCCGCCTCGCCGCCGATGGTCTGACGCAAAAAACCGGGCAATCGGTGGTGGCGGAAAATCGCGCCGGCGCATCCGGTGTGATTGCCGTGGATCATGTGGTGAAATCGCCCGCCGATGGCTACACGCTGATGTTCGCCGCCGGCGGCAATATCGCGGTGCAGCCCTTCATGTCGCGCGCCCTGCCCTACGATCCGGTAACCGACATCGTGCCCGTATTCAATGTCGCTGAGACGCCACATTTGTTTGTCATCGCGGGTAGCCTGCCAATCAAATCTCTCACTGAATTCGTTGCGTTCGCCAAGGCAAGCCCTGGCAAGGTGTTCTATGGGTCAGCGGGCATTGGCAGCCCGCCGCATCTATCGCTGGAATTATTTTCCCGCGTCACCGGTATCAGCATGGTGCATGTGCCCTACAAAGGCCTGGGCAATGCCATGCCCGATATGCTCTCGGGCCGATTGCAATTGCTCTCCATCAGCCTGGGCACCGGCGGCAGCAATTTGAAATCCGGCGCGATACGCGCGCTCGCCGTCGGCGCGGATAAACGCCTCACCGGGCTACCTGATACACCAACGTCAGCCGAAGCCGGTATTCCCGGATGGAAAATGAGCGCCTGGTTTGGCCTCTTCACGCCCAAGGGAACGCCCCCCGAGGTCATTCGCACAATCAATGAGCGGATGCAGTCGGTGCTCGATGAACCGAAAACGCGGCAACGTTTGATCGAGGTCGGCGCGGAGCCTGCCGGTGGCCCGCAAGCAGCCCTTGCTGAACGCATGCGCGGGGAGTTTAAGCTCTGGGGGCAGGTGATTCAGGACGCGAAGATCAAGCTTGAGTAGCGAAACTGACCTCGCCGTCACTTCTTGCGCGGGTCGCGCCGTTACTTCTTGCGCGGGTCGCGCAAGGGCGGATCGATTTTGATGTTCAGTCGTTTCGAAGCACGCGCGTCGTAATCGGCATCGGCGCGAAATCCGCCGGCATGTATGCCATCGATGGCGCAAAGATCATCGACTTCATTGACATCCCCGGTTACACCCACTGCACCGGCGATCTCATCGAATTTATCGCGGATCAATTGCCCGCCACCTTCGAGAAATAACGGGCCATCGGATAGCGATTCCAAGTTGGCCATGAAATACGGTTTTTCGCGATGTTTTTGCAATACCTGCCGCGAGGAACGATTCAACGATAACGCCGCGAATGCTTTGCCATAGGCGATCTCAAAACGCATTAACGAGGCGCCATCCTGCTTCTGGAACGCTTTCACCCGGCCACCGGCATCGAGCACGATGGCGGCCAAAGCGTACGACTTGCGCTTTTTCGCCGCGGCAAATGTACCGCTGATGATTTTGTTGGCTTCGGCAAGGGTGATAGAGCGCATGGGTAAAGCCTTTATTTTTAAATTTCGAGGAAGCGAACTATAGCGATGTCATCGTTGCACCACTAGCCCTCGGTGAAACGATGAATCAAGCGCCGATCACGCTTCGTCGGCCTGCCGCGCGCATTGGGGTCGGGCTTGGGGCCGGCGCGGCGCATGGCGAGCATCAGTTCGCGTTTGGCGCGGCTTTCCTCGCCTTCGCTATAGAGCAATGCGGCAACACTTGCCGGTCCGCGCTTATCGGACAGCGCCTCTACGGTTACCGTCCATTCGAGTTCGCCGACGCGAACCGTCACTGCGTCGCCACGTTTGACATCGTGGGACGATTTGACGCGGGCATCATTTAATTTCGCGCGTCCACCTTCGATGGCCTGCGCCGCCAGACTGCGCGTTTTAAAAAAACGCGCCGCCCAAAGCCACTTATCGAAGCGCAATCGTTCGGCGGGCTCAGACATATCGCTTTATCGATTGGCGCATCGGTATACTCGCTGTCTATGGGGGAATTTATGCAGCATCGAAAACTATTCGTGAATTTGAATCTAAATTTAATTGCCTGACGCTTGCCGTCTTATCAAGCGTGGCACCAGCGCAGGATTATCCCTCGCGGGCAATTCGCATTGATGCCTGCGGTAATCGAATTGATGTCGAGTACCCCGGAAGTTTTCGGCCAGCGCATACGATCCGAATTGCCTTTATGGACCAAAATCATGGCCGCCATCGGTATCAAGCCTGAATAATCACCTCAGCCCAAAGGAATACGCCATGAATCGCATGTTAAAGACTGCGTTGAGCGCCGCACTGTGCACCGCCTTGCCAGCACTCGCGCAATCGTATCCGGTGAAACCCGTCCGCCTGGTTGTGCCCTACGCGGCTGGCGGCGCCACTGATTCTTACGCTCGGCTTTATGGACGCAAATTCACCGAAGCCTGGGGTCAGCCGGTGGTGGTGGATAACCGCCCCGGCGCCGGCGGCAATATCGGCGCGGCGATTGTGGCCAAGGCTGCGCCTGACGGTTATTCGATTCTGCTCAACACCTACGCACAAGCGATTTCACCCGCTATCTATAAAAAACTTGGCTACGACCCGATCAAAGAATTGCAACCGGTGGTGATGCTCACGCGGGGATTCTCGGTGCTGGCGGTGTCGACTGCTTTGCCTGCGAGCAACGTGCGGGAGTTGGTGGCCCTTGCGCGTGCGCAGCCGGGAAAAATTAATTTTGGCACCAATGGTGTGGGCTCAGGCCCCCACTTGTCAGCGGAATTATTCAAGTCGCTCGCTGCCCTTGACATGGTGCACATCCCCTACAAGGGCGACGCGGCGATGACGCCGGCGCTGATGTCCAACGAAATTCAAATGGCCTTCATGCCGGCGCAAGCGGCCATGCCGTTGATCAAGTCGGGAAAGATTCGTGGGATCGGCATCTCGAGCGCCACGCGCTCGACCTCTTTGCCCGACCTGCCGCCGATCGCCGAGAGCGGCGTGCCGGGCTTCGATCTATCCACCTGGGTGGGCCTTTTCACCACCGGTGGCGCGCCGCGCGATGTGGTGCAGAAGATCAGCGCCGAGTCGATCAAGATGCTTGCCGCGCCCGATGTGGAGAAGATGCTCGCCTCCTGGGGCGTTGAGGCCGAAGGCATGGGCACGGATCTGTTCGAGGCGCGTTATCGCGCCGAGATCGACAAATTCGTCAAATTGGTGAAGACCGCGGGGATACCGCTGGTGGATTGACAGGCGAGGTAGCTGGGTCGGAAGCCTCGTTCATGCGTTCGAACCTGGCACCGCCTTCAAACAATACGGTCCATCGGCAGCTGAAACAAACGGATACGATCCGCCGCCCGCTGGATCGATTTGTTTTCCTCCTGGATGCCGCGTATCAACGCTTCGAGCGGCGCCTCCTCCTCAAAGGCGATCATGATCACCGAGTTGGTGCTGGCGTAGGTACCCGTACCCAAGTGCGGTTCGGTGCCGTGGCCTTTGCCCAGGGCGTTATCCCAGCGCGTGAAATAATCGATGTGGTTGTCTTTCAGCGCCTTCATCGCTTGTTCGATGAAAAAAGTATTGCATACCACCAGGGCCATTTTCATCATTTGCCGCTCCTGTGAAAGCTTGGATTAAGTTCAGCGTACCTGCATGCTCGCCTCGGGCTTTGACGGTTGTCAACTGCGACGCAGGACCGCGTACATCGGTGCACCATAGCTAATCGATGACATTGCGGAATTTATCGCGTACTGGAACCGGCTCGCTACGCAACTTGATTCCGATCATTTTGCCGGCGCCGGCAAAATGATATCCGGGTCATTGCCCGATGACAGACCATGCATTCAAGAAACCCCATACCCGACCCGCAAAATAATTTGACCGATCAGACCACTCACAACACGCTGGAGAAGCACGCGAGGCGTGGCGTGGCATTCGACATCCTCGTTCGCGCAAACGCCCCATCCATTGTTATTTGTCGATGGCGTCGCCCAGCAAGCCACCCGCATCGCGCTCATCCAGTTCCAGCCTGGGTGTCGCCGTTCTTATCCGCTTTTGCACTTCCTTGATGTGTTCCGCCGCTGGTATTTGCTCGGGCAGATCGCCGCCAATACGCTTGATCGCGTCGCGAACTTCACGGCCCACCTGTTCGTGAGCGCGAATCGCGCGCCGATCTCCGCGGATGCGCTCGCGCGCGAGTTTGTCGCGGGTCTGCGTCATGCGAAACTGGTTGGCGGCGAGCTCCGTGGGATTCATGCGGTCCAACAGATTTTCTTTTTCAGGAATGCCTTTGCGAGTCTTGATGGCATTGCGACCGAGACCGCCATAAAGCCCCTTGTAACCGGCGTCGTGGAAAACACCAAACATCTTGTGCTGCACGCCGGCCTGCTGCGCGGCGCCGGACAGCGCCTTGAACTCCTCGCCCGTTTGCTTACGCAATTCCAGCCGCTCGATATCGGCAACCAGTTGGTCGGACAATTCCTGCCGACGCGCTTGAACCGCAAAGTATTTCTGCGCAAGCGCAATTTCCGGCTTGCGCGGATCACCGTTCTGCGCGATGAGATAGCAGGCGAAGCGGGAGAGATGATAATCGTCCACCTCGCGCATGCTGCCGGACCCGAGATCGACCATTTTGCCGGCGCCGGCAAAATGGTGTGCCGGATTGTTTCCCGATTGCTTACAAGACATTTTGGCGCGCTCGATAGCCTCCTCGAATCGACGCCACTGGCTATAACCAAGCATGGGTTGCAGATCGCGTGCACTCCAGTACTCGGCGCCGTGCCGGTTGGTCTTGCGCCGCGCTTCGAAAGATGCCGCGCCCAGGGCGGGCAACGATTTATCACTCATCTTGGCCTCCAGATCACAGGTACCATCGCCGTCGATTATCCGGCGGCGATGGCTATGTGGGCATAACGCGCAGAGGCGGCAACAGGTTTACCTGTGTCAGGCTCCAGTCAGCCTTCTGCAGACTGGCATTCTCCGCCTGAAATTTCGATTGTCAGAGTAAATAATTATTCGGCGTCGAATTTCGTAGCCGCCTTTAAACCGCGCTACAGGACTCGATCCCGACCATTTTGCC
>JBJXEY010000298.1:0-6401 GCA_046153355.1 Burkholderiales bacterium
CATCGATTCACACACCACACATTCGACGCATTAAGAGGGGGCATCAGTCGGCTTAACGCCCATGGTTTTAAACACCCTACCCGAATTAATACGATCGTCGCGCAAAAATTGCGCGAAAGCATCCGCCGATCCACCCACGATATCCAGCGTCAGCGTACGCAAGTATTCCTGCACCTTGGGCGTCTGCAATGCCTTGGCGAATTCAGCGTTGAGGCGATCAACCACCGGTTTGGGTGTTCCACCTGGCGCAAAAATCCCGAAATAACTATTCAACCCGGGGTCCGCCCCCTCCTCTGCCAGATGCGGCACATCGGGTAACGCGGGTGATCGACGCCCTCCCACTACCGCAAGCGATTTCACTTTGCCCGATTTGATATGCGGCAACATCGCGCCGATGGTCATGTAGGTAATGTCGACTTCGCCCGCGAGCAACGCCGGCACCGCCTGCCCGGCGCCTTTGTACGGCACGGCGGCAATATCAACACCTACCTCGTGCCTTATCCATTGCAAATACATATCCGGGACGCTGGCCGGCCCCCAGGTACCCCAGTTGAGCGCACCGGGTTTTGCTTTAGCGAAGGCAATCATCTCTTTGAAGGTATTGAACGTCGCGGAACCCTTGGCGAGCAGCATGCTGTTGCCACGCGCCAGGTTAATCACCGGTGCGAAATCCTTGTCGGCATCGTAGGGTAGATTCTTAAAAAGAAAAGGATTGTAGGAAAGGCTGTCGGCCACCGTCATACAGGTGGTGTAGCCATCAGGCGGTGCCTTTGCGCAAGCCGACATGCCCACGATGGAACTGGCCCCAGGACGGTTTTCGATCAACACCGGCTGGCCCATGGATTCGCCCATAGGCACTGCAATGACCCGGGCGCTGCCATCCACCGCGCCGCCGCCAACATAGGGAACGATGATTCGGATCGGTTTGGAAGGGAAGTTTTGCGCGTTCACCTGAATGAACGACATGCCTATCGACAACAAAACAATCGCGAACGATTTGCACATGATGTTGGCCTCCTTAAAAAGTGTCGACGCGCGGTTCGCAATTGCCCGGAATCAAGACGCAGGCGAAAGAATACCGTCTTGGAGCTTTAAGCGCCTATGTGCCCTCGCGGCGATTCCAGGTTCGTGCGTCACGATAACAAAACTGGTGCCACGCGAACGATTGAGTTCCAGCAAGGTTTCATACACACCGTCGGCGGTGATGCGATCAAGATTTCCCGTGGGCTCATCGGCCAGAACGCAGGCTGGGCGGGTGACCAGTGCGCGCGCCAGTGCCGCACGCTGGCGCTCTCCTCCTGAGAGTTCACCCGGCGTATGTGTCATACGTTCACCCAGACCCACATCGCGCAACACCGCGCGCGCCTCGTTCAATGCCAATTCGCGATCCATGCGACGAATCCATAGCGGCATGGCAACGTTTTCTTCGGCGGAAAACTCCATCAATAAGTGATGGAATTGATAGACGAACCCCAGGCCTTCGTTGCGCAAGCGGCTGCGCTCGGCCTCGCCCAGGCTTCCCATAGGTTTTCCCAACACGCTGACATCACCACCCGAGGAAGAATCTAGCCCCCCTAGTAAATGCAGCAGGGTACTTTTGCCACTTCCAGACGCGCCGACGATGGCGATGATTTCGCCCTGCGCCACATCCAGATCAATGCCATTGAGCACGACTACCGCGGCCGGCCCCTGGCGATACACCTTACGCAAACCACGACACGAAAGCACGAGTTGTTCTGGCATGTTGGGCTACTCGTATTTCAAGGCTTCGGCCGGATTAACGCGCGAGGCGCGCCAACTCGGGTAAAGGGTAGCGGCCAGACTCAGCACCAGCGACACCAAGCCAACCGTCAGCACATCGGTTTTTTGCAGGTCTGATGGCAAATCGGTGATGTAGTAGACCTCCTTGGATACAAATTTAATATTGAATATTCCCTCCAGAAAAGGGACCACCACGTCAATATTCAACGCGAGAATAATTCCGCCAAGCATGCCCGCCAAGGTCCCGATGACGCCGATCAACGCGCCTTGAACGATGAAAATTTTCATAATGCTGCCAGGTGTTGCACCAAGGGTGCGCAAAATCGCGATATCCGCCTGCTTGTCGGTGACCACCATCACCAGAGTCGAGACGATATTGAACGCCGCCACCGCAACAATCAAAGTCAAGATAATGAACATGACATTTTTCTCAATTTGCACGGCGCGAAAAAAATTGGCGTGACTGCGGGTCCAGTCGCTGATGTAAAAATCGCCGTTTAAGGAGGTGATGAGATCGCGCGCTACCGGTCTAGATTGAAACAAATCGGTAAGCCGCAAACGCACCCCGGAAACATCATCACCCAATTGATACAGGCGCTGTGCATCAGCCATGTGAATCAAAGCAAGGCCCGAGTCGTACTCGAACATACCCACCTCGAAAATTCCGACCACGGTGAATTGCTTTAGGCGTGGCAACAGGCCCGCAGGCGTAACCAAGCCCTGCGGCGCAATGAGCGTCACCCGTCCGCCTGGCCGCACTGCCAGGGCACGCGCCAATTCGCTGCCAAGAACGATGCCGAATTCACCTGGCTTCAGGGAATCGATGCTGCCAACGAGCATTTGCCGTCCCATGTCAGCGACACGCGCCTCTTCAACGGGCAGGATGCCGCGTACCACCGAGCCGCGAACCAGTGAATCGGCGGAAAGCATGGCCTGCGCATTGACGTAAGGCGCGGCAGCCTCCACCAGCGGATGTTTACGCGCGCCATCGATCACGGTATTCCATCTTGCCAGGCGGTTATCTGGGCCGGTGATCTGCACGTGCGAGGCCACGCCGAGTATTCGAGCGCGCAATTCTTTCTGGAAGCCATTCATCACCGAGAGCACCACGATCAACGCGGCCACGCCCAGCCCGATGCCCGCCATGGACATCATCGATATGAATGAAATGAAATGATTGCGCCCGCTGGCGCGATTGCGCGCACGCGTGTAGCGCAAGCCTATTAATGTTTCGTAATTCACCGGTGACTTATTTTTGGGCGTTCAAACGGATCAACATGATCAAAAAATAGCGCTAATTAAACCGTGCGGAGTGTGCCATATCGAAGTAGCGCGGGCATCCGGTGATACACTATTTTCGATGCATTGTTTGCTGGTTCTCCCCGGCGTTTTCACCCGGAATCCCCAATTACTCGATAGGCTTGGCACGCTCGCCCTGCCCGCGTTGCAACGTCTGCTCGCCAAGGGTCGAGCGGAATCGCAATCCTGGGAAGGAATCGACACCTGGCTGATGGAAAAATTTAACGTAGCGCGTCAGCAGGATTGGCCCAGCGCACCGTTTTCGCTTCTTGGTCATGGCACGCCGCCCGATAACGCATTCTGGGCACACGCCGATCCCGTTACGCTGCGCGCCGACCGCGATAGTTTGCTGCTGGCTGATGCATCCTTGCTCGATATCAATGCCGAGGAGGCGCAGGCGATTGGCGCAACCGTAAACAAACATTTCGCCGAGGAACTGCAGCTTCACATCGCGGCGCCAGATCGTTGGTATGCCCGATTTGATAATCCCCCACCCGGAGAAACCACGCCACTTGCAAAGGTAACCGGGCGCGCGCTCGAACCTGGCCGTGGCGCCATGCGTTGGTTTTCGCTAATGAACGAAATTCAAATGCTATTGCACGACCACCCTGTCAATGAAGCGCGCGAAGCTCGCGGTGCTGCGCCAATCAACGGCGTTTGGCTGTGGGGTGCGGGCAGATTGGCGCCGGTGCACGCCGCATTTAAAAGTGTTACCACTTCGTCTGCCCTGGCGCGAGGTCTTGCCCGCCACGCCGGCATAAGCAATACCGACCTCCCCGCCAACGCTAATTTATGGATGGAGCAAAGCGCAGTCGCCGGTATTCACATATGTTTTCATGAAGCATTGGCCACCGCTACCAAGCGCGGTGATGCAGAAGCCTGGTTAAATGCGTTACAAAATCTCGAACAATTCTGGTTTTCGCCCCTACTCGATGCATTGCAGTCGGGGCGCATCGGCATGTTGACGCTCCTACTCGGTGCTGAGCGCACTCGAGTTTCGATTGAATTGGTAAAAAACGACTTACGCCGTTTCTGGCGACGTCCCAAGCCGCTTGATCGGACACTCGGTTCCGTGAGCGAGGAACACGATAGTCCCAATCAGTCAACGCCATGAGCCGGATTCGAACCCGCCCAACGCGAGTAGCCACCGAAGAGCGCCTGGTTGCCGAAGGCGTACATCCGGTGCTCGCACGCCTGTTTGCCTCGCGAGGCATCGATGAACGTCGCGATATCGACGTTGGTTTGGATGCCCTGCTCCCACCTGAAGGTCTACTTGGTATCGACCGAGCCGCAAAATTACTTGCCGATGCCATCGATGCCAAAAAAAAATTACTCATTGTCGCCGACTATGATTGTGATGGCGCCACCGCCTGCGCCGTAGGCCTTCGCGCCCTGCGCGCGATGGGCGCAGACGTCGATTACCTGGTGCCGGATCGATTCAAATTTGGTTATGGGTTAACGCCCGAGATCGTTGCCCTGGCCGCGACACGCAAACCAGACATGATCATCACCGTGGATAACGGCATCGCCAGCGTCGAAGGTGTGGCCGCGGCCAATGCATTGAATATTGCCGTGGTGGTCACCGACCATCATTTGCCGGGCGTCGCATTGCCCGAAGCCGCCGCCATCGTCAATCCCAATCAACCCGGATGCCGCTTCGCAAGTAAATCCATCGCCGGCGTTGGCGTGATGTTTTACGTCATGCTTGCCCTGCGTGCCGAATTGCGCCGTCGCGGAAAATTCGGCGAGCAACCCGAACCCGCGCTGGCAGAACTGCTCGACCTAGTGGCGCTAGGCACCGTGGCCGATGTAGTGCGCCTGGATCGCAACAATCGGATTCTGGTATCACAAGGCTTGAAACGCATGCGGGCCGGCCGCTTGAACGTCGGTATGAAAGCTTTATTCGCTGTCGCCGGACGACTTTTTGATCGTGCCGGTACCTTCGATCTGGGGTTCGCCATCGGCCCAAGACTCAATGCAGCCGGGCGTCTTGACGATATGAGCCTGGGGATTGAGTGCCTCGCCACCGACGATGAAGCCAAAGCCCTAAACATCGCTCGCCGCCTGGACGAACTCAATCGCGAGCGCCGCGGGATCGAAGCGGGCATGCGCGATCAAGCAGACACCATTATCGAAAAAATAACCGTCGGCGAACGCTACTCGCTTTGTCTTTACGACCCAAGCTGGCATCAGGGCGTGGTGGGCATCGTCGCCGGCAGGTTAAAAGACAAACATCACCGCCCGGTATTTGCCTTTGCACCGGCTGATAGCGACGAAAACCCCGGACAAATTCGCGGTTCAGGCAGATCGATCAACGGCCTGCACCTGCGCGACGCCCTGGATCTAATCGATAAACGTTCGCCAGGCATGCTGCTGCGTTTTGGCGGCCACGCCGCCGCCGCCGGCGTCACGCTGCGCGAAACCGATTTACCCAAATTTCAATCCCAGTTAGAAGAAGTCATCCGCAGCTTGATCGGCGCGAGCGACCTTGACCAAAGCATCGAAACCGACGGCACGCTCGAAGCATCCTACCTATCGTTGAGCGTGGCCAAAATGCTAGAGCAACAAATCTGGGGCCAAGGATTTCCGCAGCCCATGTTCTCGGGGGAATTCACCGTACGCAATCAACGCGTCGTCGGTGAGAAACACCTCAAATTGCGCCTCGATCTGGGTGGGCGAACGCTGGAGGCCATGCGCTTCAATTCGGCCGATCCCCTGCCCTTGGCCGTCCACGCCGCCTATCGGATTTCTGTGAACGAATACAACGGGCAACAGAGTATGCAATTGATTATTGAAGATTGGGAGCCGGCCTAAGCGAGAAGATCCACGCCACTCAAGGTAAAGCGCAAGTAACGATCCTGCGCTCCAAGAATGAACGCCTGGCTCAACGCCGAATGCGCCGACGCCTGCGCGTACTCCACACCCCAACCACCCGCCAACGTCTGACGCAACCGCCCCAACATCGAAACACTAAAACTCGACAACGGCATCATCGACGCTTGCGAATCGCCCGCCCCCACCAACGCTAGACCTTGCAACGCCGCCAACTCTTCGTTGTCTAGTGGCGTATTGTCGATGAACCAGCCGTGGCCGGCGGCGGCGGTGTCGAGGGTGATGGTTGCGCCCGAACCAAGTCCGGATGATTGATCAACAGACTGTCCGGATAGATCCTCGAAAACATATTGGATCGGCGTCTCAATTTGCGACTCCACTAATGCGGTCATTAGGCAATCCGTTAATCCTGAAGGAAAATCGCGATCCTGGACTAACTCAACATCGTTGACGGACACCTGGATAGATTGATTTTCGTCATTTACTGCCCCGTTAAGACCGACACAATC
>JBJXEY010000251.1:0-5357 GCA_046153355.1 Burkholderiales bacterium
CGCGCCGCGTATTTACCGGCGAAGATCGATCCGATTACGGTGCCTGCGGTCAGGGGCAGTAAGAGTAATCCTGAATCCGAGGCCGAGAGACGCAGCCCGAGCTGCAGATAGATGGGCAGAAAAAATATCAAGGCGAACATGGCGGCGGAAAATAGGGCCGTCGCCAGCATCAGGCGCGACATGGCTTTGTCGCGCAATAAATCGATGGCGAGAAAGGGCGAGGGGTGCGACAACTGTTGCCGAATTAGCCAAGCGAGAAAAACCAAGGCGAGGAGCAAGAGGATCAAACTTGTCGCCGATTCCCAGGGGAAATGCCGACCTGCCGAGGTGAGCCAATATAGGGAAGTTGATGCGGCAATGGCGAACAAAGCAATGCCACCCAGATCCAAGGATTTGGCCTGTTCGGGATGGCGCGCACCGACGGGCAATTTTGCCAAGCGCCAAAAAGAAAATGCCGCCATCGGCAGATAAAGCAGAAACAACCAGCGCCAATGCGCGTGGCTGACAAGCAGCCCACCGATCACCGGGCCGCAGAAACTGGCGCTGGTGAAGGTAGAGGTGATATACACCTGAAAACGAAAGCGCTGTCGCGGTGGGGCAAGTTCGCCGATCAGCGATTGCGCCAGCGTCACCAAGCCGCCACCACCCAGGCCTTGCACCACGCGTCCTGCCACCAATTGCGGCAGTGACTGCGCCAAGGCGCACAACAAGGCGCCTAAGGTGAAAACAAAAAGCGAAATCATCATCATGCGACGCCGGCCATAAGCATCACCCAGGCGTCCGTACACCGGTACGATCACCACCGTGGCAAGCAAATAGGCCACCGCGATCCAGGATGCATCTTCCAGGGCGCCCAATTCCAGGGCGATGGTGGGCGTGGCGGTGGCGAGCAGCGTTTGGTCTATTCCCGACATGAACATGGGAAATGCCACCGCCGTAAACACCACGAGAAATTGTCGCGTGGTGATGAACTCGCCCGGCGCGGCGTCGCCGTCTGGAGGCTGTTTATGGTGCATGCACCAAGTGTCGCAGTTTGTTTCGCTGCCCGCATTTTGGTGGGCGGCAATGCGGCATAACCCACTCTGGAGAATTGTTCGCCGCCGCGCGCCCACGTACAATAGCGGCTATGACCTCCACCTCGGTCAACCTGACCCACCACTTTCTGATCGCCATGCCCGGCATGGTCGATCCGAATTTCTCCCGCTCATTGACCTATATCTGCGAACACAACGAACGTGGCGCCTTGGGGCTAGTGGTCAATCGCCCCAGTGACATGACTGTTGCAACGCTTTTCAAGAGCTTGGCATTGCCTTTGGCCGCGCGGCGCCTGGGCCGCAGCAAGGTGTTGAATGGTGGTCCGGTGCAGGTCGATAGAGGGTTCGTGCTGCATCGGCCGGTGGGCGAATGGAAATCCACCCTGCCGGTTGCTGACGATATCGCGTTGACCACTTCGCTGGATATTCTCGAAGCGGTGGGCAAAGGCGAGGGGCCGATCGATTTGCTGCTCACCATGGGTTATTCGGGATGGGCGGCGGGCCAATTGGAAGAGGAGCTATTGCAAAACGCCTGGCTCACCGTGGCGGCCGAGGAAGAGATTTTGTTTGAGATGCCAGCCGATAAACGCCTGCCCGCAGCCATGGCGCTATTGGGCGTGGATTACGCGTGTTTGTCGGAAACCGCGGGGCACGCATGAGCGACGCGTCGAACGTGAAGTTGAACACGAACCGGGACGCGAACCTGAACTCGAACCTCGGCGCGAACCAGAACACGAAGCCCAGCGTAAACACAGCGCAAACCCTGCTTGGCTTCGATTTCGGTACACGTTATATCGGTATCGCGGTGGGCGACAGCGAAACGCGCAGCGCGCACCCGCTGGACATGATTGACGCCGAGGACAACGCGACGCGTTTCGCACGCATTCAAAAGTTGCTGGAGGAATGGCGTCCCACAGGCTTGGTGGTTGGATTGCCTTTGAATCTCGAAGGAGAAGAAACCGAGATGACCCGTCGCGCCCGCCGTTTCTCTCGCCAGCTCGAAGCGCGTTTCGGCTTGCCGGTTGTGATGGCCGACGAACGCTTATCAACGGCAAGTGCTCGAGAGCAACTTAACTCGCGAGGTCGTGGCGGCCAGGCCGATAAACATCGCAGCCACGCGCTTGCCGCGCAAATCATCTTGCAAGGATTTCTCGATGAACGCGCCACAGCCTGAAGACAACGTGGCTTTGCCACGCGCCGAGGTATTGTTCGAGGAGCTATTGCGGCAACTCAAACCGCGTGTGTCGCATACCACTGGTGTGATTGGTATTGTCACCGGCGGCGTGTGGCTTGCCGAACGGTTGCACGCGGCGCTCGGTCTTCGCGTGCCCCTGGGAACCTTGGATGTCTCTTTCTATCGCGATGATGTGAACGAAAAAGGTATCAAGCCGCAGGTGAGCCCTTCGCAGATTCCCTTCGAGGTCACGGGCCGCGATATTTTATTGGTCGACGATGTGTTGTTCACCGGACGCACGGTGCGCGCGGCGATGAACGAGTTGTTCGATTATGGACGCCCGGCGCGCATCGAACTGGCGGTGCTCGCTGATCGCGGTGGACGCCAATTGCCCATTGAGGCGCGTTATTGCGGCGGCAAAATCGAGATTCAACAGGGGAAAAAGCTGATGCTCGATCGCGAAACCGGTGGCGCCTTGTCGCGGCGCTTATCGGACAAGCGGCGCGAACGCCGCGCCGAAGCATGAATAATCCGCAGCTCAATGATCGCGGCGGCTTGCGGCATTTGCTTACCATCGAAGGTTTGCCACGGGAAATTCTGCTCAACATTCTTGACATGGCGCAATCCTTCGTTTCCTTGAGCGGACGCGAGGTGAAGAAAGTGCCGCTGCTGCGCGGCAAAAGTATTTTCAATCTTTTTTTCGAACCTTCCACCCGCACCCGCACTACTTTCGAGATTGCCGCGAAACGCCTCTCGGCTGATGTCATCAACCTGAATATTCAATCTTCCTCGCAATCCAAGGGCGAATCGCTCCTGGATACCATCGACAACCTCGCGGCGATGCATGCCGATATGTTCGTGGTGCGCCATTCGCAATCGGGCGCGCCGCACCTGATCGCCAGGCATCTGACGCGGCAAAACGTGATTAACGCCGGCGATGGCCGTCACGCGCACCCCACACAGGGTTTGCTCGATGCCTACACCATTCGCCATCATAAGAAAGACTTCTCCAACCTCTCGGTAGCGCTGGTGGGCGATGTGCTGCATTCGCGCGTGGCGCGTTCGGCGATCCACGCCTTGACCACCCTGGGCACGCCGGATGTGCGCGCGGTGGGCCCACGCACGCTGTTGCCAACCGAATTGGAACGCTTGGGGGTTCGCACCTACACTGACATGGCTGCCGGCGTGCGCGATTGCGATGTGATCATGACCTTGCGCCTGCAAAACGAGCGCATGCAAGGGCCCTTGCTGCCTTCGGCGCAGGAGTACTTCAAATCGTATGGCCTCACGCCGGAGCGCCTCGCCTTGGCGAAAAAAGACGCCATCGTGATGCACCCCGGGCCGATGAATCGCGGCGTGGAAATCGATTCGGCGGTGGCCGACGGTCCGCAATCGGTAATCTTGCAACAGGTGACCTTTGGCATAGCGGTGCGCATGGCGGTGATGGCGATTCTCGCCGGCCAAGGAAAGTCGGGGGCGGTCTAACCATCATGCAACTTACGATTAAGAACGGCCGGCTAGTCGATCCGCGTAACAAAATTGACGCCGTAACCGATGTGTATATCGCCGCTGGAAAAATCGCGGCGTTGGGTAAGGCGCCCACCGATTTTCGCGCCGACCACACCATTGATGCCAAGGGTCTGGTGGTATGCCCGGGACTCGTGGATCTTTGCGCGCGCTTACGCGAACCTGGCTTCGAATATAAGGCAACCCTCGAATCGGAACTGCACGCGGCGGTTGCCGGTGGCGTTACAAGTTTGGTCTGCCCGCCCGACACTGATCCGCCTTTGGATGAGCCGGGCCTAGTGGAAATGCTGAAACGCCGCGCCGAGAGTTTGAATCTTGCCAAGGTCTATCCGCTAGGAGCACTCACCGCTGGGCTGGAGGGCAAGCGTCTCACCGAAATGGCCGAATTGGTGCAGGCCGGATGCGTCGCTTTCTCGCAGGCCGACACGCCCTTGCCCGATACGCAGATGCTGTGGCGAGCAATGCAATACGCAACTACCTATTCCTTCCAAGTATGGCTTCGTCCGCAAGATAGCTTTCTCGCCAGGGATGGCGTTGCGCACGACGGGGAAGTGGCCACGCGCCTGGGGCTGCCGGCGATTCCCACCTTTGCCGAGACAATTTCGCTATCCACCATTCTTGCCTTGGTGCGCGAAACTGGCGCACGTGTGCATCTGTGCCGCTTGTCCAGTGGCGCCGGTGTGGAGATGATCCGCCGCGCCAAGGCCGAGGGCTTGCCGGTGAGTTGCGATGTCTCCGCGCATCACGTGCATCTGTCGGATACCGATATCGGCTATTTCGATTCGCACTATCACTTGATCCCGCCGCTGCGAAGCCAGCGTGACCGCGATGCCCTGCGCCAGGGATTGGTCGATGGCACCATCGATGCGATTTGCTCGGACCACGCGCCGGTGGACGAGGACGCCAAGCAGTTGCCCTTTGGCGAATCCGAAGCCGGCGCCACGGGCTTGGAGTTGCTGCTCTCGCTCGCGCTCAAGTGGTCCGAGGAAATGAAGCTGCCGATTTCCGCGGCGATCGAACGCGTTAGCGCGCGCCCCGCCGAAATACTCGGTCTGCATGCTGGTCAGTTGAGCGTGGGCGCGCCCGCCGATCTGTGTTTATTCGACCCGAAGGCGCATGTGCGCATCGCGGCGGATAGGCTCCTGAGTCAAGGTAAAAACACGCCGTATATCGGTTACGAGCTGCCGGGGCGCGTGCGCTACACCGTGGTTTCCGGTCGGCAAGTATTCGCAGCGTAGTTCAAAATTTTGCGCCTAGATTAAATATGGAATTGAAATCATTCCGTAATAGGCGCAGGTAAATCGTTCTCAAGAATATTTTCATCAATTTTAGAAGCGGTGTTGCCGGTGATCGCGGATTGTGAAACCCTGCAAAATCCAAGCGTCCATGAAGGTTCATGGACCCAATCCCGGCTAATATTCCGCGCATGGTTGCACGTAATCTAATTCCGCTTTTCCGCTCACGCTGGTTGCCACTGGTGCTGTTGCCGGTGATTGGCCTCGCGCTCACCGCGTTCCTGGCACAAACCGCGCTTTACCAGCGCGTGTCTTTCTGGGCGCACGACGCCGTGCAACACTGGTTGGGCCAGCCAGTGGATCTGTCGGGCGTGGTGGTGATCGATG
>JBJXEY010000261.1:0-5543 GCA_046153355.1 Burkholderiales bacterium
CATCGAGGTAAGTCCAAAAAAGCGGATTTGTCCGTCCGTCATGGCGATAATTTTTCTAAACATTTCACGCCAAACCTGCGGCACTAAAAACGGCAGCAATCCTTCGATGATCAGCATCAAGGCAAACGCCAACAGCAGCGACTTGCCCATCACAATTTATTTCGTGCCCTTGCCGGGATTCTTCATGTATTTGAAAAAATCCGAGCTGGGTTCGAGCACCAATACATCGCTCTTTTTCCCAAATCCGGCGCGATAACCTTCTAAACTGCGATAGAACGAATAAAACTCCGGATTCTCGCCGAATGCTCTGGCATAAATCCCGCTGGATTTTTGGTCGCCTTCACCTTTGACGGTTTGCGCCTGTTTGTAGGCTTCCGCGATGATGATCTGGCGCTCGCGTTCGGCTTCGGCGCGAATTTTCTCCGCATCCGAGAAACCTTGCGAACGCAATTCGCTTGCCACGGCGCGGCGTTCGGCCTCCATGCGGCGATACACCGACTCGCTGACTTCCTGCGGCAGTTCCACGCGTTTCAGGCGAACATCGACAATGGTCACGCCAATACGCTTGGCGTCATCTTCGAGCTTGTCGCGAACAATGCGCATGATGTCGTCGCGCTCGCCCGACACCACATCGGTCACCAGGCGATTGCCGAACTCATCGCGTAGCGCCGAGTTGACGGTTTGCGAGAGCCGCGTCTGCGCGCGTATTTCGTCGCCCTGCACGCTCACATAGAACTGCTTTAGATCGTTGATCCGCCACTTGACGAAGGAATCGACCAAGACGTTTTTCTTTTCCTTGGTGATGAACCGCTCGGTGTCAGGCGTATCCAGGGTCAAAATGCGATTATCAAAATAGCGCACATTCTGAATGAGAGGCCATTTGAAATGCAGGCCTGGTTCGTCTATGACATCGACGATTTCGCCTAATTGAAAAATCACCGCGCGCTCTCGCTGATCCAGGGTAAACATGGAGGTAACGAGAACAAGCACCAGGGCAAAAACGCCGACCAGCACTCCCACCGTTCGATTCTCGTTCATGGCCGCCCCTCCCTATCTCGACCGCGTAAGGTATCGCGCGAGCGCGGACTGGTATCCAACGACGGTGGCGGCGCGGTACCGGCGGCACTTGCCCCCGGTACCGGCGTCGGCAGGTCGGCGACGCCAGTCGCGCCAACCGATTGAATCAGCTTATCCAATGGCAAATAAAGCAGGTTCGATCCGGCGCGTGCATCGATCAACACCTTGGTGGTGGAGGTCATGATCTGCTGCATGGTTTCGAGATACATCCGCTCGCGCATGACACCGGGCGCGCGGTTGTACTCGACCAGGATCTGTTTAAAGCGAGAGGCCTCCCCCTCCGCGTTGGAAATTACGCTTTGACGATAGCCATTGGCCTCCTCAATTAACCGCGCCGCAGTACCGCGCGCCTTGGGCACGATGTCATTGAAGTAGGCCTGACCTTCGTTTTTCTGACGCTCCAAATCTTGTTTGGCGCGCACCGCATCATCGAACGCACCTTGCACTTGCTCCGGGGGTTGCGCGTTTTGCATGGTCACGCGGCTGATGCTGATGCCCAACTGGTAGCGATCAAGAATCTCTTGCATTAACTTCTGCGCCGCTGCGGCAACCTGTTCGCGCCCCTCATATAAGACGAAATCCATCTTGCTCTTGCCGACGATTTCCCGTGTCGCGGTTTCCGCCGCTTGCAACACCGCTTCTTCGGGTTTGCGATTGTTAAAGAGGAATTCCTTGGGATCCTTCAAGGTGTATTGCACCGCGAACTGGATGTCGATGATGTTTTCATCGTCGGTCAACATCAGAGATTCGCGTAGTACCTTGGTTTTGACGTTGTTTCGATAACCGACTTCGACGGTGCGCACCCCCGTCAAATCAACGATCTCGTGCGTTTGCAGGGGATAGGGCATGCGCCAACGCAGACCCGAATTGGTGACTTCGGAAAATTTTCCCAGGGTAAGCACCACGCCGCGCTGACCTTCAACGACAATGTAGAAGCCACTTGCCAGCCACACCGCGAGAATAATCGCGGCAAGAATCCCCAATCCGCCGCCGATTTGGCGGAAATTGGGTGGTTCGGTGGGCGCGCCGTTGCCACCGCCTCCCCGACGGCGATTAAACAAACCGTTGAGCTTTTGATTGAAATTGCGCCAAAGCTCATCAAGGTCGGGTGGGCCATCGCCGCCGCCTTGACCGCCGCCGCGCTTACCCCATTGTGGGTCGTTTAAGGACATTGGGAATCAAACTCCATTGACATGGGCCTAGCACTGGTGGGAGACAAGGGGGTTCTTAACGGCCGCCATTTCGACTAGGGCGCTGCGCAAGAAATCCATTCCCGCCCCGGTTCTGGCGCTCAGGCGTACACGTTGAATCTTACCATGCTCGTCGCGGTCAATGCCGGGGGTAACCTCACTTAAATCGATCTTGTTCCATATCAAAACCGCGGGAATGTCGGCCGCGCCAATTTCAGCAAGCACTGCTTGCACCTCGGACATTTGTTCATCCCTCACGCCACTTGATGCATCCACCACGTGCAACAAAACATCCGCGCGTATGGTTTCTTCCAAGGTTGCGCGAAATGCGGCGATCAATTCGTGCGGCAGTTCGCGAATGAAACCCACGGTGTCCGAGATGACGATGCTGCCGGCATCGGGTAAGAACACCCGCCGCGTGGTGGTATCCAAAGTGGCGAACAATTGATTCGCCGCATACGCGCCAGCATGGGTGAGGCTATTAAATAGCGTCGATTTTCCGGCGTTGGTATAGCCAACCAGGGAGACCGAAAGCACCTGCCCTTTGGCGCGAGCGCGACGTTGTATCTCGCGCCTTTGCCGACAATGGGCCAATTTATCTTTGAGGAGCTTGACCCGCTTGCCGATTAGACGCCTGTCGGTCTCGAGCTGCGTTTCGCCTGGTCCACGTAAGCCTATTCCTCCTTTTTGCCGTTCCAAGTGCGTCCAACCACGAACCAATCTACTGGCCAGATGCTCCAGTTGAGCCAATTCCACCTGCAATTTGCCTTCATGGCTTTGTGCGCGTTGCGCGAAGATGTCCAGGATCAGATTAGTGCGATCAATGACCCGGCATTCGAGTTTTTGCTCAAGGTTTCTTTCCTGCGCCGGCGAAAGTTGATGGTTGAATATCACCAAACCGGCGTTAAAGGCGCGCACGGTTTCCCGAATTTCACCTACTTTGCCCGATCCCGCGAATAGCGAAGGATCTGGACGGTCGCGCTTGCCACGAATGATCGCCAAGGGATTGACGCCAGCGCTACGGGTCAATTGTTCCAGTTCCTCCACGCTTTCCGCGTAGCCACGCTGACCAAGATCCAATCCGACCAGGATGGCGCGACTATCTCCTGCCGCGCGTTCTAGCATTTAGGTGTTGAGCAAGAGCAGCGCAATTTGTGGGGAAATGCTGACTCGGATTGCAGGAGCTTCAGTCGCAGGTAATGCAAATCTATATCAGAGCGTTCTGGAGGAATTCAACCCGTGTCGGGAAATGAATCACTTCAGGTTTCAACACCCTGCTGATCTAGCGCAAAGTTGACGGCACGCGAAGGCACAACGGTAGATATGGCGTGTTTGTAGACCATCTGCGTAACAGTATTGCGAAGCAACACCACGTATTGGTCGAAAGATTCGATCTGGCCCTGGAGCTTGATGCCGTTGACCAGGTAAATCGAAACCGGGATGTGTTCCTTGCGAAGCACGTTGAGAAACGGATCTTGTAACAATTGTCCTTTGCCACTCATGGGTTACCCCTCGGTGCGTTTTTTTCTGATTTCGCTAATGTAGCCGATTTTTTCCGTTATTGACAATGACATAGCGCATGAATCGAGGGGACTTTCGAGAATATTCGATCCCAGAGCTTAGGATTTCGGCGAATCTGCGTAGGGATTGCGACCGCTTCTGAATTCGATGCGTAAAGGCGTACCCTGAAGTTCAAACGCTTCGCGAAAGCGCGCTTCGAGAAAACGACGGTAGCTCTCAGGAACCGAGCTAAGGGCATTTCCATGCACCACGATAATCGGTGGATTCATGCCACCCTGGTGGGCGTAACGCATCTTGGGCCGCACCGTTCCCTTGCGCGGCGGCGGCTGTTGTTCTACCGCGGCTATTAAGGCGCGTGTCAATCGCGGCGTGGATAGTTTAACGTTGGCTGCCTCATAGGCCTTATTCACCGAGGCAAACAGCGCAGTTAACCCTCTGCCATGCTTGGCGGAAATATTGTGTGTTCGCGCATAGGATAAAAAGCCCAATTTTCGCTCGAATGAGCGCTTCGCCAATTCTCTCGCCTCGTCGCTCATGCCGTCCCACTTGTTGACGGCGACTACCAATGCCCTGCCCCGCTCCAAGACGAATCCGGCGATATGCGCGTCCTGTTCGGAAAACTCCTGTTGCGCATCGAGCACAAGGATCACCACATTGGCCGCGTCGATCGATTGCAAGGTTTTAACCACGGAAAACTTTTCGATGGTTTCGAACACTTTCCCCCTGCGACGCAGACCTGCGGTGTCCACTAAGGTATAGGGCTTGTCGCGCAGCATAAATTCAACTTCGATCGAATCGCGTGTCGTGCCTGGTTCGTCGAAGGCGATGACCCGCTCCTCGCCAACCAAAGTGTTAATCAAGGTGGATTTGCCCACATTGGGTCGACCGACAATAGCAATCTTCGGATTGCCTGGGCGCGAATCCTCGGCCTCGTCTTCGGGCGTGAATGGGGCCAGGGCCATTTCCACCAAATCCCGCACACCTTCGCCATGCGCGGCGGCGATAGGAATCGGTTCGCCGATACCAAGCTCGTTAAACTCGGCGCACACGGTGTCGGTTTTCAAGCCCTCGGTCTTATTCACCACCAGCCAGATTGGGCGGCCGGAACGGCGCAACATTTCGGTGATTCGCCGATCCTGGGCGGTTACCCCCTCGCGGCCATCCACTAGAAAAAGAATCGCGTCTGCTTCGGCCAACGCCGCCGTGGTTTGGCGCGCCATCTGCTGCAGAATGCCTTGTTTGGCAACCGGTTCCAAACCGCCTGTGTCCACCACCACGAAGGATTTTGCGCCCGCCTGCCCGTAACCGTAGTGACGATCCCTTGTCAATCCGGGAGTCGCCGCCACCAGGGCATCCCTGGTTCGTGTCAATCGATTGAATAAAGTGGATTTGCCGACATTGGGTCTACCCACCAGTACAAGTACCGGTTTCATGGCAATCCGATCAAAGGCCGCAAGCGGCGAATTAAGATGAGCAACTAGGGCAACAGACCAATGGCGTAAAGACCACCATTTTTGGTCTGGACCAGAAATCCGGCGGGTATGGGAACAATGGCCGCGACTACGCCGCTTGAATCGGTGGCCATGCGGCCAACCAAGGCACCGCTTTCACGATCCATCACATGCACCAATCCCTGCACATCGGCAGCGACGATATGCCGTCCCAAGGGTAGCGGCACGGTTAAATTGCGCAGGAAAAACCTATCTTGCTTCCAGAAACTAGTGCCATTGCTGCGATCCAAAGCGTGTACCGCCC
>JBJXEY010000301.1:0-10579 GCA_046153355.1 Burkholderiales bacterium
ACCGATTGTCCGGTAATGCCGGCGGCAAGTTTCGCGCCTTCGGCGACCACGGCTTGGGCGATGGCTTCTGCGACATTCATTTCTCTCTCCTAGGTTTTCTGATTGCGGGGTCGAATTGCTCAATAAAATCCAGGCATCACCTGAAAAAAATTTTCACTTTGAGGGATTGTTTTAGAGGCCTCACGCGAAGCGAAGCCTCGCGTCTAAAACATCGAGTCTCGCCGAAATCAGGTTTTTTAGCAGAGGACGCGGGAAAGAACCCAACGCCGAGATTCGAACGCCGAGATTCAAACGCCGAGATTCAAACGCCGAGACACCAGCGCGGCGAAGTTCCTGCAACGCGCTTCTAGTCCAACGTCACGCCAATCGTGCGAATCACCTTTCCCCAGCGTTCGCGCTCGCGTTTGACCATCGCCGCCATTTCATCGGGTGTGCTGCCAATGGCCTCGACGCTGAGATCGTTGATCAGTGTTACGACGTCGGGCTGCTTGAGCGCATCGCGAACCGCGGAGGACAAGCGCTCCGCGATCGCCGGTGGCGTTTTCGCCGGCGCCACCAAACCGAACCAGGTGGTCGCGGCAAACCCCGGGAGCGTTTCGGCAATCGGCGCGATATCGGGTATCGCGGCCATGCGTTTTTCGCTTGCGGTGGCAATGATGCGCAGTTTGCCCGCCTTGACCTGTTGCTGCACCGTACCCAGGCCAACGAACATCATCTCTACTTGACCGCCGAGTAAATCCGTCAAAGCCGGGGGCACGCCTTTGTAGGCGACGTGAGCAATTTTCACACCAGTCTCAAGCTGTAGCATTTCAAGCGTGAGGTGCATATTGCTGCCACTGCCGTTGGTGGCCAGATTCAACTTATTCGGATTGGCTTTCGCATAGGCGAGTAATTGCTGAAGGTTATTGATCGGCACTTTGGGATGCGTGACCAGAATCAAGGATTGGCTAATCACCGCCGACACTGGCACGAATTGATCCGGATCGTAAGGCAGCTTTGGATACAAAAATTTGTTGATCACTATCGGCCCCTCGCCGGAGAAGAGCAAGGTGTAGCCATCCCCCGGCGCTTTGGCCACGAACTCGGCGCCAATATTGGCATTCGCCCCGGCGCGGTTCTCCACCACCAGTGCCTGGCCGAATTTGTCGCGCAACTTATCCGATACCAGCCGCGCCATGCGATCGGCCATGCCGCCACCTGGCGGAAAGGGGACTACGACGCGGATGGGTTTGGTGGGGTAGTCCTGGGAGAGCACCGGTAGCGCGCAGAAGAATGTCGATGCCAAAACGAAGAATCCAAAGACAGCGCTACGCATGTTCGTCTTTCCTTGAAACGTTACTAATCTTTATCGAGGCGCTGACAAAACCTCGCTCCTCTGACGATTCCGAGAATGCTTACGCGGCTTGTTCCAGATGCCGCACCGCAATGAGGTCGTTGTCGTCAACAGGCCGCACATCGTCGGCACGCAATTCAAGCAAGGCTTGCGTTCGCCCCGACGCGGCAACAAATTCGACTTCGAAGGCATCCTGGGAGGCTAGATCCACAATCGCGCCAAGATCACCTCGACATAGCCTATGTTCGGGAAGGTCTCGCTGAAGCACTACGGTATCTAGTAATTTGAACATGGTTACCTCGGATAAGCTGTTACGAATCTAGGCCGAGCGTCGTTACTAACAATCCAGATGGTTCGAACTTCAACATTTTTGCCTCGCGGTCCATTCAGAATACCATCGACGACATATTTACTGCCAGATGTGCTCGCTCGCGCAGCGGTGGCATTTTGCGTATGAGCAATTCGGAGAAACTCGTCGCGTAAATCCTCCCATCGACCTTGGGTAAAACCTAGGGCATGGAAAAATGCCGACTTGAATCTGCCGACAGGGTGAGTGTCGCACAGGAGGTAGTCGCGAACCTTGGCCGGATCGATGAATGCGAGATTCGCGTTTGGCAGAAGTGACGACTGCTCGTCCATGAACGCATATTCCGATTTCTTATACCGCTTCGAATACCTCGGCCCATTCGCGCAGTTTCTCCGGATGTTTGTATCCCATTTCGACGCATAGATATTCGTAGCCGATAGCTTTCAGCTCGCGCATGCGTTCGATCAATTCAGGTTTGGTGGCGGTCCAGGTGGCGGCTTTGATGAAGTCGCCACTGCATAGGGCTTCCTCTTCGGGTCGCAGGAACATCAAATGGCCGCGATGATTCGATA
The DNA here is from genome assembly GCA_046153355.1 of Burkholderiales bacterium. Taxonomy (GTDB): domain Bacteria; phylum Pseudomonadota; class Gammaproteobacteria; order Burkholderiales; family SG8-39; genus 2-02-FULL-62-17. The sequence goes on from JBJXEY010000301.1 coordinate 2,213, forward strand.
AGTAACGTGCGTCGGCGGGTTTGTAGCGTTTATAGATCTCGCGGTATTGATCGAGGGTGGGTTTCAAAAATGGCGGCGGTGCGCGGCCGATGTCGCCAAATTCCTCGGCTTCGATGAGGCTGTGCAATGCGATGGTTGCATGCGGGCCAGTTTGCGATTTCACGCGCGGGCTGTCGTAGGCTTCACCGTCTTGCAATACGCAGCCGGGGATCGCCGCAGTCACCTTTAGATCCTTGAGATCGCGCCCCGCATCCACCCAGGCTTTTTTCATGTGCGCTATGTTGGCGCGGCCGTGTTCCAGGTTGTGCGGGGCATCGATTAATCCTGCGCCAACCCTAGCCACCATCTCGCGCGCCTTCGGGCCGAATGCCGAGATGTGTAGCGAGATGGGATCTTTGATGTTCACGGCGCCAATGTGCGGATCGAGAAAGCGAATTTTTCTACGCTTTGCCTCGAATTCCCATTCGAGTGTTTCACCTGCCAGCAATCCTCGCACCACGCGTACATATTCTTCCAGATCGGCAAGTTTTACCGGACGTTGACCCAGCGTGCGCCGCGCGGTGAAGCCGGTGCCCATGCCCCAGTCGATGCGCGCAGGCGCCAACGCGTTCAAGGTCGCGAGACCGCTGGCGGCCACCGGCGCGATACGGTTGCCCGGAATCATCACGCCAGGCGCGATGCGTATTTTCGATGTGCGCAGCACCGCCGCGGTGAGCGAAACGAACAACTCCGAATTGAGCATGGGCGTGTCGTACATCCAGGCGCGGCCGTAGCCTATGTCTTCGGCGGCTTTGATGAGATGTGAGCTATCGATAACGGGCGGAACGAATATTCCGAAAGGCATGGTTTTATCCTGTCAAAAATTGCTTTTGGCGACGTTCAGACAATCGAACGCGGACCACGAGCCGTTCGCCGGCCGTTACATCACCGGCTTTAACTCACGCGAGAATATCTGGGTCGAGCTGGCGCTCGATCAACACAATTTGATCTTTCAGGAGCAGTTTTCTTTTCTTCATTCTTTTCAGCGCCAGCTCATCGTACCCAGGTGATAGCTGCAATTCGCGGATGGCTTTGTCCAGATCGCGATGTTCCAGTACCAGCTCGGCAAGCCGCACTTCGTATGCGGCGCGCAACTCAGAGGGGAGATCGGGTCCAATGCTCATGGTGAGGCGGGGCGTCGGTAAGACCAGGTCAGCATGATGGCTCCCAATAAAACCATGGGCAATGATAGCCATTGCCCCATCGACATGTTGAGCGCCAGCAGCCCAAGGAAATCATCGGGTTCGCGGAATACCTCGGCAATAAAACGCAATACGCCGTAACCAATGAGGAACATCGCCGCGACCGCGCCACGCGGGCGCGCTTTCGCCGAATACATCCATAACAACACGAAGAGCAGCAGTCCCTCTAGCGCGAATTGGTACAGTTGCGATGGATGCCGCGGCAAGGGACCGCCACCGCGAAACACCATTGCCCAGGGAACATCGGATGCGCTGCTCACCACGCGCCCCCATAGTTCGCCATTGATGAAGTTGCCCATGCGCCCGGCCGCCAGGCCGCATGGAATGAGTGGTGCGACAAAATCGGCGACGGCCAGAAAGCCGAGGCGGTGTTTGCGGCCCATCCACCACATCGCAACAATGACGCCTAACAGGCCGCCGTGAAACGACATGCCGCCATGCCAGATGGCAAGCGCTTCCAGCGGATTGCCGAGGTAATACACGGGTTTGTAAAACAAAACGTAGCCTAAGCGCCCGCCAAGCACTACGCCCATGACGCCCCAGAACAATAGGTCGTCGATCAACACATCGGAGGCGCCGCGCCAGGAGTCTTTGCGCGCGCGATAACGGCCAAGAAAGAAAAAAAGCCCAAAGGCAATGAGATACATGAGGCCGTACCAGCGAATGGCCAGCGGCCCGAGTGCAATGGCGATGGGGTCGATTTGCGGGTGAATTAACATATAACAACGATACCACCGACAATCGCATAACCGTGGTGACCGAGCTTGGCCAGTCGGCTAATATTCGCGCTCGCCTAGATTCCAGCCAAATGGCTCATCAATCTAAAAATCCACGAAAGACTAACCATGGCCGATAACAACCGTTCCCGCTCTATCACCCAGGGCGTTGCCCGCTCTCCCAATCGCGCCATGTTGCGCGCAGTGGGTTTTGGCGACAAGGATTTCGAAAAGCCCATCGTAGGCGTGGCCAATGGCCATTCCAATATGAATCCCTGCAACGCTGGCATTCAACCGCTGGTGGATCGTGCCATGGCGGCGCTAAAGGGCGCGGGCGCGATGCCGCAGGTGTTCGGCACGCCCACCGTTACCGACGGCATCGGCATGGGTACCGAGGCGATGAAATATTCGTTGGTGTCGCGTGAAGTAATCGCCGATGCCATCGAGACTTCGGTCAATGGTCAGGCGATGGATGGCGTGTTGGTGGTGGGCGGATGTGACAAGAATATGCCGGCCGGCATGATGGCCATGGCGCGCATGAATGTGCCGGGCATCTACGTGTACGCCGGCACCATTAAGCCTGGCAAATGGAAGGGTCAGGATCTCACCGTGGTGAGCGTATTCGAGGCGGTGGGCGCCTACGCCGCAGGCAAGATGAGCGATGAGGATTTCATCGGCATCGAGAAAAATGCCTGTCCTTCGGTGGGCGCCTGTGGGGGCATGTATACCGCCAACACCATGTCCTCTTCATTCGAAGCGTTGGGCATGAGTTTGCTGGGTTCCTCGCAAATGGCTTCGCCCGATACCGAAAAAGCCGTATCGGCGCACGACTCGGCCAAGGTGTTGGTGGAGGCGATTCGCAAAAACATTCGCGCGCGCGATGTCATCACCCGCAAATCCATTGAAAATGCAGTTGCCTTGGTAATGGCTACCGGCGGGTCGACCAACGCTGTATTGCATTACCTCGCCATTGCCGCAGCAGCCGAAGTCAAATGGACGATCGATGATTTCGAACGCGTGCGCCAAAAAACCCCGGTGCTGTGCAATCTCAAACCCTCGGGCCAGTATGTAGCGGTGGATTTTCATCGCGCCGGCGGTGTGCCGCAGGTATTAAAAATGTTACTGGTGCATGGCGTATTGCATGGTGATTGCTTGACTATCACCGGCAAAACCATGGCCGAAGAGTTGGCCAACATCCCCGACGCGCCGCGCGCCGATCAGGATGTAATTAAACCGTGGAACGACCCGATGTATGCCCAAGGCCACTTGGCGATCTTGAAAGGCAATCTCTCCCCTGAAGGTTGTGTGGCCAAAATCACCGGCCTGAAACAAACTTTCATCACCGGCCCGGCGCGCGTGTTCAACTCCGAGCCCGAATGCATGGCGGCCATCATGGCCAAAAAAATCGTTCCGGGCGATGTACTAGTGATCCGCTACGAAGGCCCTCGCGGCGGCCCAGGCATGCAGGAAATGTTAGCCCCTACTTCGGCGTTAATTGGCCAAGGACTTGGAGACTCCGTGGGGCTTATCACCGATGGGCGGTTCTCCGGTGGCACCTGGGGCATGGTCGTTGGGCATGTTTCGCCGGAGGCTTACGAGGGCGGCACCATCGCCTTGGTGGAGGAAGGCGACTCGGTAACTATTTCCGCTGAGAAAAAGCTCATCCAATTGAACGTCCCCGATAAGGAAATTGCTGCGCGACGCGCCAAATGGGTGCAACCGCCGCCGCGTTATACCAAGGGGCTGTTGGCGAAATACATGCGGCTGGTATCGACCGCAAGTATCGGCGCGATCACTGACGGAGGGCCCAGGGCGGGTTCCAGCGAAGCCGCCGCCATGACGGTCAAAGAGGCGCCTGTGAAAAAAGTCGCTGCCGCGAAAACCGAGGCTCAACCAAGGTCGGTAACCGAGAAAAAAACCGTGGCGAAAAAAGGCGCATCCGGCGCGACCAAACAGGAAAAATCCAAGAAGCCTGCGGCCAAGGCAAAAAAGAAATCCTGATCATGGCGATCGATGCGCAGTCCTTGAATCACAAGGCAGTGTTAGACACCATGCTGCTTGCCATTCCCGGCGTCGAGGCAGGCGAAATGGGCGGTTTCCCCGCCTATTTCGTCAAACAAAAAATGTTTGCCTGCATCTACCGGGGCGCGGTGGGTCTGCGCTTATCCACGGCTGCCGCCGCCAACCTGCAATTCTCGATGGACGGCGTGGGGCCTTTCTCCCCCAACGGCCAATCCAGCACCCGCGAATGGGTACAAATCAGCCGCGACAACTCCGCCGAATACGAAAAAATCCTCGACACCTTCAAGGCGTCGATCGAGTTCGTGAAGACTGCCAAGCCGCGCTAGCGGCGTTTCTTACCCATCCGCGCTAGCGGCGCCATTCAATTAACCTTGGTGCCAGTCTGCTTGACGATGCGCCCCCATTTGGCTATCTCAGACTTAATATAATCGGAGAATTCAGTAGGCGTTGTCGGCCAGGGCTCGTTCGCAGTACCCAGAATCTTTTCCCTTGTGTCGGCAGCTTGCAGCATCCTTTGCGCGTCGTTCGATAAACGGTTGATGATGTCCACGGGAAGCGCGGCGGGGCCGAGAATGCCAAACCAACCGCTTGCTTCGTAATCCTTGTAACCGAATTCCACCATGGTGGGCACTTCGGGCATCAGCGCTGAGCGTTCTTTCGAGGTGACCACCAGGGCTTTCAATTTTCCGGTGCGCACGCCCACCAGTGCGTTTTGTGGATCTACCCATGCGTAGTGCACCTGATTGCCGCCCGCCACGGTGGGGATGATGGTGGCCACCGATTTGAAAGGGACCGGCGTGAGATCGGCACCGGTGGCGAATTTGAAATATTCGCCGGCCAGGTGCGAGCCGGTGCCATCGCCGGCATGTGCGTAGTTGTAAACGCCGGCATTGCCCTTGGTTTGGGCGACTAGATCCTTGATGGTGGCCGGTGCATTGTGTTGCGCGATCAGCAGGTAGGGGCCGCGCGCGAGACCGGAGATCGGCGAGAAATCTTTAACCGTGTCGTAGGGCAATTTTGCGTAGAGCGAAGGGGCGATGGCCACGCCGCCCGAGGAGCCCACCAACAGCGTGTAGCCGTCGGCGGGTGCCTTGGCAACAAAGTCGAGCGAGATCTGAAACGACGCGCCGGGTTTGTTATCCACCACCCAGGCCTGCCCCATGCGCTCGGACATTTTGGCTGCGGCGATGCGGCCCACCACGTCCATGCTGCCACCTGGCGTGACGCCGATCACCAGCCGGATTGGTTTTACCGGATAACTTTGTGCCTGCGTGGCAGGCGAAATAAATAACGTAGCGATGCTCGCGATACTTGCGATGCCCAAAGTAAGAATTTCCGATTTCATGTGTGGTTCTCCTCAAGCCTCGACGGACGTTTTTTGATAAAAATTCCCTGCTTCGACTTTGCACAAGGCTTTATCGGGATCGAAGGAAACGCCAATCGGATCGCCGCCTTGGCGCACCACTTCAATTTGTTCGCGCAGACGCCTGCGTAGCATCACGATCCCTTTATCACTCGTAGCAAGGTGCTCCTCCGATGTCAAGGTAATCGGTCCCTGGCCCACCTGCGCTTCGTAATCCATGGGAAAGCTCTGATGTTCTTCCTCGGTCATCTCGGCCCAAAGCTTCTCCTCGCCGGGGCGCTGACGTCCGTTGTAGTCCTTGGGGACACGTAACGCGGAAAAATGACATACGTGGGTATCGTCCACCGGCACGCGCCAGATCATGTGATTGGAGCGCCCCGCTTTCAGGCTGCCGCCGTCGGGCACGCTTTGCACATTGGGGTACATGCCAACGGAGATACGATCCAACACATTGCCGTCATCCAACTTTCGATGCGCGCGATACAACACACCAAGCTCGGTATATTCAAACGTTACATCGGGCATCAGCGCGAAGCTGGGCGAGAACAAGGCGCTGCGGCCACTATGTGTCACATGCAGGATGGGCACGTGGAATGGATCCATGATGTTCTCGTAATCCTGCAACCAGTTGCAGGGGAGAATCTCCAAGGGATGATCGGGCCCGGCCTTGAATCCCGAGGTGGAACTGGGATAGATCTTTTCATCGGGCCCTATATCCTCCAATACATCCCAGTGCGGTAGCACCGGTTGTTTTGCCGGCGGGCCCAAATAGGCGAACACCAAGCCATAACGTTCCTGCACCGGATACCAGGGCTGGCGTACGTTTTCTTTATGTGCACCACCGCCTGGCTCGCATGGCTGATCGATGCAGCGTCCCTCCACATCGAACTGCCAACCGTGATAACAACAACGGATGCCGTTCTCATCCACTTTGCCGTAATACAACGTGGTGCCGCGATGCGCGCAGCGCGGCTGCAATAAGCCGGGCCGCCCCTTGCCATCGCGAAAAATAATCAGATCCTCGCCAAGAATACGAACTCTGCTCGGTCGAGAAGTCAACTTTGCCGACAGCCAAATCGGATGCCAATAACGACGCATGAATTCGCCGCAGGGCGTGCCAGGCCCCACTTCGCACAGTTCGGCATCGTGAAATGGTTTATCGCGGCCGTAGGCCCTGCCCTGGGAATAATCGTTGCTTTCCATGCATTTACCTCATAGCCTCAATCGAATTCGGATCGAATCGGTTGGATCTCACACGCGGAGGCCAAGAGTAAAGGATTTTCTCGGCTGAGTGGTTTGCCTCAAGTTTTGATCAATTCCTCCGATGACAAGATATGCCAGGGTCAGGCCCGCAGGGTTGGGCACGAATATTGCGCTTGTGCAGATTGGCGACGACCACGTTCAGCTTTGACCGGATCACCCAACGAATAACTCGCAAAACCTCAAAAACCTAAAACAGACAATGCCCAATCGACTATCACTCGAAACCAGCCCCTATCTACGTCAACACGCGGCCAACCCTGTGGATTGGTACCCATGGGGGGCGGAGGCCTTGGAACGCGCGGCCAAGGAAAATAAACCCATTTTCCTATCCATCGGTTATTCAGCCTGTCACTGGTGTCATGTGATGGCCCACGAATCATTCGAAGACCCCGAAGTGGCCGCAGTGATGAACCGCTTGTTCGTCAACGTCAAGGTGGATCGCGAAGAGCGCCCGGATCTCGATCAAATTTATCAATTGGCGCATCAGATGATGGCGCGGCGTGGCGGTGGTTGGCCGCTATCGGTGTTTTTAACCCCAAGTCAGGAGCCGTTTTTCGCCGGCACTTATTTCCCCAGGAAGGCCCGCTACAATCTGATGGGGTTTGTGGAGCTATGCGAAAAGGTTGACCAAGTATGGCGCGAACAAAAAGACGAGGTGGTTCGCCACGCGGCGCAGTTGCGCGATGTCTTGGCGCAAACAGGGGAAAAAGCGACAGGCAGTGACACCCATCTCGACGCGGACCCGTTGCATGCCGGTTTGGCCGCGTTGAAGAAATCTGCTGACCCAATCAATGGTGGCTTTGGCGACGCACCCAAGTTTCCCCACGCAAGCGAATTGGAATTTATGCTTCGGCGCCACGCGGCGAGTGGTGACGAAGAGGCTTTGCGCATTGTCACGCATACCCTTGAGCGTATGGCGCGCGGCGGCCTATTCGATCAGCTCGGTGGCGGCTTCGCGCGCTATAGCACTGACGCGCACTGGGCCATCCCTCACTTCGAGAAAATGTTGTCTGACAATGCGCATCTGCTGCGGCTATATACCGACGCGTGGGCGGTTACCGGCAGCGCCTTGTATGCGAGAGTGGTCGAGCGCACGGCGGGATGGATGATGCGCGAAATGCAGTCGTCAATGGATCTGGAGGGTGGCTATTACTCCAGCATGGACGCCGATTCGGAACATGAAGAAGGCAAGTACTACGTTTGGGGCCGGGAGGAGATCAAGTCCCTACTAGGTGATGAGGAGTATGCCGTTGCCGCCGCGCACTATGGCCTAAATCGTCCGCCGAACTTCGAAGGCAAGGCCTGGCATCTGAACGTCGATATGCCGATTTCCGCGGTGGCGGTGGCGTTGGGCATTGCCACCAAGACCGCCGCGGCGCGTATCGATAGCGCCCGCGCCAAGTTGTTCGCGGCGCGTGAAGAGCGCGTGCGGCCTGGCACCGACGACAAATTGCTTACCAGTTGGAATGCCCTGGCAATCGCCGCTATGGCGCGCGCCGGCAATGCCTTTGCGCGCGCCGACTGGATCGATTCGGCGCGCACCGCCATGGGGTTTGTACGCCGCGAGCTGTGGCGCAATGGGCGCTTGCTGGCCACTTATAAGGATGGGCGAGCACATCTTTCCGCCTATCTGGACGATTACGCCTATTTGCTTGCCGCGGCGCTCGAGGTGCTGCCAGTGCGTTTCGATGCTGGGCTACTCGCGTTTGCCAGGCAATTGGGCGAGGCGCTCCTTACTTTTTTCGAGGACAAACATGCCGGA
>JBJXEY010000286.1:0-25049 GCA_046153355.1 Burkholderiales bacterium
CGCAAGGGACCGTTCGTCGCCCTGGGCACCATCGATCTCGCCGTGGAAGAAGGCGAGTTCGTCACCCTCATCGGCCACTCCGGTTGCGGCAAGTCGACGCTACTTAATATGGTGGCCGGATTGATCGCCCCCTCGCGCGGCAACATGATTCTCGCCGGGCGCGAGATCGCGGGCCCGGGCCCAGATCGCGGCGTGGTGTTCCAAAACCATTCGTTGCTGCCGTGGTTGACCTGTTTCGACAATGTCTATCTTGCCGTGGAGCGCGTATTTTCCAGCCAGGAGCCCAAGGCGCGGCTACGCGAGCGCACCCGCTGCGCACTGGAGCTGGTTGGCCTCACTCATGCCACCGATAAATTCCCCAATGAAATATCCGGCGGTATGAAACAACGCGTGGGTATCGCACGCGCCTTATCCATGGAACCCAACGTCCTGTTGCTCGATGAACCGTTTGGCGCGCTCGATGCGTTGACCCGCGCGCACCTGCAAGATGAATTGACCAAAATCGTCGCCAAGACGCGCAGCACCGTGATGATGGTCACGCATGACGTGGACGAAGCCGTGCTGCTGTCGGACCGCGTGGTGATGATGACCAACGGACCGGCCGCGACCATCGGCGAAATATTGAATATCGATCTGCCGCGGCCACGCGAAAGGCTGGCCCTGGCCACACATCCGCGCTATATGGCACTGCGCACCCAGGTGCTGCAGTTCCTCTACCAAAAGCAGATGAAGGAAGCCGCTTAAAGGCGAAATCATCATGCTATGTGCCGGAAATCGATCGCGAACTCGATGCTCGTCTATCTCAAATCGCTCAATTTCCCCCGCATGGTGCTGTGGTGTTATCTCATCTGGTACCTGGTCATGGCCGCCTTCCATTTCGATCCTGCGCCGGGACTATGGATAACCTCCGTTGGCGTGAGCCTGATCATTGGATTTGCGCTTGATCTGAACGCGCGTGCCTCGGGCGCCTCCGGCGCGCGCGGTTGGCCCTTGGCTCGGCTGTATCTGTTTCCGTTTTGCGTGTCCAGTTTCTCGGCTCTCATCAAAGACCAGGGATTTGTTTTGGTGTTTTCGCCGGCAATCGCCGAAACCGGTTTGGCGCTGGGCGCTTGCGCCGCGTTTGTGCTCTTAGTGTTTGCCGTTCGGCGCTATACCTGAGCAACGCGTCGCAGCAAGTAGTTAAATAGCGTTATCGCCAGCGGCGATGGCGCGATCAATTTATCCCGCAAATCAGCAAAATTGCCAAACGCGGGATAAACGACTTTCGGAACGGCCGGAGTCCTTCCAATCAAGACCGAAACAGTTATGCAAATTCCCTGCGTGTCGCGGCCTCTAAATCCTTTTCTGGAATACGGCCAAGGGCAAGATGCAGAACCATCGCCGCAACCTGCGCTGGACTGGGCTTGTGCTTTAGATCGGCGGAACCATTGGCGAGTTTCTCCAGCAACGCCCAATCCGACGTGATCTTGGGAATTTTCACATGAGCGTCCGCCCCCAAAAGGGCCGGTCTTCCACCGCTCGATTGCAACATTTTTCCCATTGCTTCGCGCAATGCGAACAAATCCAGCCCGCGAGACGAACCGGCCGAGCGCGCATTAAACGCTTTCTCGACCGCGATTGGGTCTATCGCTTTATATTTTCGCGAGGTATCCGAAATCCGATTGCCGGACTTAACACCTGATACGAATTTGACTTGTGGCATAGGAAGTCTCCCGATTGAGTCAATCGATGTCGATGAGATAAAACGTTTGGTTAAATTCGAAGGCCATCTGGCCCTGACCCGTTTGCGTGCCGATCTCATGCACCAAGACTACTCAAGGCACAGCCTAGCGATCCGCAACCATGGCCCGGACGTTGACTAGGCGAAGAACGCCGGGACAGGCCCGATCCAACACATGCCAGGGTAGCTCAGTGCCGTATCAACGCGACGCCAATGAAGCGCGACCTCCGAATCCCGGACAAATCCCGGTTAACTTTATGTACGCTTTATCCGCGATGAACCCGAATCCCTCAAAAGTCGCGTTTGAACTGTCAATTGTGATTGATAACCTATTAGGTTATATTGCTGCATGGAGAAAAAGAAGCCACATTACCTTCTGTCCGAGGTTCAGCGGGTCGTCGAAGGGCGGGGTGTCAATGCTTTTACCGCCACCGCGTTGACTGGAGCAGCGGCGTTGGGGCTTTCCGGTGAGCAGGCGGTTGTCGTGATGTTGGAACTCAAACAGAAGGATTTTTACAAGAGCATGACCACGAATGCCGATCACAGAATATGGCAAGACGTCTATCACGCGGCACTGAAGACAGGCTCGCAGGCGTACATTAAGGTCACCTTGCGTGACAACGGGACCGTTGTGATCCAATTCAAGGAGAAATGAAATGAAACACCTGTGCCTGAGATGCGAGAAAGGCGATATGGATCGCGGCAAGAAGGATGCGGTGGTTGAATACCGCGGTCACCGTGTCACCGTTCGCGCGGTAGGGGGTTGGCATTGTCCAGAGTGTGGGGAGATAGAGTTTTCCGGCAATGAAGGTGCGCGGTATGCGCAAGCATTGGAAAAGCTGCGATCGAAAGTCGACGCGGAAGACGCCGCGGAGCTTGCTCGTATTCGCAAGAAACTCAATCTCTCGCAGCGGCGTGCCGCCGCAATCGCTGGCGGTGGGGTCAACGCCTTTTCCCGATATGAAAATGGCAAAGCGAGACCTGTCGCCGCGGTGGTCAACTTGTTTCGGCTATTGGACAAACATCCCGAGTTGATCGACGAGATTGCGGCTTAATCCTTAAAGTGGGCATCCACGAGGTCGGTCTGGTCAAGAGACAGAAGCACGGGCACCGGATGACCTCACGTTGATGCCTCGTGGTACCGTGGCCATCCGGGTGAAGAGCAAATTCGAGGATGGATCGGCAATAGACCAAACCCTTTGTGCCTGGAAAAAATTGCGGCGGGCTCTGTGCAGCGCTTGGAGCATGCGTCGCTTCTCTTGCCGTATTACTTTTGATACTCAGTTGACGCAAAGCGCTGCTTCGCTCAGTGCCGTAGCAACGCCACCCCCACCTGCGGCATGTTGGCAAGTCCTATATCGCGAGCATGTTCCTCGAAGCCTTTGTTCTTCCAGAAGAACGCGCCGGGCATGGTGGTGGGGATCACGAGAACGTAGAACAGCGCGCGGCCGATGGTGCTGGTGGCGATCAAGGTCAAGCCCACGACTGTCAGGGCAACTAGCGCGTAAGGGTTGACTGCGTTGAGCGCGACGACGCTCGCCATCGCGCCCAATGCCAAGAGCAGGTTTAGCCCAAGCAGCGCGTTGCGCAACAGGTAGGTCTTGCCAAAGGTTGTGGTCTGAACGTAGTAGGAGGCGCCGCCTTCGTTCTCTGCTTGCCCCATGGCGCGCGCATGGGCGAGGTGCCCTAGGCCTTCGAGCAACATGCCGAGAACCATCAGTCCGGTACAAAGAATCGTGACATTGACGAGATTTCCGCCGACGTATGCCAGGGTGGATATCACCACCACGCCCGCCAACAACGCCCCTAATGACAGTGCGTTGCCCGCAAACGCGGTGGTAACTTGCCAATGATTCCAGAAAGGGCGCGCCTTGATCCGGTAGCAGCGGGTCATGTAGTAAAGGCCGCCGATGCTTCCAAAAATGGCCAAGTAGCCAAACACCGTGGCAACCGTGTGCGCCTGACCGATTCCCGGCAATGCGCCCATGTCGCTGGCAAACATGGCGTCGTATATCGACTGAACCAAACCATTGTCCGGCAGACTAAACAGCACATGCATGCCCAAGGCGCCGAGGAACACGGCGATCCCTAAACCCTCGCGCGATACCGGCGAGTGTTTGAGGTTGTTGAAGCCGCGATAGAAGCGCAGCGGTTTGCCAAGGTGCAGGGTGGACATGAACAAACCAAAGGCCACCAGGGCGAAACACAGGATGGCAAGCGGCGCATACATGGCGGACTGCGCAAACTGGGTGAAACCCGAAAGGCCCATTTGCGCAGCTAGGAAACTTAACGCAAACGCGCCCGCCGCCGCCTGCGCGAAAAGCGTAAACATCACCAGGGGATTCTCGCGTGAACTGAGGCGCGAAATATTCCAATGCTTGGCCTTGCCCTGTTTCTGATCGATGGCCGGCCGATAGCGTCCTCTATCATCTTTGTGGTATTTCACCGGCATTGAATCAGTGCGTTTCATTTCGTCGGGCAGTTGCTTCAACTGCTGGAAACGAATGTTGGGGTGGGTGATCTCCGGCGAAGGAAAGCCGGGGATCTCGGCGCGCGCCTGCTCGCGGTTCTCAGGGATATTTTCGATCACGCCAAAATCCAGCGCGTTGCCCACGCAGGCCGCCACACAAGCTGGTTTCAAGCCCACTTCCAGGCGATCGACGCACATATTGCACTTGGAAACCTGACCTTTAATAGGGTCCAGTTGCGGCGCGTTGTAGGGGCAAACCCAGGTGCAGTAACCGCAGCCAAAGCAGGTGTCGGGGTCTTGCAGCACCGCGCCGTATTCGACGTGTTTGGTATAGGCCGCCGTGGGGCAGCCCTTCAAACACACCGGATCGTCGCAATGATTGCAGGCCATGGAGATGTTCATGCGCTTGTAATCGGGAAAGCTGCCGCCCTCCACATAACCCACCGAGCGGTAAGCCAAGTGCGGCGGGTTGTTGTTCTTTTCGCTGCACGCCGCCTCGCAGGCATGACAGCCAATGCAGTTATCGGCGGTAAAGTAAAACCCGTGTTGCTTGTTGCGATTGGGATTGTTGCCCACCGCCGGGTTCTCGTTGATGTGCATCGAGCGGCCGACCGGCAATTTGCCTTCGACATGTTCGATCAGGTCGATTTTTTGACCGTAGCGATTGACATCGTCAAAAGTTTTATCGCCCAGATAGGCGTAGGCCTGCTCTTCGGTGCGAATCTCCCAGATGTTACGCGCACGCGGCTCAGGCGGCGGCACCGCCAAAATGGCTTCGCCGGTTCGTTCGTTCATTGTTATCGACATCATGACGCTTGGCCCTTAAAAAGCGCGGCGTTCGAGATTCAAACGCGCGGCTTCCTGCTGATTGGTTTTTTCAACGCGCACCGAGTTTTGCTTGAACGCGGGTTGGCGCGAATACGGATCGAGGAGCCCCAAGGTCAGGCGATTCACGCAATCGTGAAAATGAAACGGGATGAACAACATATCGCGACCGACACGGTGGGTGAGCTGCACCATCACCACCGCGTCGCCACGTTTACTCACCACGCGCACGTAACTCTGGTGCTCGATGCCCAGTTCTTCGGCCGCATCAGGATTCATTTCCATATACGGCGTAGGGCTGAACTTATTGCAATTGCCGATCTTGCCGGTACGCGTGCGGGTATGAAAGTGTTCCACCACACGGCCTGAATTCAACCAAAACGGATACTCGGCGTCCGGACATTCGTTGTTGTTGACGAAACGCACCGGGATCAGGTTTGCGCGCCCCGTCGGCGTTTGGAATTTGCCATCGGTATACAGGCGCGGATTGCCGATAAATGGCATGCGCTGCTTCATATCCAACACACCCGCCGCGCTGCCGCTTAACTCGGTAACTTTTAGCGCATCTTCTTTGGCCTGCGCCTCGCTATAGGGCCATTGAATGCCACGCGCGGATTCGATGCGGTCGTAGCTCATGCCCGATATATCCAAAGTTCGCCCCGCGCCCTGCGACAAAATCTTCATCTCCTCGAAAGCGCCTTCGGGTTTCTCGGGGAAAAAAATCTTGTTCCTATCTTCGAAGCGCTTGGCCATCTGATTGAAAATCCAGAAGTCGGGCTTGGAATCGGCATACGCGGGCAGCACATTGCGCGTGAGGTTAACGCGCCGTTCGGTGTTGGTATGGCAGCCTTCTTTCTCCGCCCACACCGCAGCAGGTAAGAACACATGCGCGTATTTATTGGTCTCGACATCCTCGTAGACATCCTGCACCACCAAAAACTCCAGGTTCTCCATCGCTTTGATGATGCGCGGCTGATTGGGCATGGACGTCATGGGGTTGGTAGCGATCAGCCACAGGCCCTTGATCTCGCCGGTCTCGATCGCAGGGAAAATGTCGGTCTGAGCGAGGCCGCGCGCAGGCGGGAAGAAACTCTCCTCGATCCCCCAAAAATCGGCCACGGTCTTGCGGTCTTTTTCTTTTTCAAGCATGCGGTAGCCAGGTAGCCCGGAGCAAGAAGACCACTCGCGTGTGCCCATGGCATTGCACTGGCCGGTAATCGAAAGACTGGTGCCACCAGGAATGCCGATGTTGCCGGTGATGAGATTGAGATTGTTGATATCCACCACCCCGTCCGAACCGTGGGTGGACTGGTTGATGCCCATGGTCCAGATACTCATCGCCGCAGGCGCCTTGGCGTAAATGCGCGCCACGGTGCGAATACGATCTTCGTCGATGCCGCAGATATGCTGCGCCGTCTTGGGGTCGTAGTCGGCAACGAGCTTCCTTAATTCGTCGATGCCCTGCGTGTACCTCTCGATGTAGTCCTTGTCTTCAAGACCTTCCTTGAAGATGACGTACATCATGGCGTTAATCAACACCGTATCGGTGCCAGGCGTGATCGGCAGATGAATATCGGCGAACTGCGCGAGCATGGTGACGCGCGGATCAACCACGATCAGCGGGAACTTGCGCTTCTCAAGAGCCTCTTTCAAACGCCAATAGATAATGGGGTGCTGTTCGGGCAGGTTTGAGCCAAACGCCATCAGGCAGTGGGTGTGCTCGAAATCGCCGTAGCAACCCGGCGGGCCATCGGAACCGAAGGATCGTTTGTAGCCTGACACGGCCGAGGCCATGCACAGTGTGGTGTTGCCATCGTAGTTATTGGTGCCGATCTGGCCGCGTACGAGTTTTCCTAACGTGTAGAACTCTTCGGTCAACAACTGGCCGGTGGAAACAATGGCGAACGAATCGCGCCCGTACTTGGCTTGAATCTCTTTGATCTTGGCGGCGGTCTTATCCAGCGCCGCATCCCAGTTGGCGGGCTGAAACGGTAGGTGCGCTTTTTCGCGCATCAGCGGCATGGTGCCGCGCCCTGGGGAATCGAATAGTTCGTGCTCCAACAGACCTTTAATACACAGCTTGCCGCGATTGACATCCGCGCCGGCATGCCCGCGGCTGGTGACGATCTTGCCCTTATCGTTCAAGCCAATCTCAATGGCGCAACCGGTCGAACAATAGTTGCAGGTGGTGTACTTCCACTCCTTCACCTCTTTCACCGGGATGGAGATGGGCTTGCGGGATTTGCGACCAAATATCATCTGAACCGAATTCCATGGGACTTGAGTACCTACCCATAGCAATCACCATGCCATCGCACCTCGACGAATCATCGCCCGCGTGATGGCTTTCGCCTACTCACATGAATTCACTGCTCAATAGGCAATGCGCCCCGGTCACATTTGGGTGCATAAAAATAATCTAGTCGGCACATGCCACGCAGGCCACGCGCGCGCCCACGGTGCGCTGCATTGATTTTGCCGCACCGCATCAGTGCGCATCACCAATCCAATTGAGTTGCGTCGATTCACGCTTTAATGCTTTGTGACCAATGACTTGATCTGTATTAACAAGCGTGGCACGGTGATCGCCACTGGAGGCGAGCTTGAATCCAAACGTGTGCTATTGGCATTGGCCGATGGTGTATCGGGCAATGGCGGCGGACGCGAAGCCGCCGAATACACGGTGCGCGGTCTGCTCTCGGATTACTACGCCACGCCTGACACCTGGAGCGTGGCGCACGCCTTTGATCGGGTGCTGAACGCCATCAACCGCTGGTTAATTGCGCAGGCCGCCTCGCATCGCGAGTTCGAAGGGATGGCGACTACCCTATCTGCGCTGGTGCTGCGCGGGGCTCGCTACACCATCGCGCATGTCGGCGACAGCCGCATTTGCCGTTGGCGCGGCGGTGAACTCACCCGCCTCACCACCGATCACGTCTGGGACCGCGCCGACATGCGCCACGTGTTGACACGCGCCGTCGGTCTGGACGCGCATTTGTCCATGGACTATGTCGAAGACGAGTTGCGTGTGGGCGATGTGTTTGTCTTGGTGAGTGACGGCGTGTGGGAACCCTTGGGCGATCGCGCCATGTCTTTTCTGCTGGAACGACATACCGAGCCCGACAATGCCGCCAAGGCCTTGGCCGAGGAGGCCCTGGCGCGCGGCGGCAAAGACAACGCCAGCGCTCTGGTGGTTCGTGTAGAGACATTAGGCGCCACAGGCCTACCCGAAACGCTAACGCATTCGCGCCGCCTGCCCTTGCCGCCAAAACTCAAACCCGGCACGACGCTTGATGGTTACCAGATCGTGGAGGTGATGCACGATTCACGCGTTACGCTGGTGTATAAGGCGCGCCTTGTTGCCACCGGCCAATACTGCGCGTTGAAAACCTTGCAGGGCACCCTGGAGAACGACACCGAACAACGCGACGCGTTGATGGCCGAGGAGTGGCTCGCGCGGCGAGTGCTATCGCATTATTTTCCGCAGGTGTTACCCGCCAGTATCGAGCGAAATTATCTGTATTACGCGATGAGCTTTCACGAAGGCGCCTCGCTGCAAGCCAGGCTCGATCAAGGCGCGCATTTTTCCGTTGCCGAAGCAGTCGGCATAGGCATTCGCATGATGAAGGGAATGGGCGCCCTGCATCGCCTAGATATCCTACATCCAGATGTAAACCAAGCCAACTTGCACATTGGAATTGATGAAAAATTTCGAATTCTTGACTTAGGTGCCGCGCACAGCGAAACCGGCGCCGCGCCCACGCAAGGCGTTCCCGGCACACCCAGCTACATGGCGCCGGAATTGATCGCGGGCGAGAAAGCCAGCACACAAAGCGACCTGTACGCCGCCGGGGTATCGCTTTATCACCTGCTGACGCGCAACTACCCTTATGGCGAAGTAGAGCCGTTTCAACATCCACGCTTTGGCGAACCGGTGCCGCCCTCGCGTTACCGGCCCGATATTCCGCGTTGGTTGGATCTCTTGTTGTTAAAGGCCGTCGCGCGCGAACGAAAACTGCGCTTTGAGACCGCCGAAGAAATGCGCTTAGCCCTGGAACAAGGCGAGCACAAACCGGTGTTGCCCATCCCGCGCACGCCGCTTTTGGAACGCGACCGCGTATGGCTGTGGCGATCCATCGCCGTCATCTCGGTAGTGCTGAATCTGCTGATGATTTATTTGCTGCTGATCAAGAAGGGATGAGCGGTTTGTCCCCTTGCAATTGGCCGGAGAAGCGCGCCAGCATTAGCTCTTTGGGCAGCGCCTGAATGCTCTCATGCTCGGCGCAAATTTCGCGAGACGTATTTGCGCAATACAAGATCCATGCGTGATTGCCAGCCGTCACCGGTAGACCTGAAATACGCCAGAACCTCGGGACTGTAGCGAACCGAAACCAGTTTCTTGGCGTTCTCCGATTTTGGTCTTCCGCGCAGCACCTTCAATGGAACCATGGCCTTCAATTGTTTTGGCGAAAGTGGTTTTGCGTCAGGATCGGATTTGGCTGCCGCCATGATTGCTTTGTTCTCCGCCACCGTAGGCATGACGATTGCCCGCTTTTTAGATATTGATGTTTTCGACATAATGTTTTACCTCTCGACGTACGGCGCGACGCAAGCTGATAATTTTTAGCTTTTCGTCATGATCAACATAAGCAACGTAATAAAGCGTCCCGGTTTCAGGCGCAAGGGCGATCATCCGAACCTCATCATATTCATAACGCTCGTCGACCCAAACCAAGGCCGCATCCCAATCGAGTTCGCTGGCCAATGCCAATGAGACCCCGTGCTTCGCCTGGTTAATTTCGTCCTTGTCTGGATCGAATTCGTATTGCATACATTACTGTAGCTACGTTAATAATGCATGTCAAATCAATGGGCGGTGATTTCTATGGTGCCGACCGTTTTGGTGTGCGGCGGGCGCGTGCAATGGTTGCGAAGAAGCTCAAGGCCGCTTTCGCCTGCCCGTTGCACCTAGAGTTGGGCATCGCGACTAGATACGATTTGTTTGAGCATGCAATTTCAAACCAAGCGCTCCGATTACCTTGAGGATAGTGTCGAAGCCGGGACTGCGCTCGCCTGAAAGTGCTTTGTATAAGCTTTCACGGGACAGCCCGGCATCTCGAGCCACTTGTGACATACCTTTCGCGCGCGCGATATCACCAAGCGCTTTGGCAATAAATGCGGCATCGCCATTTGCTTCTTCTAAGCAGGCTTCGAAATAGGCAGCCATTTCTTCTTGAGTTCTGAGATGTTCGGCGACATCGTAGCGAGTCGTGGTTATTTTGGTCATTTAGGCTTCTCCGAAAGGATGCGTGCAATCTGCAATGCTGCCTTGATATCTTTAGCCTGAGTACTTTTGTCTCCGCCAGCCAGTAGGAGAATCAGTTCTTGGCCGCGTTTTTTGTAATACACCCGATAGCCGGGGCCATAGTCAATTCGCAATTCCGAGACACCCTCACCAACCGCCTCGACATCGCCGGGATTGCCAGCGGCTAGTCGTTCAATACGAATCTGGATACGCGCTCTAGCTTGAATATCGCGCAGACCATCGAGCCACTGAACGAATGCATCAGTTTTGCGAACTTCGACCATAGGCGAACTGTAGCCATGGGGCTACACCCTGTCAAGCGAGTGAATGCGGTTCCAAAAATGCCCAACGTCGAGTTGAGACGCGCCCTAAGCGGTCCGCTGAACGACGGCTGCATTGCAGTGCAGCATCAGAATTCCCGCACCGTTACAGTGCGGCGCGTCTGACCGGCAAGTCAGCGGCAGGGTCGCCATATGCCTCTCATCTACATGATCTAACGGATCTTCCTAGCGGATGTCGAGGTGGCATGGCATTTGCACTACGATTTGTATGAATCCCCAATATGATCGCAAATCCGCTGATCGCAATGCCCTCCCGGTCGTTGGCAAGGCCACGCTGATCGGCGCTGGACCCGGCGATATAGAACTGCTGACGTTGAAGGCGGTCAAGGCGCTAGGCGAAGCTGACGTGGTTTTGCTCGATGACCTGGTCAATCGAGAAGTGTTGCAATTTCTCAAACCCGGCGCGCGTGTGATTGAGGTGGGCAAGCGCGGCGGAAAAGGGCGTTGCGGCCGTTCGACGCCGCAGGCTTTCATTGAGCGATTGATAGTGCGCTATGCGAAACGCGGCCTGATCGTGGCGCGCGTCAAGGGCGGCGATCCGTTTGTGTTCGGTCGCGGTGGCGAGGAAGCGGCGACATTGCGCGCAGCAGGGATTCCGGTAGAGGTTATTAGCGGCATCACTGCGGGCATTGGCGTTCCCGCGGCCTTGGGGATACCGGTGACGCACCGCGATTTCGTGCACGGCGTCACCCTGGTTACGGGCCACACGCGCGGCGGCGATGCGCCCAATTGGCGCGCGCTCGCCGCAAGTGGCACCACGCTGGTGATCTACATGGGGATCTCCAACCTTGCATCCATCATCGACGCATTGCTGGAGGCGGGCATGCCCGCGTCAATGCCAGTGGCGGTGATTCAGGACGGCACCCTTCCTACGCAAAGGGCGTTGCTATCCAATCTGAATGACGTTGTGGCGCGCGTGGCGCAGGCTGGTTTGGGAAGCCCCGCCCTTCTCGTTGTCGGGGAAGTCTCCCGATTCGCCGCCAGCGCGCTGCTCGAATCGACACTTCGACAAAACGCACGCCGCGCCGCCTAAAACAACAATCCTGATTTTGATATTTGGACGTAAACAATGAAGCGCATGAAGCTAGTGATGGTCGGCAATGGCATGGCGGGTGTTCGCACGCTGGAAGAGTTGCTCAAGATCGCGCCCGACCAATACGACATTTGCGTGTTCGGCGCCGAGCCGCATGCCAATTACAACCGCATCCTGCTCTCGCCGGTGTTGGCGGGCGAAATGAGTTTGAAGGAGATCATGCTCAACGACGAAGACTGGTATGCCGCCAATGGCATTCGGCTTCACCTGGGCAAAAAGATCGTCAAGATCGATCGGCATGCGCGCCGTGTTATCGCGGAAGATGGCACCGAAGAGGAATACGACCGGTTGCTGCTCGCCACCGGCTCCAACCCTTTTATTCTTCCCATACCCGGTAAAGACTTGAAGGGCGTGTTGACCTATCGCGATATTGGCGACACCAACGCCATGATTGAAGCCTCCTCCACCTACAAACACGCAGTGGTGATCGGTGGCGGCTTGTTGGGGTTGGAAGCTGCCAACGGACTCAAAGCGCGCGGCATGGACGTCACCGTGGTGCACTTGGCCGAATGGCTGATGGAGCGGCAGCTGGATCGCACCGCGGCGGCGATGCTGCAAAAATCCCTGCAAGATCGCGGTCTGAAATTCTTGTTGAAGACTCAGACCAAGGCGCTTTTAGGCGATGAAGGCGCCAACGGCCGGGTGCGCGCGGTGCAGTTTGCCGACGGCACTGAAATTGCCGCGGATCTCGTCTGCATGGCGGTGGGCATCAAGCCAAACGATGATCTGGCGAAATCAGCGGGAATACATTGCAACCGCGGCGTGGTGGTGAACGACACCATGCAAACTTACGATCCGCGCATCTATGCGGTGGGCGAATGCGTGTCGCATCGCGGTACCGCCTACGGCTTGGTGGCACCGCTCTTCGAGATGGCCAAGGTGTGCGCCAATCATTTGGGCTTGATGGGTATTGGCCGTTATGAGGGCTCGGTAACGTCGACCAAGCTCAAAGTCACCGGTATCGATTTATTTTCCGCGGGTAACTTTTCAGGCGACGCCGACACCGAGGAAATTCTGCTGCACGATGCCATCGGCGGCGTATATAAAAAGCTCATCTTGAAAGGTGATCGCATTGTCGGTGGCGTGTTGTATGGCGACACCGTGGATGGCTCCTGGTATTTCCAGATGATGCGCGATGCGCAGAATGTGTCGGAAATTCGCGATCACCTGATGTTTGGCCAATCGCACCTGGGCAACACCGGTCACCAGGGCCAAAACAATGCCGCCGCGATGGCCGACGAAATGGAAGTGTGCGGCTGCAACGGCGTGTGCAAGGGGACCATCGTCAAGGCCATCAAGGAGAAAGGTCTCTTTACGCTGGACGATGTACGCAAACAAACCAAAGCCTCTTCCTCCTGCGGTTCGTGCACCGGTTTAGTGGAGCAGATTCTCGCCTCCACCGTCGGTGGCGCCTATGCGCCCGCGCAAAATGCAAACAAGCCAATGTGCGGCTGCACCGATCACACGCACGAAGAAACGCGTCGCGTGATTCGCGAACAGCATCTGCTTGCCATTCCCGATGTGATGCGTTTCATGGAGTGGCGCACGCCCAATGGCTGCGCCTCATGCCGGCCGGCGCTTAACTACTACCTGATATCCACCTGGCCGCATGAGGCATTGGACGACCCGCAATTGCGCTTCATCAACGAACGCGCCCATGCCAACATTCAAAAGGACGGTACTTTCTCGGTGATCCCGCGCATGTATGGCGGCACCACCACTGCAGCGCAATTGCGCCGCATCGCCGACGTGGTGGATAAATACGCGATACCTACCGTCAAGGTCACCGGCGGTCAGCGCATCGACCTGCTCGGGGTAAAAAAAGAGGATCTGCCACGCGTATGGGCCGATCTCGACATGCCATCGGGCCACGCCTACGCCAAGGCGTTGCGCACCGTGAAGACCTGCGTCGGTTCGGAATGGTGCCGCTTTGGCGTGCAGGACTCCACCCAGATGGGCGTGGACCTGGAACACGCCTTCGCCAAAATGTATGCCCCTCACAAGGTGAAACTGGCGGTCTCTGGCTGCCCGCGCAACTGCGCCGAATCCGGCATTAAAGATGTCGGCGTGATTGGCGTCGAATCCGGCTGGGAGATTTATGTGGCGGGCAATGGCGGAATAAAGACTGAAGTTGCGCAGTTTCTGTGCAAGGTTAAGACGGCCGAGGAGGTGCTGGAGTATTCCGGTGCATTCCTGCAGCTGTATCGCGAAGAAGCGCGCTACCTGGATCGCACCGTACATTGGGTGGCGCGCGTGGGCCTGGATTACGTCAAAAAACATATTCTCGAGGATGCCAAGGGTCGCAAGGCCTTGTTCGAGCGCTTGCTCTATGCCATCCATGGCGAGAAGGACCCCTGGCAGGAACGTGCATCCGGTGTAGCGCGCAATGAATTCGAAGCGCTCGCAGTATGAGCGCCGTCATGAAAAGAGAAAATATGGATGAAGAAGCGCCGGCCTGGATTCGTGTCTGCGCCCTGAATGACATACCCGCATTAGGTGCGCGTGTGGTCAAAAATGCGCCGATCAACATTGCGGTATTTCGCACCGCCGCCGATGAGGTTTTCGCGCTGTCAGACCATTGCCCGCATAAAGGCGGGCCACTGTCGCAGGGCATCGTTCACGGCAAACAAGTCACCTGCCCATTGCACAATTGGAATATCAACTTGGCAGATGGCAATGCCGCGGCACCGGACGAAGGTTGCAGCAAAACATTTCAAGCAAAATGCGAAGGTGGTGACGTATATTTACGCATACCCAAGCGCGTCGAATAAATTTTCTGCTTGGCAAGAGCCCACTGGATATCGCGTGACGGAATCGGCATCGATTCACATCGATGTTGTCGGAGTGGCAATTCGCAATGTAGTTAGAAATGCCATTTTTATCTTAATATTGAATTATTTTAATCATCTAAATCTCGTTAGCGCTATATATTACCGATAATTTAAATCAATTAATCCGTAGACATCATTTACTCGAAGCATACCCTCCTACACCATTCGACCCATACACGGTCTTGGAACACCGGTAATTTTTCATGTTTCCCTGCAAAATTATGCATGGTGTATCTGTGATTGGAATCATTTAGATCAATGCTCGCCTGATACAATCATTGGGATTTCTCCATGATGCGAATGCGATGCACACAGGTGCAAAAAATAATCAACCGGGAAAGGCCGAACAGCGCGAAGTTCTAGCGCCGCGCGAGCCGCGAATTTCCGTTGTGCTCGCTCGCCACTCCTCTCAATCGCGTATTTGTTTGGACCTGCTGGCCAGAATATCGATATTGCCGCCATGAAATGCGCGGCGATTTTCATCCGCATGGCGATGCTCGCGCTGATGGTCACACAAGTTGCGGTAGGCGCTGAACCGGATACGCTTGCGAAGATTCGTGGCTCTGGAGTATTGGTGATCGGTTATCGCGCCGGCTCGGTGCCATTTTCTTATCATCCCCATCCCGGCGCCGCGCCGATGGGCTATTCGATATCAATTTGCGAGCGCATTGTCACCGCGGTGAAATCCCAATTGCGCTTGCCTAATCTGCGCACCCAATACCTTGCGACTACGCCGGAGGCGCGCGCCTCGCTTTTGATCAACGGGCGGATCGATATGGAATGCGGGTCCGCCGC
Organism: Burkholderiales bacterium; assembly: GCA_046153355.1. Classification (GTDB taxonomy): domain Bacteria; phylum Pseudomonadota; class Gammaproteobacteria; order Burkholderiales; family SG8-39; genus 2-02-FULL-62-17. Next base: position 15,381 of record JBJXEY010000286.1, read on the forward strand.
GGACGCGCAAAGCCGCAGCAATGACGTCGATTTCAGCACTGTCATATTCATTGCGGCTACGCGAGTCCTGGTGCAAAAAGGCACGCCGATAAAATCGCTGCGCGATCTGAACGGACAAAAGCTTTCGGTAACGCAAGGAACAGCCAACGAGCAAATCATTGAGCAGTTTTCGCGCGAGAAAAAAATTGCATTCGATTTGGTGCGCGGCATTGATTACGAGGGTAGTTACGCCAATCTAAGAGTGGGTAGGGCCAACGCCGTGGCGATGGACGATATCCTGCTCTCCGGATTGATGGCCAATGCGGGAGACCAGGGCAGGTTCGAATTCCTGGAAGAAATTCTCTCCAGGGAACCCTACGCCATCATGCTCAGGAAAAACGACGCCGCGTTCAAACGCATCGTCGATGGTTCGATCAACGAGATGATCGCCCAAGGGGTGATGGCAAAGCTCTACTTACAATGGTTTCGCTCACCCATCCCCCCAAAACGCGTTAATCTGGGCCTGCCGTTCACTGCGGACATGGCCAAGGTTCTGAAACTCCTGCCGGAGTAGCAATTCAGCGCTAACGCTATGATTGCGCCGGGAACTCCGCGCCAATAACGGCGTAACGATAACAAGCTCATCGCCGCGAACTATTCATGCAGCCGCTCGATCTAAGATTGACCGATACCGCCCGCGCGGCCATCGACAAGTGCATGGAGTCCCTCGATTACGATGAATGTTTGCCTTATTTGATTCGCTCCTGTTGGGTATCGCGCGACGGTCAAGCGCCTCGCGAAGTTTGGGCGGTGGGCGCCTATCCGCCGGATCGAGTGCGCTTTTTCGAACAACTGCGCGCCAACACTGGCATGGAGTTTTTCTACAAATGCGACGGTGTCGTGCTGTTGCTTTGGCAACCCTCGCTTGCTGCCTGGCTTCACGGGCGCACCCTGGATTATTCCCTACAGCGCTATGTGGTGATTTGAGCGCCTACTCTGGAGAAAAATGCCGAAACCCAGACAAAACCTTAGCTTGTGCAAAGTTTTTTTGACGGCCCCTTGTTTGGACAAATCCAGGCTCGCTGCGTAGAATCTGCCGCGTCGCATAGCCCTTGAAACGCGCCACTTGGCGCTACGTTTGTTCGCCACCTAGGAGATTTTCATGAAAAGTTCGCTAGCCCTATTCGCCATCGCGAGCGCGGCAGTCGCCGGCATCGCCCACGCACAAGTCACCACGTTGAAAAAAGTTCAGGATTCCGGCGAAATCGTCATGGGAGTGCGCGAATCCTCTTCGCCGCTTTCCTTCACCCTGGGCAACAATGAATTCGCCGGCTATCACGTGGACTTGTGCCGCGCCATCATCGCCGAAATAAGCAAAACCGTCGGCAAGCCGGTCAATATCAAATACACCGCCGTCACCTCACAGAACCGAATACCACTGGTACAAAACGGCACTGTGGATATCGAGTGCGGCTCCACCACCAACAACTCGGCGCGTCAAAAGGACGTGGCCTTTGGACTCACCACCTACGTGACCGAAGTGCGTACCGCGGTGAAAACCAAATCGGGCATCGCCTCGATCTCGCAACTGGGCAACAAGACCGTGGCGACCACCACCGGTACCACCTCGGTGCAAACGCTGCGCAAACATCAGCGCGCGCAAAAAGTGAGCTTTAAGGAAGTGTTTGGCAAGGATCACGCCGATTCGTTCTTGCTGGTGGAGACTGGTCGCGCCGATGCCTTTGTGATGGACGACAACATCCTCGCCGGCTTGATAGCGAATGCCAAGGAACCCAAGGATTTCAAGATCGTCGGCGAGGTGCTCTCGGTGGAGCCAATCGCGGTGATGATTCGCAAGGACGACCCCGGCATGAAACGCTTGGTGGATCTCACCATCCGCAACATGATGAGCTCGGGCGAACTCACCAAGTTGTATGGCAAATGGTTCACCTCGCCGATTCCGCCGAAGAATGCCAATGTGAATCTGCCGATGGGCGGCACATTGAAAGGTTTGTTCGCCACCCCCAACGACAACCCGATGGAGTCCTACGTAGTGAAGTAGGCGTTCTCTTCGCCTTAGAAAACGCGCCCGAGGGCGCGTTTTTTATGCGTGCCAATACCGGTGACACCCAGCATCCAAGGCCGCGATACGCAACTCCTCGCCGCACTATTTCCCCTTACGAACCGGTGGCGTGAGAAACACTTCGCCATCTCGCACGCCGACCTTAACCGGGCTCAGACGCACGCTGGCATCGCCCGGGTGACATCCAGTTTCAAGGTCGTACTCGTAACCATGCCAAGGGCAAACGATGTGTTCATTCTTGGCGAATTTCAGGGTGAGCGCGGTTTTATCAGGTGCTAGGACTTCTTCGACACGATTGAAAATCGAGCCCTGGCACACCGGGCCACCGTAATGCGGGCAACGGTTTTCCCAGGCAATCAGCCGCTTGCCACGGCGAAACACGCCAACCTCCAGGTCACCGAGTTTCAACACGCGGCATCCACCATCTACAAACGATTCGAACCTGCCAACCGACACTTGTTTCATGGTTGCTCTTTCCAACTTACAAACCGGCGGCGGAACGCCGAAACCACATTGCCACATCGAACAGATTCAACCCCGCGGCGCGGATCATGGCGCAGCTTGCCACCACGGTTTCGGTGGCATTGACGCGATTTTTCTCGAAAGGCGGAATCTCATCCTCCCTGCCATCCATTTTCGCCGCGTAAAGCTTTACCGCCGAGGTCAATACACGGCGCAACGTCGCGTCGCTGATGGCATCGATATCGCCTCGTTTTAACGCCAGCGCGGCGGCGGCGCAAAAGTCATTGCCGGGATCGGTCGCGGGTTTGACCACGCGCTTGCTACGTTTCGCAACGGCGCCAGTCCGCAACCCGCTTACAGTTTTTTTGGTAGCCATATGCTCACCCTCCCCACGAAGGCGGCCGCGCGATAGTGGCCAATTTTTTCTTCGGCACTTTCAGGCCGAATAACTTCGCCGCAGACAAGCCCAGGATATTGCGCCGTTGCGTGTCGGTGAGAAATGGCAAGCGGGAGATGGAGCTTGGCGTGTCGAAATCCCAATGCGGCCAATCCGAGGAGAACAACAATTGCGTTTCCGCCTTGACGGCATCGAAATGCGCCTCGGTGAGTTTCATATTACTGGTCTCCAGCGGCTGCGAGGTATAGAACATCTCGCGCATGTATTCGCTGGGCTTGCGGCGCAATAGTGGCGCCTCGGAACTACGCATCATGTATTCGTTATCCAGGCGCTGCATCAGGTGCGGCACCCACGAAAGCCCGCTCTCAATCCAAATCACTTTCAACTTCGGGAACCGCTCGGGAATACCGTTCAACACCCAGTTGGTCATGTGCACCATGGAGAAATGCACGAAAGACAGCGCATGCATGCCGATGAAACGATTGATTTGCATCATTGAGGGATCACCCCAGTGATAACCGGCGTGAAATGCCAAGGGCTTGCCCGAGGCTTGAATCGCCGCATACAGGCGCATGAAGCTATTGTGGTGCACCGCCTTATGGCGCGCGGTGGTCACGGTAAAACCGACTACGCCGGGTTTATCGGTGTAGTGCTCGACAATTTTTATGCACGCCTCGGGATCGCAAAACGGCAAGTAAGGCAGGCCGAGCATCCTCTTATCCTGCGGCAGGATGCGATCAATCAACCAGTAATTAAAAGCTTTGCCCAGCTCCACCTCGACCTCGGGTTGCGGGTGCATGCCCAATTGCAACATCGGCGTGGGGAATACCACCATGTAATCGATGCCCATCGAATCCATGGCGCGGCGGGTGAGTTCCACCTGGCGGTGCTGCGTATTGTCGCCCGTGGGCTCGTCGTTACCGCGATCATGCGGAATGCGCCCAAACACATCCTGATGCGCCATGCCCGGCTGCATATTCATCAAACCGGCCACCGAACGCCCGCGCGCGGAAAACGACTTGGCCATCTGCCGATAGACATCGCTGTCAATGAGATTGGTGATCTCAGACCAAAACGCGATCTCCTTCACATGCGCATCGACATCGACGATGAAGTAATCCTGCAATTCACGCGCGTCTTCTCCGGCATGTGCGAGCACGTCGCGCGTGTCGGTTTCGGTGGTGATCAGTGGCAGCTCGAGAGGGACTCGCGGAAGCGCGCGACGCGTCGCTGCCGATGAACTATTCGCGGCAATAGTTTTTGCCGCGCGCTTGGGTAGTTTGCTACGTTTGGCTTTTACTGGTCTAGCCATATTCTGAATCCTCATTCTTTGCCTATCACTACCACCTCACCGGCACATTCGTTATTGGCAGAACAACGCCAACGCCAGAAAGCTAGAAGCAACTTTCAATTGAATCTGCACGATCAATCCGCTCAAGCGAAGATCATATCCCAGCGCCGCCACGCTGGCTCTTGATTGCGCAGACTGTAAGCGGCTGAATTCCCCTACAATCGACTATCAATTTAGACGAAATATCCCGATGAAAAGCTACCGAAAAGTTTTGGCCGGCGCGCTAGCTGCGATGGGCATGGTCATGCTCGATTCAACGCAAGCACAAAGCTTCCCCACCAAACCATTGCGCGTCATCAGCAACTCCGCCTCGGGAAGCCCTGGGGACATCGCGCTGCGACTGGTCGCGCCAAGGATAAGTGCCAGTGTCGGCCAGCCGGTGGTGGTGGAAACCAAGGCCGGTGCAGGCGGACAAATCGCTGCGCAAGACGTATTGCGTGCTGGCGCGGATGGTTATTCGATGATGTTCTCCACCAATATGATCATCTCGAGTAAGTACTTATTAAAAAACGTCACCATTGATGTACAACGCGATTTCGCGCCGGTGAGCATGGCCGCGCGTGTCACCAATTTGGTGGCGGTGCATAACTCGGTGCCGGGTAATACGCTGCGCGAGTTCGTCGACTATGCGAAGAAAAATCCGGGCAAAGTGTCGGTCTCAAGCAATGGCATCGGCTCTTCCTTGCACCTGCAATGGATAGGCTTCATGCAATCCACCGGGACGGATCTCAACCACATACCCTACGGCAGCGGCAACGAAGGCCTGCGCAATAACGATTTTCTTACCGGCCGTATCGGCGCCACCTTGATTCCCTACAGCAGCATCCGTCAGGCGGTGGAAGCCAAACAGGTACGAATATTGGCGGTGCTTGGGGACTCCCGCTACAAGCGCCTCCCCGATGTGCCCTCGCTCAATGAAGCGATTCCCGATTACAAATTCACGCTGGGCTTCTGGGGGTTCTTCGCGCCCGCCGCAACCCCAGCGCCAATCGTCACCCGACTGTCGGATGAAATTCAAAAAGGATTTCGTGATGCCGACATTGCCACAAAACTCGAAGCCCTGGATACCGAACCCAGTACCAGTTCGCCGCGCGATTTCGCCGCGGCGATAAAAGTTTTCGATACCAACGTCGCCGCCCTGGTGAAGGCGGCGGGATTGACTCCCCAATAAGCAGCGGCGAAACCGCCCCCCGGACATAACCAATGGGACCAAAGATTCCCTCCGAATTCGCCGGCGAAGTTGCCAGCGAACAGGTGCGGCTGCTCTACCGCAACGCCATCCCCGCCGCCTTGGTGACGGCGACTACCTCCATTTTATTGGTGTGGTTACAAGCACAAGGCCATTTTCCCGAGGGCGCCTTGACATGGCTAATCGCCATGCTTTCGATCACCGTAATTCGCGTGGTACTCGCGCTTTGTTACGCGCGAAATCCACTGCGGCCCGGCGCCGTTTTCTGGCGCAAAGCCTTCATGATCGGCGTGGGTTTCGCCGGCGCAGGCTGGATGGCAACAGTATTTTTATTCATGCCCATCGGCGACCCGGTACGCCAATTCGCCACCGCGCTGGTGCTCGCCGGCATGGCCGCGGGCGCGGTGCCGATTCTCTCCGCGGTCATCAATGCCTACTATTTGTTCTTATCGCTCACCTTACTGCCCGCAGCGGTGTTTTTTCTTCTCGCAGGAGACATCACCTCCATCATTATTGGGCTGATGACATTGATCATGATGGCGAGCCTTTTGCAAAGCGCGCGCTTACTCAACAAAGTGTTGATCGATACCCTGCTCCTTAGCGTGGAACGAGCGCGCCTCGCCGCGAACTTGGCGTCCGCCAAAGACGAAATCGCCAAACACAACACGACTTTGCTCGGTGAAATCGAGGAACGACGAACCGCTCAAGTCGAGTCATTAAAGGCTAAGGACGCCGCGGAGGCGGCTAATAAAGCCAAGGGGGAGTTCCTTGCCAACATGAGTCACGAAGTCCGCACACCGCTCAATGCCATCATAGGCATGGTGGAAGTGGCCCTGGAGTGGAAACTCACGCAGGATCAGCGGCATTGCGTCGAGATTATCGACAAGGCCTCACATTCCCTGCTCGACATACTGAACGACATTCTCGACTCATCGAGAATCGATACCGGGCGCTTAAAGCTGGTGTCGCTTCCCTTCGAACCCCGTTCGATACTGGCCGATATCGCCACGCCTCTTCGTATGGAGGCGCAAGCCAAGGGGCTGATGCTCAGGGTCTATGTTAGCGACGAGGTGCCTCGATGCCTGCTTGGCGATCCGGGCCGTTTGCGCCAAGTGCTCTGGAATCTGATCGGCAATGCCGTCAAATTCACCGAACATGGCGAAATCGTCGTCTCGCTCTCGGGACAACCTATTGGCGAGGAACGCAGTCGCATTGTGTTTTCCGTGCACGATTCAGGCATCGGCATTGCCAAGCACCTGCACGAGAGGCTATTCGAACCATTTTCCCAGGTGGATACCTCGTCCACGCGCCGCTTCGAAGGCGTGGGACTGGGGCTGAGCATTTCCAAAAAGCTGGTGGAAATGATGCAGGGAAAACTGTGGTTCGAAAGCGACGAGGACAAGGGCAGCGAATTCCGTTTTGAAATCGATTTCAAGATCGCCATGCCCAGCGTGCAATCAGGCGAGACCATCGCGACAAGCCCAGCCAAGAAAATCGATTACACGGGCAAGCGCGTGCTGGTGGTGGAGGACAACGCCATCAATCAGGAGATTGTGCGATCTATTTTCGATTCCATGGGCTGTGAAACCAGCGTTGCGGACAATGGGAAAATTGCCGTAGAAAAGTTTCAAGGTTCGATGATCGATGCCATATTCATGGACCTGCATATGCCGGTGATGGATGGGTTCGAGGCCACTAAGGCCATACGCGAGCTTGAAATTCGAAAAGGGGGTCGAGTGCCCATCATCGCATTGACCGCGAACGCGATGCCGGAAACCAAGCAAAAATGTTTGGATGCCGGCATGGACGACTACCTAACCAAACCAATACGGCGCGCCACCTTGATAGCCTCGCTCAGGCACTGGGTGCCGGTGGATGACGCTAGCGCGGCGAACGGATTGCAAGATAGATCAACAACACCTCTCTCGGGTTAATCATGCAATTTCGCTGGGAATGGGAAGTTTTTCTTCGCGATACTGGCGGCGACCAAACTTATTTAAATTGGATGTTTTCCGCGTGGGGATGGACGCTGACGGTCGCCGCCTGTTCCTGGGTTGTGGCCCTGTTATTGGGTTCGGTCATCGGAACATTGCGCACCACCCCCTCGGCCTGGTTAGTTCGCCTTGGCAACGCGTGGGTGGAACTATTCAGAAATATCCCACTTTTAATTCAAATATTCATCTGGTACCACGTCATACCTTCATTCTATAAACCATTGCAGGAGATTCCCAGTTTCGTCCTGGTGGTGTTGGCACTGGGATTCTTCACCTCCGCGCGCATCGCTGAGCAGGTGCGCGCCGGCATCCAATCCCTGCCGCAAGGCCAGCGCTATGCCGGTCTTGCCATGGGGCTCACCCTGCCACAGACCTATCGTTATGTTTTGCTGCCAATGGCCTTTCGCATCGTCATCCCGCCACTCACCTCAGAATCGATGAACATCATCAAGAACTCTTCGGTGGCGTTCGCCGTCAGCATTTCGGAATTGACGCTGTTTGCCATGCAGGCGCAGGAGGAGACCTCGCGTGGCATTGAAGTCTATCTTGCTGTCACCAGTCTTTACATGGTGACAGCATTCGCCGTAAATCGCGTGATGGCGTTCATCGAATCGCGCGTGCGTGTGCCAGGGTATGTGGGGGGCGAACGCTGATGGGTGACCTGCCAAGGAGCGCACCCTAATGGGTGACCTGCTAAGGAGCGCACCCTAATGGGCGACCTGCTAAGGAGCGCACCCTAATGGGTGCTTTGGACCTCTCATTTTTCAATTGGGAACTGGTCACCCGGTACCTGTGGAACGGGTTTCTATTTAGCATTCAACTCACCCTGGTGGCGATGCTGGGCGGAATTCTATTGGGCACCGTGCTCGCGCTGATGCGTTTATCCGGCCGGCCGTGGTTGGCCTTGCCCGCAGCAGCTTACGTCAACACCATGCGCTCGATTCCGCTGGTCATGGTGATTCTTTGGTTCTTTCTTTTGATTCCCTTTCTCACCGGAACACCCTTGGGCGCGGAATGGTCGGCGGTAATTACTTTCACCGCGTTCGAGGCGGCTTATTACTCCGAGATCATGCGCGCCGGCATCCAATCAGTGTCCCGCGGTCAGGTGTACGCCGGCAACGCCCTTGGCCTGACCTACGCGCAAACCATGCGCCTCATCATCCTGCCGCAGGCGTTTCGCAATATGTTGCCGGTGCTGCTCACGCAAACCATCATTCTTTTTCAAGATACCTCGCTTGTCTATGCGATTGGCGCCTATGATCTATTGCGTGGTTTCACCACTGCTGGCCGCAATTTCAACCGGCCGGTGGAGGCCTATCTACTCGCGGCCCTAGTCTACTTCGTGATTTCCTACTCGCTCTCTATGGTGGTCAAACGATTGCAAACGAAAATCGCGATAGTGCGTTAGCAACCCATGCAAAATGAAATGAGTGCACGAGTGCTAACGCGGCATGCATAGAACACATCGATACACGCAAAGTTTTCCGGCCCGAATCGGAGGGGCAACGAAATGATCGAGATGAAAAAGGTCAGCAAGTGGTATGGCAAATTTCAGGTGCTGAAAAATTGCTCGACCCGCGTGGATAAAGGCGAGGTGGTGGTGGTGTGCGGCCCCTCGGGTTCCGGCAAATCCACGCTGATCAAATGCGTCAACGCCCTGGAGCCCTTTCAGGAAGGAGAAGTCATCATCGACGGTATATCGGTGGGTGCGCCGGATACTGATCTGCCCAAACTGCGTTCGCGCGTGGGCATGGTGTTTCAGCATTTCGAACTTTTTCCGCATTTGTCCATCATGGAGAATCTGACCCTTGGTCAGATCCGTGTTTTAAATCGCAGCGAAGAAGAGGCGCGCGACAAGGGAACGAAATTACTCGAGCGCGTTGGCTTGAAGGAGCAGGCAGCGAAATTTCCCGGCCAACTCTCCGGTGGCCAACAGCAGCGCGTGGCCATCGCACGTGCCTTGGCGATGGACCCCATGTGCATGTTGTTCGATGAGCCCACCTCGGCGCTCGACCCGGAAATGATCAACGAGGTCCTGGATGTCATGGTGGAATTGGCGCAGGAGGGCATGACCATGATGTGCGTCACCCACGAAATGGGCTTCGCGCGCAAAGTCGCCCGACGCGTGATCTTCATGGACCAGGGCGAAATCGTCGAGGATGCGCCTAAAGAAGACTTTTTCGGCAAACCGCGCTCGGAACGAGCGCAGCATTT